>CAYMRD010000004.1:0-35646 GCA_964392775.1 uncultured Bifidobacteriaceae bacterium
TCTCAATCAATCTATAAATATAAAATTTACTGATTGCAAGTCTAAAGGAGCGAAGTCGAGACGTGGGCTAGGCATTATTAAGCAGCACACTACAAATATTCTCACACGCTTTTCCATTACCATATAAGTTTTTTGCTTCCGGGTAAACACTGTTGAGTTTTTCAAAGGCCAATGTTTCAATTTTTTGTTGATTGGCATCTGCTAAGGTATTGTATCCGTTTTCAATCAACTCTATCCATTCGGTTTCGGTGCGGGTGGTGATGCAATGTTTGCGGAAGAAAAACGCCTCTTTTTGCAAACCTCCGCTATCGGTAATAACAAGTGAACAATTTTGCAATAAGCGAATCATATCAAAATACCCTACAGGTTCGAGGATGATACACTCAGGTTGAATATTAAGTTGTTTGAGTTTTTGCCGGGTACGCGGATGCAACGGAAGCACCACAGGCGTATGGTGGTGAAGGGTATTCAGTGCACGGATGATAGCTGTTAAGCGGTTTGCATCATCTGTGTTTTCGGCACGGTGAAGGGTTGATAGCACAAAGGATTTTCCTGTCAAGCCAAGTTGTTCAATAATCGTTGAACGATCTTGTGCTCTTGCGGCATAAAACAAAGCGGCATCTTCCATCACGTCCCCTGATTTAAAAATCAGGGCATTAGAAACACCTTCTTTGATTAAATTATCAATGGCGGCATCGGTTGGACAAAATAGCCAATCGCTGATTCGATCGGTTACAATACGGTTGATTTCTTCAGGCATCAGCATATTAAAGCTGCGAAGTCCGGCTTCAACATGCGCTACTTTTACGTGCAATTTTTTTGCAGCCAATGCACCGGCAAGTGTTGAGTTGGTATCTCCGTACACCAATACTATATCCGGCTTTTCATCAAGGATAATTTTTTCAATTCCTTCCAACATCTGACCTGTCATGGCTCCATGGGATAGTCCATGAATATTGAGGTTATAATGCGGTTTAGGAATTTCCATTTCCTCAAAAAAGATATCACTCATATTGGCATCAAAATGTTGTCCGGTATGCACGATGATTTCGGTGAGTGCAGCATGTTTTCGAATCTCGCGGGAGAGGGCTGCCGCTTTTACAAATTGCGGTCGTGCGCCTATAATCGTGAGGAGTTTCATTGTTTAGTCTGTTTTGGTTTTTGCACAATCCATTTCCCGTCTTTGTCACTACCTTCTCTGAAAAGTAATTTTTTGTTTTTGAGGGTTGCAATTGTTCGTTCTACGGTTCGAATACTTATTTTTAGTTTTGATGCAATTTCAATACGTGTAATGTTTGGTTTCTTATGGATTAATTGTAGCGTCTTTGTTTCGTTTTGAGTATTTACCCCGACATTTACCCCGACATTTACCCCGACATTTACCCCGACATTTACCCCGACATTTATTTCGTCATTACCTGCCAAGGGGAGTTCAATATTGAATATGTCGGTGTCTTCGCAAATTATTTTTTGATCACTACCCGCATAAATTGTATTGTATTTAAAGATAGTAGGAATGCCGGTTCCAAGTTCTTCACATCTTCCCATTTGGGTAAACATCTGGGCTATATTAGGGTTCTTGGGGAATGCGATGCTGTTTTCGGGAAACAACATTCCATACTGATGTGGTTTGTTTGCATTTTTACATGTAACAGAGGTTCCACTAATTGTAAGTGTGGCCGGGAAAGCATTCAGGTATTCGCGGTGAATGAGCGTGTTGGCAATAATTTCCCTGAAAATTTTGTCCCGTAACGATATTCTTTGCGCACCTTCTAAATAAAATTTATCAGGCAGATGTTTACTTACAAAATTCATCAGGGTATCATAGGCTTTTACAAGGTTACCTTTTATCTGGATACGGTCGTCATAGCGGTCGGTGTTTTTAATCTTAACAACAGCATCTGTTTTGTAATGAGGCAGAATACTTTGAATACAGTTTTGTTTTCCTAATAACAATACGGCTGCTAATGTAAATCCTTCTTCTCCGGTTGCAAAATCTTTGCGAAATAAACCACTGGCCCTAAATAATTCGGAATTGCTTAGCTGAAGCCATGGATGGTTGGGGCGGTTGTTTTGAATCAGTTTGCGCATCAACCGCAGGCTTTCTGTATCTAAATCTTTAGCCTGAATAAAGGGGTAGATTGTGTTTTCACTATACAATGCGCTTTTACGAATATAAAGCTGTTTAATTTGGTGATCTGTTTTGAGTTCGTAATCGCCATCATTGCCCCGGTCGAAAAACTTGCCTGATGTACGGTGTGCTTGTGATGATGATGGCACATACAGGTGAATAAGGGCTTTGTTTTTGAATGTTATAATTTTAGGCTCAAGCAAAAATGCAGGCGATAATTTTTGAGGATTACTGCTCAAATTGGTGATGTTTTTGCACAACGCCTCAACCGTATTTTTGTTTAAACCAATTGTTTTTCCGTTGTCGTCAATACCCAATACGATATTGCCTCCGTTTCGGTTTAAAAACGCACAAATGCTTTCAAACAAATTTTCGGGCAATCCATTTTGGGCCAGCTTAAATTCAGTTTGGTTGTTTTCTCCTTGTTGAAGGAGTTTGGTAATATTGATTTTCATAGGCTTAAAATCAAATTAGCGTAGCTATTCTCCGGTGTTTTATTTTCTGTTAACGTGTGATACAACAGCTTTGAATTTTCCATTCTGGTTTCGGGGTATATGTGTTGTTTCTGTAACGGTTAATGTAATTGCTCCTAATTGTGATTCCATTCTGTTTTTAAGGTCTGATTTTTCTGTTTCAGTAAGTTGAGCTGATGCCACCACAACGATTTCAAAAGCGGTTAAGGTGTGTTGGATGATTTGCCCTTCAATAACCGAAGGCATATTGATAAAGATACCATGGAACCGAACCATTTCCCTTCCATCCAAACCAACAACAGTATCTTCAATACGTCCGATGATTTCATCTACAACAGGCATCTGCCGGCCACAGGTGCATTGTTGATTTGCACTTAATTTTAGCAGGTCACCAATCCGGTAACGTATCAGGGGTTGATCATAGTTGAGGAATCCTGTGCATACGGCCTCACCCGTTTCGCCCGGTTGAGCATAAGATCCATCTTCTTTAATGATTTCGATGATGGCTACATCCGGACTGATATGCAACGAACCATGTTCACATTCGCTGATGAGTCCGCAGGCTTCAACACCACTGTAGCTGTCATAGCTTTTACAGCCGTAAACACGTTTGAAGGTGTTGCGCATTTCGGGTGTTAATTTTTCGCTGCTGGTGATAACGGCTTTGAGTTGTGGAGCCTGAATATTTTGCTCCTCCATAAAACGCGCCAGAAAATAATTGCTCATGGCATATCCCGTCATATAATCAATGCGGTGTTGTTGCATCCCTTTCAGGTAATTGGGAATATGCTGTGGGCTGATATGATATGCAGAGAAATATACTTGCTTCTCAATAAAATTGTACCGGTAAAAAGGACCTTGGTTGTTTCCATCGTTCACAATACGCCTGCCTCCAATCATGCCTCTTGGATTTTTGATGCTGAGTCCTGCCCAGTTACGGATGCGGGCCTCAAAGGCTGCACTCCAGCGCTGATGCATTTTTGCCGAAAATAATATACGGGTTGGAGTGCCGGTGCTTCCACTGCTGGCATAAAATTCTCCACTTGCTTCGAGCTTTAATGATAATAGAGAAGAGTCACCTTCTTGTCGTAGGGTCTCTTTTTCGAGCATGGGTAATTGGCCCAATTGTTTGGTTGTAAATGTGGCTATGCTGCGCGAGTCAAACCCAATATCGGTCCACAATTGTTGGTAATATGGAACCGTTTGAAACGCATGCAACAGGAGTGAACGCAACTGATTATTGCAATAAGCTTCCCACTCTTGTACAGAGAACTGTTCCCTGTTTTTGTATTGTGTAAGCTCTTGTTGAAAGATGCCTCCAAACCTTCGTTTATGCCATTTGAGTCCATAAACTGATACCATCAACTGTTGAACCCATATAGGAACATAGGGATACAATTTGGTTGCAAATTTTTCGATGCTTCGAATCATTCGGTTGGTGCAGTTAGTGAGCCGAATTGCATGCTTCGTTTCAGAGTCTTGCAAAATGCTTTTATTAATTAGATATGATTGAGTAAGGAAAGCCAGTCTTCTTTTACGGCATGTTTTGAAAATGGTTTTACATGTTCAAAATTGTTATGCACGATTGTGTCGTATAGTTTTTTATCCTTTATCAGTAATTTGATTTGCTCTTTTAAGTCAACAGCCGAATTGTCGGTAGAAAGAAGTGCATTAATTTTATCGCTTACCCAAAAAGGTATCCCTCCAACATTGGTACTTACGATAGGCAATCCCATTGCCATCATTTCGAGAAAGGAAACGGGACTGTTATCTACTTCGGTTGTATTTAAATATACATCGCAAATACTAGCGAGTTCATTTTTTTGTTCATTATCCAGCCTGTTATAAATTGTGACTTCATTTTCGAGGTGGTGGTTTTGTATATACGACCTAACTTCATCTAGCAATCCTAAATCGGTTCCTCCCATGTGAAGTTTAACCGGAATACCCTCTGCTTTTAGCAGCATAACAACTTCAAGTGCTTTGATGGGATTATAAATGGCATGATAGGCTCGCATCCATAAAATAGTAAAGGTATAAGAGTAGAGTTTCTTGGGAGTATATTCTTCCACATTAATAAAATTGCGAATAATCTTTATTTTTTTTTGATAAGAGGAATTAAAGATACTTGCAATGTAATGGCTGGGAGCAGTGATAATCATGCAGTTATTCGCAATAGAATTAAGTATGCTCCTTTTAAATGGACTCTGTTTGTAAATATCTGGAATTCCTCCTCCATGCATGGTTGCAACGAGTTTGCACGATTTGAGTTTACCCAAACACAATGCAAGGTAGGTAAGGTATATATTTTTTGTGGAGTAAACCTGAAGAATGACTACATCATCTTTCCGCAAGAAGAGCATGGTATACACGATGTCAAGTATTCGTTTAAGGTAGTTGCGATGCTTAGAAACAATGGTAATATCTGGCATTGTTTCTTTCAATAAATCAAATAAGTATTCTCCTTGTGTTTTTACAGCCTTATTGTCGCTGAACGCAGTTCCTACAATTAAAATTTTTCGTGTTTTCAAGGGTTAGAAGGAATAGTTTAAAGAACCTCTTCTGATGAGTTCATCAAATAAGGTCTGTTACGTTTGTTTGATATGGTATTGGGTACTACGGTAATCATACTTATGCCTGTTAACAAAGGGGTGATATAGGTACGCATTGCTGCATGGAAAGAGGTGAGCAAGGCGATGGTAAACAATGCACAAAGCAAGCCTTTGTGAATAGGTTGTGTTTTATTAGTAAGAATGATAAAAAACAGACTGAGCCAGATTAGAAAAAAAATCAATCCCAATAGGCCATGTTCGGCCAATAAACGACTCAGTTCAATATGTGCTGTAGTTCCTTCGTTGAGTAAACGGAGGTATTTAGATGCGCCAACACCATTTCCAAAGACTATATTTTCCATCCATAAATCCATATCTCCCACCCAAATATCGTATCGTCCAGACGTTGCAGAGTTTAAATCACCCTCCCTGTAACCACCAAGTGTTCCCTCTGTCTCGCCTTGATACCTGTACAATAGCTTGTTTCCGGTAACATTATTCACAATTGTAAAAGCTGTGAATCCTACAATTAGTATAAGGACTCCATATAGGGCTATTTTTTGAAATTGAGCCGTTGAGCGACCTTTTAGCGTCATTACTGCTACCATCACAAACAAGGCTAGTAAAGCTCCTACCATTCCTCCTCTTGAGAAGGTCAGTAGGCCCTGCAGGGCAAATATTCCTAATAAAAATGCATCTAACAATTTGTATGATGTTAGTGACCAGTCTGAAATTAAAAAGGCCGCGATGATAAAAATACCCAATCCCAAAATAGTTGATACCTGATTGGATCCAAATCCACCTGATGTTGTAGACTGAGCATTTAAGGTTAGATTGAGGTCATCGTAATCAGGCGTTTTAACATAAGCAAAGGTTAGAACCATCACGCAGGTATACAGTAACAAAATAACCAAAGTTTTCAACTCCTTGGTCGAAAAGGGTTGCTTGTAAAAATAGGCAACAGCTAAACACAAGTCTATGGGGCCTAATGCATTATTGATTAAGTCATTTAACTCTGTTTCACCCGAGAAATCATAAAATGCAGCTGGTAATATGAGCAAGAGCATCCAATAAGCAATGCTTGTTCTACTCTGTTTCTGCATAAGCGCAGCTACCAGCAATGCAAATAGTAAGTACTTGCTTATTTCATAGGGAATAAAGGGTGTACATTTAGCCATCCTTCCAATCACATCAAAGGAGCATAAGTATACGATGGCAAATGAAAGATACTGGTTCTTGGTAGGTTTTGTCAGGAGTATTAGCGCATTAAATAGTACCAGATAAAATAGAATAATAATAGACCAAGGGGTAATTGTGGCCAGAGCCCCGATTAAGATATGGATGGTAATCCATTTCGTTACGGATTGTGAGCGTATATCGAAAAGTTGGTTCAGCATGGTGTAATCCCCCAATCACTAATGGTATTTACGTATTGAAAATGAATGATTGAAGTGAGCTAAAATAATGTTCATGAGTAAATGCTGCAGCTAATTTAGGCAGGTTTTGAGATTTTGTTCCCAAAACATTTGCTGATTGGATAATTGCTTTGTTTAAAACAGCCGCATAAGGGAGGGGACCATGAAGAGTCCATAAAAAACCATTGCTGTCATTTACATAATGACCAATGCTCGATACATCCGATACCACAGGAATGCAACCATAACAGGCTCCTTCAGCAATCACTTTTGGAAACCCTTCGGAATCGGAAGGTAAGAGTACAAAATGAGCAGTTTTCAGAAGGGGAATGATCTCCGGCTTGGTTAAAAAACCATGCATCACAATATTAAATTCGAGTTTGCTGAACTCGTTTGTGTAATACGATTGATCCGCTCCATCGCCAATAATATCTACACGGTTGATCAGGTGTTTGGGTATCTTTTGTAAGGCATCCACAATACGTTGCAAACCTTTGGCATGTTCAATACGACCCACAAAAATAAGATTGAAGGGTGGAGCAAATTTTTTTGCCTGTGCGAGAGTTGCACCTTCAGCTATTTCTGTTTCAAATAAACAGGGGTTTTCAAAAGAGAGGCAATGTTTGGGTTGATTTGGCCAGAAACCATTGATGGTCACTTTGCATCTTGTTATATTTTTTTTGAGCCACCAGCGTTGCATTCTAAAGGTAAGCGGTGCATCGGCAGCCGACCAGTCGCCTGCATATTTTACCCAGAGTGTAAACTTGCGTGGAATAAAAAAACTGAATAACGGGAGCAGGTACAAACCAATTCCCGTAGGTAAACGCAACTGAACCTCGGACGCATCCCGAATGGCTCTGATAACGGCTACTATCGTTTGCGGAGCCTTCCATACAATACCCAGTTTGTTCATTATGGTTTTGCCTCCAAAGGGTGGAATGGGTACAAATGAAATATGGTTATGTGAGTATGGTTCTGCACTTTTAGGTTTAGTTTTTTGGTGCAAACACGCTACATGGATAATCTGTTCCCAATGGTTGGCCAGTTCGTTAATCTCGTTTATAGTTGGTCCCCATCCATACACTTTACCGTTTTCCAATACATGTTCGGTATGCGAAATGATGACCAGTTTTCTTTGTTTAGTTGGATTCATGTAAGAGTTTAAGATACTGTTTAATCACCTGTTCCCAACGGAAGGTATTTGCATGTTGAATGGCTGAACGTGAATATTGCTCATAATTTCCGGCAATGGTTTGAATGGCTTGGGTAATCGCTGTTGTATCATGAGGGTTTACCAGCAATCCCGATTTATAAGGGGCTATTGCATCGGCAATGCCACTGTTTGTCGAGCCTATGGCGGGCAATCCCAAAGCGTTGGCTTCGAGTACAGCGATGCCAAATCCTTCAAAATCACCATCAGGTAAATGTTCACTCAGCATCATAAACAAATGGCAATCCTGTATTTGTTTAAATTTATCGGCATCTGAAAGTGGACCATGAAAAATTAAATGATTTGTTATCTGCAATTCAGATGCACGTTTTTGTATCGAAGCAATCTCGCTTGGTAATCCTATCATGTGGTATTCGAAGGATGGAAACAATTGAATTAATTGTGGCATTGCTTCAACGATATTGTGTTGCCCTTTTCTGCGGGTAACACTACCGACTGTAACGAGCTTAAGTGAATTTGCTGTCGCATTGGTGCGTGGTTTCAGGTGGTTTGGAATGCCAAACCCGTTATTGATTACCGTAATGGGTTTGGTTGTGAGTTTTTGTGTTTGTGTTTTGGTGAAATTGGAAACGGCAATAAGTGTATTAAAACGGTTGACTGATAGTTTACTAAGCAACCGGCTCCAACGGTTTCCTGCTTTGAGTTCGGAGCCATGAACAACGGGAATATAAAGCGTTCTGTTACCTAAGGCTGCTAATAATCCGCCCATCCATAATTGAAATTTTCCGGAAACAAAAACCTTTGTTGGTTTTAATCGGTATACCAATTGAATAAGAAGTAGTAACCGCGATATATATACCAACGGTTTGAACCGGAAAAATTCGGTTCGGTGTATGCTAAAAGGTTGTGCTTTATCAAACACGTATTCCGACTCACGGTTATGCGGAGGTGTTCGGTAATCCGTAAGCACATGCACATCGTATGCATTCTTGCTCAGTTCGAGGGCCAAATTGTACGCATGGTTCCCAATGCCTCCCGGAAGGGGAGGAAATTCGGAACATGTGATGAGGATTCTTTTTTTCAATTGCATTTAACCGGAGTATTGTGCCAATGTATTGATGTAGAGAATATGGGTAATTGGTTTTGAATTGCCACTGATCCCGATAAATATCAGGTAAATAAAAGGACTATCAGGATATTGTCAACCATGCCCGCGCTTACCCCAACCCTAAAGGGAGCCTGCCCGCAACAAAATGTGGGTTGGTCCCTTTAGGGTTACGGTGTGGGTGGGAAACGAGAAAGCTACTACAACATATCATTTTAATCAATCGTGGGTATGGATGGAAAGGATTGACGGAGCGCTTTATACTTTGATTCAATCACTTTTAGATCGGCATTGATGGAACGTTTTTTCATGATGTATATAAATAAGCGAGCGAGTTTTGTTGTGAGCCCTCCCTTAACTGATAACATCGATAGCTTTTTGAGCCGGTACATTTGTTGTTGTTGCAGGGGACTAAAATACCTACTGTATAAATACAATTCGGTAAATGAAGGCAACTGAAATTTCCTGACATTATTCCGGCTATCAGTATTGCTTACTTTTCGTTCTCCATGATGGCGCAATCCTCCAACGGGAGCACGGTGATGGTGAATTTTTACATCTGGGTTTAATACCAGTAAACCACCATTGAGGTGAATCCGAATAGCAACATCTGCATCCGCACGTATCCCTTTGTTAAACGCATAATCATATCCTCCCGATTGTTGAAAGATGGATTTGCGTACCAAACAAATCGGGAAGGTATCGGTGATAAAAACATCCTGTTGTTTGAAGGGATAGTCAAATGCCCCCTCTTTGATATTGCAGGCTACCACATCGGCCTTAAACGTTTCCATTGTCTGCAATAGTTGTTCGATGAAATCGGGTTTGATTTCATCTGCATCATCTCCCAAAAACAATACATACTCACCGGTTGCATGTTGTAAGCAGAAATTCCATGCGTTGCATTGCCCTTTTTCTTCCTGTGGTTGGTATACAATAGGCAAATCGGTAAACTCATTCAACCATTCCTGTTCTCTTTTGTCTAAATCGGTTTGGTCGGTGATGATAATTTGGGAAGGAGGAATGGTTTGCTCACGCAATTGCCTGAGTTCTTCGGCAAGGTAGGAATAACGTTGCAGGGTAGGCGTAAACACTGATACCGTAGCATTTTTGTGAACCGAAGCATGAGCCAGACGCTCATGTTTAAACGCAGGATTTACCACTCGTTTTTTAGATGCCAACAACAATCCAACCAATGGCCGAAGGGTAATATGTGGCATCAAACATTTACTAAATATGCTCCACAGTGTCCATTTGCTGCCAATATTTCGGAACATAAACGAACACTCATCTGTTTGTGTTGCCGGCTTAAGGTCTTCAATATCTGTTTGCAGTTCGGCTAATGAAGGATCATACCTGATGATCATTCCCGCCTTTAACATACGGTATCCCCAGTCATGTCCGAGGGCAATAGGTGATTGGTATACATCGAATCCGTCAAAACTAAATTGACTCAATACATTTGAGCGAATCAACATACAATCAGCACTCAATCTCCAACTTGTGGAGGCGATATCCGAAGGTGCATTCAGCGAGTACATCCAGGTGGGTTGGTAATAATCGTATAAGGATGGAAAATTGTTGTGGTTTAGTTTGAGACCGATATGAATTACATCAGAATGGGTTCGTTCAATGATCTGATGGATGTTTTGTTCTTCACAAAGAATGTATCGATCTACGTCAGCAATTAAAATATAATCTGAAGTAGCAGCGTTTTGTGCAACAGCAAGAGCCTGTTCAACAGAGTTTCCTCCATATACACAATCACCCGATTGCCAGTTGATGGTACGAGATGATGTTGCAATATAAATGAGGGTGATCTTAGGCATGATTGAGGGTATGATACATGGATACAAAACTGTTGATTTGGGTGCTTAGCTCAAAATATTGTAAAACTCGTTTACGTCCGTTTAACCCCATTTGCATGCATAGGTCGGGTTGTGAAATGAGTTTGGTAAGCTGAGCGGCAAGAGCCGGAGCATCATATATAGGAGCAACGTATCCCGTTATGCCGTCTTCAATATTCTCGGCCAAACCATCAGCATTGGTACATACAACGGGTAATCCCATTGCCTGCGCTTCAACCACGGCATTGCAAAAACCTTCGCTCACCGCAGGGTGTAAAAAGATATCACTGTGTTGCAGGTATTGTTTGATTTCCTGCTGAGAGCATTTGCCGGCCAGCGTTACATGATGTTCCAGTTTCAGTTGGTGAATGGCAAATACCAATGCGGTGTGTAATGGGCCATCACCAATAATGGTGTAGTGAATATCATGTCCTTCGTTTACGAGTTGTTTGATGGCAAGCAAAGCATATTCATATCCTTTTTTCCAAACCAATCGTCCGGTGCTTACAATGCGGATGTTCGAGGTTTGAAGTTTATGAGTTTCGGTAGGTTCGGGAGAGAACAACCCGGTATCAATAGCAGGAGGAATTAAAAAGTTGAGTTTATTATTTGGGTATCCTCTTGTAATTGCACGCTGTAATAAATCCTTACCCAAAAAATGAAATCCGTCTGCTTGCTCCCATACTTCGTTGTACACGTTTGGTTGATTGAGTTTGTAATAATTGAGGTCATAGCCTCTGAAGCTCACCACGATTTTACAGTTGAGTATTGATTTAAGATACATCCGGTCAATGGCCAGGGTTCCAAATTCAAAATGAATCAGGTCGACTGGTCTACGGAAAAAGGCATTGTCGCGAATCATCAGTTTGACAATTTGTTTCCCTTTCAATTTGTAACCTTTTAGAATACAATTGATTGTAAAGAGCGGTTTGGTCAATCCTAAAACCATAAAACCAAACACCAACTGCCAGTTATTTTGCCCATTGCTGATATTCTGTATCACGCCATCGGCTACAGGTTTTCCCCAATGGATAAGAGTAACTTGATTCGACTTGCTAAGCTCCCTGTATTTGTTGAGCAGGAAAGGGGTGTCTTTAGGGTAATTATGATCAACTAAAACAATATTCACGATGGTTGCTGAAGGGTTTGATGGTATAAGTGAATCATGTCGGTTACCATTTTCTGTTCGTTAAATGAGTGTTCGATGGTCATACGAGCAGCTTGTTGCAGCTTGTGTAAATTTTCGTCCGATGTATTTAAGTATTGTTCAATGGTTGCGGCAATTGCATTTGCATTTCGGGGTTCCACTATCCAACCTGTTATAGTGTGCTGAACAGCCTCTTCCATTCCTCCACAACGGGTGGTAATTACAGGTATTCCGGAAGCCATCGCTTCGAGTACAACATTGGCAATTCCTTCTTCGAGTGATGGAAGTAAAAATAAATGTGTTTGATTGATGTATTCCTGCACCTGCTCAAACGGAATATTTCCGGTGAGGCGAATATTAGATTCGAGTCCTTGCTCAGTGATATGAAACTGGTGCTCATCACACAAACCTCCAATGATTGTATACTCAATCTCTATACCTTTAGCTTTGAGTAGTTGAATAGCATCAATGGAGTATGTATATCCTTTTTTCCAATGGTCGCGGCCTACTGATAAGATGCGCAATGGTTCACCTTGTTTAGGTTTGGCTACCGGTGTAAAAGGGAACTGCTCTAGCCGCAAGCCGGAGTAGATGGTTTGAATGCGACTGCGGTTGGCTCCGTATATGGATGTTTCATCTGCAATTGCATTCGACACCGCATGAAAAGCATCGACCTTTGGAAGCAAATCCAAATACATCATTCTGAGTTTCTCATCCGCCAAAGGTTCGTAGTTAATCTGTGCTCCGCGCAAACTGGCGATTACTTTGATATCCAGTTTTTGCAGCCAAATCCAGTAATCCACCCACTTTACCCATTGCACATGGAAGATGTCGGGCTTTGTCCAAACAATAGGCGAGGCCTTAACCAAGAAGTTGAATTTGCCGGAAAGTGACGTGTGAGACCTCAACTGACCTAAAAGGATACTGCAATCTTTAGGACGAAACAGCATTAACAAGGTCAGGTATTTACAGACCAAGAACAGTTTGCTCCATTTACCGGTATAACCAATTACGGTTATATTTTTTTTGTTGTGGTAAGCTTGCCATCCTTCTTTGTTGAGGCCATGCAATACTATATCCACATCCGAATTGGCCAATGCTTCAATTAAACGATTGATGAAGGTAGTGGAGGGGGTGATACCCGCATAAATACAAACATTGATCTTAGCCACAAACTTGTTGGATAAAGGTGCCGAGCAATTCTGCACTGCGTTGAGGTGAAAAATAGAATGCAGCCTCATCTTTAATTTTCACTTTCTTTTCAGTGAGTAAGTTTTGATTTTGATAAATCGTTGTAAGCAATAGTGCCAATTCTTCTGAAGATTGATAGTTGTTTACAATAAATCCAAATGCTTCTTGATTGAGCACAAGCGGAATGCCGCCCAAGTTTGAACCAATCACAGGAAGTTCTGCTTCTACAATGGCTTCGATAATAGACATGCCGTTCCCTTCTAATTCCTGAGAAAATAAAATGGCAAGGTCGTACTCTGAAAGTTTACCAATAAGGTCAACATTATTCACAAGTCCTTTGTATTGGAGTAGAGGGTAGGGTTTGGTAAGGTTCATCAATTGGTTGTAATACTCCGTATGCCTTACCGTACCATACATATCAAAGCTATAATGTATACCAGCAGGTAATTTGGTGAGTGCTTCACACACAAGAAGTAAGCCTTTATTGGGTTCTATATTGCAACTTGAAACAAGTTTAATTGTGTTGTGGTGTTCAACTGCAGATATTGTATTTGTTGTATGATGACGTTTGCTGTAATTATTAATGATATTGACTGTTGGGATATCCTTCAGTTTGGTTGCATGTTCTCCGGCAATGGTGATAATTCCATCCATCTTCAGAAGTCCGGGATAGATCCCTATAAACCGATCAATATCGGAGGAGTGGTAATAATACAAAACTTTTAGTCGGGGGTTGAAGACTGATTTTAGTTTAAACAACCATATTGCTGTCAATGGATAGTTGTGTACAATCACCACATCAAATTTTCGAATATTCTTTAAAGCGAAAAAGAGTATATGGAGATTTCGGTATATTTTTTTTGCGTCATTGATTCCAAATAAAAACCGTCTTAATCTCTTTGGGATAAAACGAATACAATTGAATCCAAGATTACTCAAAGGGAGCCTATTGTAAGTGTAGTTTTGGGGAACTTCAATCAGATCTCCCGGATTGGTTTTGATGCATACAGAAGTAATATCAAATGTATTCGTATCCATTGCCTCCAATTGCCGGTGTATCAATTGTCCAATGCCGGGAGTACTCACTCTGGGTGGGATTTCATGGTTAGCCAGGGTAACCAATACGCGATATTTGTTTGAATGTGAGCTCACGTATTAGTATCGTTTAAGTAAACCGTTAACCAGGTATTTGAGCATGCCAATTTTGCGTGAGAGTGGAACAATATTGGAGAAAAGAGGTTTCATAAATACCAATGCTGCTTGTTTGATCTGTCCCTTTTGCACCAATAATTGTCCTTCATGAATACGATCCAATACAAGCTCGTTATGGCGTTGTTTCGAAGGGGTATATGGTAATTTACTTTGTGCTGAAAGCGGATTGATCCGTTTAGCAGCGCCAATTTTATAGAGTTCGGTATATTCATTGGCCAGACTCGTCCAGTGAAACTGTTGAGCCACGGGTTTTGTTTCCGATTGGAGCTTCTCATAAAGAGTAGGTGTTGTCATCAATTTTTGAAGAGCATTTGCCAACAATTCAGCATCTCCCTTCGGAGCAAGGATACCTCCCCCTTTTGATAAGGCATCAAGCGCAATCCCCACTTCTGTTGATACAACTGGCAATCCAAAGTTAAGTGCTTCTAATACGGGCAATGGACCACCTTCATAATCGGAGCTGCACAATAACACATGAACTTTTCCATAAAAGTCGAAAATATTGGCAGTACGCGTAAGCTTCGAATAGTTAACCGTGATATGGTGTTTGGCAAAAAAGTCGAGGTGTTTGTCCCAGCCATCCCCTTGTAGTTCCACCTCAAAATTGCAGTTGCGTTCAGCCAATTTTTTAAATACGGCCATCGCAATGTCCATACGCTTGCGGTTGCGGGCTCCCGGAAAAAAGCCAATCATGCCAATCTTAAATGGACCGGAAGTATATGGTAGGATATTGATGGGGTGAAAATCATCAGGATCAATACCCAAGTGAGCAAGGTGAATCTCTACATCACATTTTTGTTGAATAGGCGTGATCCACTCAGATGATACCACATGAATTAAATCGGCTTTGGCAGCTGCTGTTATTTTATATTCCTCTTCCTTGCATACATGGTGTACCGTTGCAATGGTGGGTGTTTGGTGAATATTAAAGTATTTGCCTTTTGTTTCGTTCAGGTGTCCAACATTAAACAACCAGTGTACGACATCAACATGCTTGATGAGTTCATCCAGTTCTTGGGAGCGGTATTTTACTTCAGCAATCGAGAAAAAATAGATTTCATGGTCTTGAAGAGCTCCGGCAATGCCTTTGGCGATGCTGCCTTCGGCTGTATGAAAGTTAAGTGATATGATTAGGACCTTCATTTTTTGAGTTTACGGTAATAATATTTCAATAGGGAGTAGATTGTCTTTCGGTTAAAAGGTCGTCCGAGCACAATATTCTTGTGCACCTGGATCAATTCGGTTTCTTTGAATTGGTTTTTAGCAGGATTGTTTCTAACGGTATTGTGATGGTTCCGCATAAAACTGAGCGGTTCATTTAAAAATGAAAATGTGCGGTTCTGAATACATAAAGTGGTCCAAAAATACAGGTCGCCAATAGTGCGGTACTGTGTGAACTTACGTACTTTTTTAGTCAGCACTTTTTTCTTGAAGACTGCACAGCTTACATTTCTTACAATTGAAGTATCCGGAATAAATTCGTGAAGTAAGAACTTACCTTTTATCGTGAAATCAGATGATAATAACTCGCCTTTCTTTCGATCTGTTTTGGAGATGAATTGCATTAAGGAGCCATCATCAAGTACATTGACAATACGTGTAAATACAATATCTATTTTGGGATTGGATACAAAACGTGACATCACTTTTTCAAGGAAGTTTATTTCTGCAAAATCATCACTTTCGGCAATCCATATATATGTCCCTTTAGCATTTTCAATTCCTTTAGCCCACTGTTTAAAGGTAGATCCGCTATTGATTGTATTCCATTCAACGTAGGATACTTTCGGATGGTTTTTATAAGAATTGAGAACGTTAAGGCTATTATCGGTTGAACAATCATCGAGCAAGATGAGTTCAAAATTTTGAAAGCTTTGATTGAGGATACTCTCGATTCGTTGTTGTAAAAAAGGCGCATGATTGTAATTGGGTACAATAATGCTTACGAGAGGAGATTCCAGAGGTGTTGAAGTGTTCATCATTTTTGGATGGAATCGATAGCTTGGTCAAAGGTTTGCCCCATCCGTTCCAAAGTAAAGTCAGAGGAACGTAGGGTCGCATTTATTTTTAACTTATTATACAATGTTGAGTCCGTTATGAGTTGTTCCATGGTTTGGTATAAGTTTGTTGCTTGCTGGTCATCTACTTCAATCATCAGTCCAGGAGGGTTAGTTGTGTCGAGCAATTCTTTGTTCCCTCCTTTATTGGTTACAATCAATGGAATGCCTAGGTGAAACGATTCAATGGCAAAAAGCGAATTGCCTTCTGTTTCTTGCGATAATAATAAACCCACATCTGCCAATATTTGATAGGAGGCCACTTCAGCTTTCGGTATTTTTCCGGTTAGGTGAATCTTATCGGCATATTGTTTTACTTTTTCCTGATCCTTTGGATCAAGATCTAAATCGCCTATTAATAGCAATCTTGCATGCGGGTAATTTTTACTCAGTGTTTCAAATACAGTCAATAGAATATCAATTCCTTTTGATCTGTTGATCCTTCCGGCAAAACAAAACACAAAGGGGTGTGGGGTATTGAATAGTTCTTGTTTGTTATACGATTTTAAAATTTGAATAGTTTGAGGTGCGACCCCATTGTGAACCACCTCGAAGTGTTGGGGTGCTGTTTTAAATTTTTGCCGACACCCTTCAATAGCCGCTTTCGAAACAGATAGGATTAAATGGGGACAGGCCTTCACCAATCGGTTCCAGTGTTTCTCCGATAATTTCAAATGCATATTTCCACCATGGTGGTAATACACCACTTCTGTTTTGGGGTTCATCCATTTAATCAGCCAGCAAAGGGCATAACCCACATGCACCACCACAATCTTAGGTTGAGCTTTGCGGAGCATAAATACCACACTCAGGTAAAATAAAATGGTTGCCCGGTGATTGGTAAAAAAAAGATTCTTTTGAATACGGTAGGGGAGTCGAACAACAAGGGCCGTAAGAAGTTTGGATAACCTTGATGGAACCACATTCAGTAACCGTTCATTTGCCCGTTCTTCCCTTCCGGTCAAATTGCCTACCAACGTCATTGGATATTTGCTGGTAGCTTGTACATCCAGCATCACCATACCCGGAGCTACATTCAGGAGTTGGGAGGTGGTTGCATGTACCATCCAGATATCGGAGTGTTTATTGGATTGCATCAATGCTTATCTTTTGTTTCTGACACTACGGTTTTGTATATCTTATTACCCAACTGTTTCAATGTATACCATAGTGGTAACTTTATCGGAGAGGCAATGAGTGATTTGAGCATTCCAAGCGATTCTCCTATTGATCCGGCTGCAGAGCGTTTTATATAATGAATATAACATAATCTTAAAACTAGCTCTAAAATCTTCTCATTAAAATAGGAATGAATTTTATTCAGATGGTAAATCTTTTCTAACTCACTCAAGATCATTTCTAATTCACTGAAGTTTTGGAGTACATGCTTTCTACTCAATACCAAAGCAGCTTGTTGTGCAGCTTCACCTTCAATGCCAATCTGTTTCAATACCCTCAAACGAGCCTGCAGTCCTTTTTCATAACTTTTGGAAGCGGCAGTACGGGTAGCTTGCTGAGGGTGTTTCCTGTAAAGCAGAAGAGCCTCTTCCAGATTCTCCATTTTGCCTATTGCAAGAACATCCACCCATAAATTAAAGTCTTCGGCAGGTTCCTTGAATGAATCATAGGTAAGGTTATGGGTTTTGAACAATGATGCCCTCATCATCACCGAAGGATGTGCAATTGGGTTGTTCACTAAAAACTGTGCCTTAATGGAGTCAAAGGATGTAAACACTCCTTCCGGTTTTTCTTTGCCAATGATGTGAATGGCGGTACCCAATACCAGTATCTCCGGTCTGCTGATTAGATAATTTAGCTGTTTCTCTATTCTTGAAGGTAGAGAGATATCATCACCGTCCATACGTGCAATGAAATCCCCTTTTGATTGAGATATACCTATATTCAAACTATCAGAGATGCCTTTTTGCTGGGGCTTACGGATGAGTTTCATTCTTGGATCCTTGTAGGTTTCCAGAATTTCAAAAGTTGCATCCGTTGAACAGTCGTCTATGACGATCAATTCAAAATTCTGATACGTTTGTTCAAGTATACTATCAATGGCCTCTTTGATATAAGGGGCGCAGTTGTAGGTGGGTAATAAGATGCTGACTAATTCGGTATTCAAAGTTTTAAATTTGGGAGGGGCAGTTCTTAATTGATGACTTTCTTTATTAGTTCTAAAATCTGAGGAGCCTTTACTGCCACATCATAGTTTGCTACTTTTTTAGAAGCATTACGTCCCAATATTTCCTTTTTGGTTGGGTTCTCCAGCAATCTTATAATCTCAGAAGCCATGGTATCAATATTTCCATATGGAATAATAATACCAGCGTCCTTCTCCACAAATTCGGGCATCCCTCCACTGTTTTCGAAACATATAATGGGTTTGCCTAATGCCGCAGCTTCTAAACATACCAAAGGGAAGGGATCTTCTCTGGAGGTTAATACAAAGAGATCCAAAAGCTGTAAGTAGTTTTCAGGATCCGTAACATTACCGGTAAGTATCACATTTTTTAAATTCAATCTTTGTTTCTCGTATTCAAACGCACATATCTGGTCATGCGATAAGGGACCTATCCACATGCAACAAATTTCAATATCCTTGTATCGCGTATTTAAGGTATCTGCCAATCTAAAAAACAAATCAATTCCTTTTCTCCAGTTACCACTTCCGCAACCACCAATAATATAGCGCTGTTTGATTCCAAGTCGGGCCAGCATGTCAGTACGGCTTATGGAAGGTTTTTTAAACTGGTTGGTTGGAATAAACTCATGTATCAAACTCAGCTTTTCTTTCGGAATGTGAAATTGATCTAAAAGAGAATTTTGTGTACTTTTAGATACCGCAATGAAATGGTTGATCAATTCAATATTATCGGAGGAAAGAGCATTCTTATAGTGGCTTTTGATGCTGTAATCATTTTCGTGAACATGAAGGATCTTAGGACATGAAACAATTTGATTGATTTCAGACAACACCGCTGTTGTTGCAACAGTATTAAAATAGACCAAGTCAAATTTCTTTTGAGCGTTCATTCTGCTTACCTCACGAAGCGCCCCCCCTAAAAGTTTTCGTTTAAGTCTATTGATGAAAGACTTGTTATAATCTGCAAGAATGGTTTTGTGGCTCACTTCCTGAAAAGCCTCTATCAATTGTCCCTTGCGCAAAAACAATAGAGAAACCTCAATATTCGAATGCTCTTTTAACCATCTTAGTAAATGGAGTAAAACAAAAGGGGCCCCGGTTCTGCGAGCATCATGTGATATAAAGAGAATTTTCAATGAAATATATGATTAGTGGTTTAATAGGGTAATAATTTTATTAGTGAAGACGGTGATTGGATCCTCATGTTTTCCTGTGACAAATTTATTGTGAACGTTCTCACCCATTCCTTTCCAATCATCTCGTCTTGTCCAGGCTCTTTCAAGAGCATTGTCAATATCATTTACACTAGGGCTGTTGGCAATAAATCCATTTACATTGTCTTCAATTAATAATGAAGCATCTCCAACATCGGTAACAATTGGGACTCTTGCATAATTGATTGATTCTAGCAATGCTAATGATTGGCCTTCCATACGTGAGCAGAGAATGGAACCGTGGTTGTTTTTCCAAACATCTTCTATTGAACTATATTTACCTTTGACGTGTACATTTTTCAACTGATAGAAGTCAATAAGTCGAGGGATATATTGTTCATGAGGTCCGCTACCATACAGGTTGATATGAAGGTCTCTGTTTTTCCACTTGTTCGATGATAATACCTCAAACAAAAGATCATGCCCCTTATGATTAGCACTTAGGCTTGCTACAAATGCAAGATGATAACCATTTGAAGTGTCAGGAAAATGAATATCAGCATTTATATTAAATGGATAGGGGTTGGATATAACTTCAGCATTGGGCAAGTGAAGGGCCAGTTGTCTCTCTATAATTCTTTGGTTGTCATGTGATACAAAGTAGCATTTAGTTGCTTTTTTGTAATTCTCAAGAATAACGTCATACTTTTCTCCATCTAGAGGTATTGATTGTTCTTTTGCCAACTGGATAATCATCACATATGGAATATTAGCTTCTCGAATTTGCTTGATCTCATAAGCAGCCTCATTATGGTCCCCCAGAGAAAATATTACTAGAGATGGATTATGGACTAATATTGTATGGCGGTCAGGTACTCTTTTCAGCTTTAATTTAATCGCGATTCGACTTGTAATACTTAACTGTTTAATGTTGGGTATGTGAATAATATTCGCACCTAGTCGTCCTAGTTTTTGTATATGTAAAGGCTCATCAGACCATTTAGGTGTGTATACAATTGCCCTGTACTCATTTGATTGGGTTATATTTTGTGCACACATACTCCATAGTACTTCACTACCCCCCCATGGTACACTTCGATTTGTAGAAATGAATGCAATAGTTTTAGTCATTCGAGTATCTGTTTGGCATAGCTACCAAAACTTGTTGTTTTTATTGTTTGAGTAAGTAATGTTCACTTCGAATCGATGATCAGTTCTTCTTTGTGCTTAACAATACTATTGTTTGGTATGGATTTATAAATTAAACAACCTGATCCAATAATACAATTGTCGCCAATGGAGACTCCCTTCAGTATTGTTACATTGCTTCCTATCCAACAGTTTTTTCCTATTTTTATTGGGGCTGTTGTAAACTCATTGCGAGCTATTTTGAGTTGCAATTCTGTATAATTATGCTTGTGATTATGGTCATACAGCTTTACGGATTCTCCGAACAGAGTATTTTCTCCAATCTCAATATAATTTAGACAATTGATTGAGCAGAAGTTGTTAAAGAATACGTTTGCATGAATAATCAGTTCTGCGTCTTTGTGCACATATACAAGACAATAGTTTCTTGTGATTACATTAGCATTGATAATAATATTTTTAAATCTACCACCAATGTGAAACATGCTACCTGTGCCAAACACAAAGTCTTGGGATATTTGTGTCAATGAATCTCTTCGTAACTGACTAATCCCGTTATTGGAGGGTAGGCAATTTGATTTTAATGAGATAATTACTTTTCTTATAATGTGTTTAATTATACTCATGAATTATTAAATGTATTTTATAAGTAACAACTTAGAATTTTTACTTCTGAACTTGTCTTGGGCTGATTATGCGATCAGAACAATGTTGTTTAATTATGCTTAAGTATTTCCTTAAAGGTGTTTTCAGTTGAGATATTTTAAAGTTTGTTAGAAGAGTGAACATAGCTTCACAATATTCTTGAGATTGTAACTCAATGCGAGCTTTTTTCAAAGAATATTTATTCAACACTTCAATTACTTTCATGTTATCTGAAGAATGAGGGGAAAGTGTTTTAATAGTAATGATTTGATCGATATATGCGCCAAGGTGTTTTACTTCATCTAATGACATCATAATTCCACCTGAGTGTGATCGGTAAACTGCAAGAAATTCATCTGATTTATAGGCTTTTCTGTTAGTTTTGTTCAATAGATAAGCATATAAATACCAATCGGCAAAAAGAACTCCTGACATCGTTAATGTCTGAGAGTTAAGTATGTTTCTGAACATTACAGTACAGGTAACCAGCTCATTTTTTACAAGAAAGTCATCAAAGGTATAAATAGATTTATTATTATTTATTTCATTAAAGAGATCAGATGTTATCTCATCTTTTAGCACCATAATGCGTCCGGCATGAATTACATAATCTGGGTTTTTCTCTAAAAAATCAACCTGTTTTTGTAGCTTATAAGGATCCGTCCAATAGTCATCCCCTTCACACAGTGCAATGTATTTTCCTTTGGCTCTTGGGAAATTATAAGTGGCCATGATGCCACGAGCACCTTTTGAATATTGATTTTCTGATTGAATAAGAGGTTTGATTATTTCAGGGTATTTACTTTCATATTCCTTTATGATATCAATTGTACCATCTATAGAAGCATCATCATGGATAAGAATTTCAATTGGGAATGTAGTCTTTTGCATCAAAAAGCTATCCAAGCATTCTCTTAAAAAATTGGCATGGTTAAACGTAATGCACGAAATACTTACAATAGGTATTGATGTCATTTTCTCTCAAGGATAAAGATTGGTCTATTACGAAATTCGCCAAGTCTGTCTTGTCTTCTTTTGTTCTCTTCATTAAGGCTTTTATAGGATGTAAGTTTATCAGCTTCTTCTGCAATACCAATGGTTTTGATTTTCCATCTATCTTTAATTGCAGTTTTTACAAAATCAATCATTTCTTCTTTTGTTCCATTTTCAAACAAGGGCTGTGAAATATCTCCTTTCCAGCAAAAACCCATTTGAAGAACTAAAATGTTTGTTTTACCAATAAAGTAGTTAATGCAGTCAATCATCTTTTCTTTTGCTTTTTCTACAGAAATCGATTTTTCTCCATAATCATCACCCAAATGGTGAATAACATTGAAGAGCAATACAATATCAAAGGGAGCCTCTGCAATGGGAGTCTGGAAGTCTAAGTATTCATTTTTTACTGTAATAGGCTTTTGAAGGATGTTTTTGGCTTCATTCACAAAGTCAGCATGGGGAGTATTCCCTTCAATGTATACAACTTCCTTTGCTCCTATTTCAAGTGATTCAAAACTGAAATACCCGGTATTGCCGCCAATATCCAGTATTTTTTTGCCATTGAAGTCTAAGTTATCTGTCAGAAATTGCAGTCTTTCTTTTTCAAATCTCGATTTTGTTTGAACGTCATTCTGGGAAAGAATGGCAGAAAGTCCCGTTGGAAGTATTTGATAATTAGAGTGCTTACTCGTATTCTGGTATAATTCTATAAGTCTGTTTTTATTCATGACGGTATTTTGTTTTCTAAATTGTAAATCTGTTTGGTATCCTCTCTATTGAAAACTTCAAAAGGTTGAATTGAGGGAAGAGTATTAATAGATTCGGACTTCGAATAATTGTGGTAACTACTTGTATTATCATTTGCTTGATCGGCAAACAATCCTCCCGACCAGTAGTACCACGTATCCGTTTTGTACTCGTATTCTGGTATGCTTTGGATTAAATTATTTTCAAATGCAAAGCAATCAAAAATGGACATTTGGGAATCAAGAATTAATTGTGAAGGCCCCCATAATCTTGGATTGGCCTCTATCATGTAAAAATCATTTCCCTGTTTTTTTACTTCAATCATCACCAATCCATGAAAACCAATAGAGGTTAGCATGGTCGCATAATTATTTATGAGGGTGGTTTCAGTTAAATGCATTGAACTTGATTTTGCTAAGATGATCGATCCTCCATTGTGTTGTTGGATTAAATTCTCTTGGGAGTAGATAGAATATTTTCCACTCTTGAAAATATAAAATAGGAGGTAAAAGCTTTGACCCTGTATGTACTTCTGAAAATAATAATCTTGAGAATTCGCTTTTGTTAAAAAATGGGATCGGTCCTTTTCGTTGGATATAATATCCGGTTTGTGAATTGCACCGGTTAAACTCTTATAGGATTTAGGTTTTGCAACAAATGGATATGAATTCGGAGCGTTCTCCAATTCTTCGGGCACAAGAATATTATGACTCTTACATAATTCTCCGAAGGCATATTTATCCGAAAGTAGATGATAGGTATCAAGCGGACACAAACCAATTTCAGCGCCCATTACTTTTAATGGGTCAAGATTTTCCAATAAAAAACGATTCAGATATTCTGTTGATGGAAGAATTAAAATATCCTCTGGTTTATACAATAGTTGAATCTGCTTTAATACAGATTCTATCTCTTGCAGCTCGAGTTTATTCTTCTTTCTGGTATGAATAATATGTTTTCTGTAATCAGTTAAAAAGATATAGTCATCTTCTCCATTGGCAATGATGTGGAAAGGAATGCTGTTCTTTGAGGCATATCTGCAGAAGGCTATAATCGCCCGGTCATTCGAACCGGAATATATCAGCAGGTGTTTATTGCTCACCGATTGTGGTATTAATAATAGAACAAATAGAGGCCACTTCTGAATGAGTAAGACCCATGTATAATGGTAGACAAATAATTCGCGAAGCAATATTTTCTGATATCGGCATTTTACCTCCTTCTGTATAAGGGATTGTATTCAGGGATGGAAAGAAGTAGCGCCTAGGAAATATGTTGTGTTTGTTAAGTGACTCAACAGTTTTCAGTAGCATCGTTTCATTCTCAAAAAGTACTGGATAATAACTAAAATTCCAAGTTGTATCAGCTCTAATCTTTAGTTTCTTAACCTTCACATTGGTCAAGTTTTGGTTATACTGATCTATTACACTTTTTCGTTCAGTAATAATTTTATCAATATGGGGTAAAACGGCTAATCCCATTGCTGACTGAAGCTCGGATATTTTGCCATTAATGCCCAATCCATAAAAGTCCAATTGGCCTTTATGCCCAAAATTATGAGAATAAAAAATTTGATGGGCCAGTTCTGGATTCGAACAAAAAATGGCTCCTCCTTCTCCTGTATGAAACAACTTTGTTGCATGAAAACTACATGTGCTTATATCACCGTATTCGAAGATGCTTCTACCTTTGTACTGTACGCCAAAAGAATGGGCACCATCATAGATTACTTTAAGATTGTGTTTATGAGCAATGGCTTCAATGGCTTCTACATTGCAGGGGTTTCCAAATACATGAGTGGCCAAAATACATGTCGTTTTTGATGTAATGGCTGCTTCAATCTTGGTTTCATCAATGGTTAGGTATTCAGGGTGGATATCTACAAATACAGGAGTGCAGTGTTCCCATACAATAGCCGCTGTTGTTGCAACGTAGCTGAATGGTGTTGTAATGATTTCACCTCCTTTACCAAGTAGTTTGAGTGCTATCTGCAAGGGTATTGTACCATTATTAGTGATTAGAATATTATCTACACCTAAATAGGTTGATAGTTTTTGTTCTAACTCTTTTACAAGTTCGCCTCTATTGGTAAGCCAATTATTATCATAAGCTCGCTTTACTTGAGCAGTATACTCTTCTAATGGTGGGAGAAAGGATTTTGTTACTGGGATTATTTTGTCCATTCGAAGGTATGTCTTATATAACCCACTTCTTTTCCCATCCAATTTCCAATTGGACGTTGTTCGGGGTTAAGTTGAATATGTAATAGGTCGGAATCTTGAAAAAGAAAAGTATATCCCGATTCGTTTTTGCTGATAATCATAAGTTCTATTGCATAATTACCTTCATTAAAAAAACCGGCCGGTATTTTCATAATGGCAGAACCTTTTCCTGTAGCAATTAAATCAGTATGAGTTCTGGATGTTGTTGCTAAAATATATTTTCCTTCCTCATCCTTTATTTTAAAATTAAAGTACAAATTGGATAGAAAGGATTGATTATCATAATTGATGACGAAGGAAATTTCTTTGTCTCTTACGATATGTGAATCAAAACCACTTTCACTATTGCTGACTCCCACATCAATTAATGTGAAGCCATGATTTTTATGGTTAAGATTTCGGTAGTTGAGAAGAGTAGTGTCACCACCAAGGTACTGTCTTATAACAGCATCAGATTCGCCTCTGCTTTTTACAAAACCGTTTTCCAATAAAATGGCATTTGCGCACAGGGATTTTACACTTGCCAAATTATGACTTACAAACAGTACTGTTCGTCCATCGCTCTTGCTTACTTCACCCATTTTTCCTAGGCATTTTTTTTGAAAGTCGGCATCACCTACAGCAAGCACTTCATCTACAATTAAAATTTCACTTTCGAGGTGGGCTGCTACGGCAAATGCTAGACGAACATACATGCCACTGCTGTAACGCTTAACAGGAGTGTCGATATAACGCTCCACTCCGCTGAAGTCAATAATCTCATCAAGTTTTCGGGTAATTTCTTTTTTGCGCATGCCCAAAATGGCACCGTTCAAGTAAATATTTTCGCGCCCGGTGAGTTCCGGGTGAAAGCCCGTACCCACTTCCAGTAAACTGGCCACACGTCCTTTGATATTGATTTTGCCGGTGGTGGGGGCTGTTACACGTGAGAGGATTTTAAGCAGGGTACTCTTACCCGCGCCATTGCGCCCAATAATCCCTACGGCTTGTCCTTGCTCAATTTCAAAATTGATATCGCGTAAGCTGTATACCACATCGCTATTGCCTTTGGTAGTGCGGTCGTTGGTTTGGCCAATTTTTAAAAAGGGGTCTTCTTTGCCCAATACACTGGTGGTTAACCAGCGTTGAATATCATTACTTAATGTACCGGTACCAATATTCCCTAAGCGGTACAGTTTTGAAAGGTTTTCAACTTGTATGGAGGTTGGCATTGTTAATGTTAATTGACGTGTTAGAATGGATTTAATGGGCCGCCATTTTTTCAGGGACTCCCTTTTTTGTAAAAAACGATTTTATCATACTCTGGCACGGTTTCTCTATGTATTTGTATAGTATTGCCGATGTGAGTATTAAAACTGTGAGTTTGATAAAAAAGATAGATGTACTGTTTTCTTGTTTATCTAAATTCAAATATTTGCTTAAGCGGGCATCAGACAGAATTTGCCATACAGGCACCTGTAAGATATAAATGCCGAAACTGATTTCGCCTAATAAAATAAAAAAGGGCTTTTGGAAAAATTCAGAAATCGAGCTTTTGTCCAGTGATATGAAAAGGATAAGTAGTGCAAAGAGTAAGGAAAATATTCCTGTGGTTAAAAATAATGAGGTGTGCATTTTCATCATCAATAAAAGGATAACAAGTAACCCTAATATATACAGCGAAAAGTTTTGACGGGTATTCTTATACACAGAAAGAAAGATGAGGCCTGTAATATTTCCAAGAATAAATTTATTCAAGTGAATGATTGGAAGAAACATTAGATCTTTGGAAGTGTAGTATGGAATGAGATTTTCACAATTGCTAAGGGTTTGAGCGATTCCGAAAAAGATGAGTCCCCCGAAAATGATATTCCGTAATGGATATCGCTTATATATTTTGTTGAACACCAGTGGAAAGCACAGGTAAAAAAATAACTCAACAGAAAGCGACCATGCGGGTCCATTTATTTTTAATGCCATTCCGGAAACCCAACTTTGCATCATTAAGCAGGAGAGCCATACTTCTTCTTTATTGTCTATTCCCCATAATGCAATCATTCCAGCCATTGCAATAAAATAGAGCGGATAGATTCGGGCTAGCCGATTCACAATAAATGTTCGGAATGGTATTTTCTGAAAATACTGGTACGCAATCACCATTACAAATCCGGATAGCACAAAAAAGTAGTTAACCCCTAAAAATGAATTTTCGAAGATGAACCCGAAATATTTGTTGTTAAACAGGATACTTGTTTTACTGAAGTGAAATGACACTACACCTGTTGCCGCAATAAAACGAGTAAATGTTAGTTGTTTAATCTGCATGTTGGCTTGCCTAATCTTTTAAAAGGATCCTCATATCCCAAAGCGCTTGATATCATTACTTAATGTACCGGTACCAATATTCCCTAAGCGGTACAGTTTGGAAAGGTTTTCGACTTGTATGGAGGTTGGCATATTAATGGTCTCTTAAAATTAAATCACGTTTCGACATTCGTTTAAATCGCAGTAGTTTTCTGAATTTCACAACATAGGTGTCAAAGGCTATATAGCTGGTTGGGATAGAAATATTCAGAAATGGTAGGTATAAACGCTTGGTTTGTCTTTTGTTTATTCCGTTCGCTATTTTTTTCATGAATTCATTATTCTTCATGTACTTTGAAGTAGATTTCTTAAAGTAGCCGAATCGTTCGTGAATGAGGTATACTTTTCCATGAATAATTTTGAGTGATGACAAACCGTGCATATTGTATCGTTCAGGTAATACATGTATCGATAAATCGGTAATGTTTTGGATATAAGCCTGCCTCATATAGGGCATATCAAGGGTTGTATTGTAACTGTTTAGTTGCAATGCTTGAAGCCAGTCTTGTAAGAACTTGTCTGTTTTTGAATTCCTCTTAATTCCAATTACTCCGCTGTTAAGCTCAGGAACAAGATTTGAAAAGTCATCTGTATAGTCGTGAGACTTTGCATTGGGTTCATACGGAAGGAAGAGGTCTACCAAATCAAAAAGCTTAAAGAGATGGTCAATATTTTCCACAGCGTATGTATCAGAATCCATATAAATGGTTTGTTCAAATGGGCTATGCTGTAGTCCAATAATTTTTGAGGAGTAACGGAACTCTTTAAGATTGTTGATCTTTTTGATAAGAATGTTTGGGTGCTTAAAAGAAAGATCAAATTCCTCATCAATGATTACACAGATGGGCAAGTTTGTAATATTTGCAAGTTGCTTAAGTGCTAATTCCGTTTCTTGAATATACCTTAAGCCACCGGCTACGTATAAAAATCCTTTTGATATCATTTAGTATGTAATAACAGTGTCAATAGAATTGGTGCGCACAAATGCTTGCTGAGTGAGCGTGTCTATTGCATTATTGTACGATATGAATTTGAAGTAACTTGTTTTTTTGATCACAGATTCAAACACTGTTTTTTTAGCTTTAGTACTCGATATTGAAGCACTATCTGGAACTGACATGGGTATTGGAAAGTAGTTGTTTGAAATTAGTCTATAGTCAGGGTGTGGAATTTTGAAATACACATTCCAGTTGAATGTGCTTTTATTGAATTTTTCTTGGGCAGATATAAAGCCAATCTTATAATCAGAGTGCTGCTTTACCAATTGCATAAGTGAACTTTGGTTCCCGATTTCTGAAATGGGAGCTTTAAAAGCTGCTGTATATGTATTGCTTGTAAAATATGCAAATGCATATACTCCTGTTATAAGTGATGGTAGAATGATTGTTCTAGAGAATTCGATAACTATAAAAGTAGATAGGATGATAAAGAAAGGAACGGTTACATTTTCGGATACCTGAACCATATCAGGGTTGTCTAATGCGGAGATATATCTTGATAGAATTCTGATAGAAAGATTGGTTAAGAATGCAATCAGAACAAGAGCTGTTAATGAGGTTAAGTATTCAGGTTGTTTTTTTCGGTAAGCAAAAATGGCCAATGATAAAGGAAAACATAAGAATAGTATTCCCATTGAATATACCGACCAGAACAACTCTTTGGGATATAATGAAACAAGAATGATGCTAAAGGTAAATAAAAATGCTAAGCCAATTCGATTGGTGTAAATTGACTTATAATGTGGGTTTCTGAGAATCCAAGATATTAGCAGGTATCCTATAGCAATTGGTAATGCGGTAGGGTACCAAAGCATTATGATGATTAAAATGCTGTTGCCTATAATACCTGATGGGTTGTAGGTTTGTACAAGTAAAATCCAAATATATACCACATAGAGTTTCATACCAATGAGGGTAAGAATGCCCCAATGAGAAACAAACCCCAAAGATGGTAGCCCAACCCAATGCATAAATTGAGAAATATATTCCCCCAGCGGATGACAAACCAATAAGAATACCGATGCAAATACTACCGATAATGTTTTATGATGCCCTGGTTTGATGTATTCAATGAAAGACAAAAACAAGAGGGTGAGATTAAAGAGGTAAACACCTGCCAATAGAGTTAAGGTGCCTGGGGTGACTGTTAGCTTTGATAATAATGCAGCATGCCATGATTCGAAATAATGATAAGGCATATAACTTTGCTCAATTACCAGCGGATCCAAAATGGTTGTTTCCACATGGTATTGATTCATATAATCAGCTATGCCTCCATAAAAGGCATAATCATGGTGAATAGTAAGTATGTTGCCATCTAGGTTGAATAGGCGCATACACAGAATGAAACTAGCTATTGCGAAAGAAATCAATAATACAAGTTTGAACTTTATCTTGATGGGTGGATTAGGTAATCTAAGTTTTTTTTTGGACCATGTATAGATGAGCAATGCCGCTGAAAGAAGTGGGAAAGCAATGAGATAGGTCTTTCCAGACGTAGTTATAATTGCAAAAGAGCTCACAAATATTAGGTTTGCCAATGCAATCGCAAGAGCATCTGATTCTATAATTTTGTTTGAGGTTTTATAAACAGAAAGAATGCTTTTACCTACCACATAACAGATAAGTAGATAACAGAAAGTTGTTATCAGTATTATAACCGTTTGGAAAAAAAAAGTATTCATTTAGTGTTTGGCTCGAATTTGTTATACCGTATCCACAAACGTTTTCTCTACTCTGGTAAAGGTGACGATACCAATGAGCAGTATGACCAATCCAAAAGCGGCCGAATACAGCAATGAGCTGTAATCAAAGTTTGCCGTACCCAGCAAGGCATGGCGAAAGCCTTCAATAATTGGGGCAAGCGGATTGTACCCAACAAGTGATTTATATTTATCAGGCACTGCACTCATGGGATAAATAACAGGAGTGGCATACATAAACAGGGTCATCCCAAAGCCCAGTAAATAGGATAAGTCGCGGTATTTGGTGGTGACAGAAGAGATAAGCATACCCAGCCCCAGTGAGATAACAGCCATCAGCACAATCAATACAGGAAGAAGTAAAATTCCTGTTGTTAAACTTGGAGAGTACGCAGTGGTGGTGCTGATGAATACAAGAACGATGAGAAACATCAAAAATTGAATACCAAATTTTACAAGGTTGCTTACTACCAAGGTTAGTGGCATAATAAGTCGAGGGAAATACACTTTCCCAAAAATGCCTGCATTGCTTCTGAATACATTGGAGGTTCCAATAAGGCAATCATTGAAGTAACTCCACAGCAGGATGCTGCTCATGTAAAACAAGGGTTTGGGCAATCCATCGGTACTGATACCGGCTAGGTTTCCAAAGATGAACACGTACGTTAAGGTGGTAAACAACGGTTGGATGAATAACCATAAAGGACCCAATATGGTTTGTTTGTAGCCTGCGGTAATATCGCGCTTAACCAACAATCCAAGCAAATCGCGGTAACGCCAAACATCTTTTAAATTGAGTTTGAATAATGATGATTGAGGCTCGATGGTAAGGTCCCATTCTTTTATGGCTTCTTCGTGGTTCATTTGTTAGAGGATGGAGGTTGGATGATGGAGGTTAGATGAAAGAGTAAAGAATCAAGAGTAAAGAAAAAAGGAGTTTATCATTGATTATTTATAAGTTGTCATAGAGAGACTTTGATTGTGAATGTAATCCTGTCTTGCTATTGAATATTTTAGATACATTACCGAAACGAATACAATACAGCGGACATAATAACACAAAAGGTTCTATGCCACTTCGCAATCTTAGAAAAGAGGAAGCTTGATATGTAAATACAGTTGTGGCGACAGCGAAAAGATGATTGTATGACAAGTGAAAAGCAGTTAAGAATGGGCGTATCCCCATTCCTCTCTATTCTCTACTATAATAGTGTTTGTACCATTCCACAAATGCACCTAGCCCTTTATCAAGCGGAGTATGTGGGGCAAATCCTGTAAGAGCTTCAATTGCTGAAGTATCAGCATACGTTATATCCACGTCACCGGGTTGCATGGGCTTGTTAATGATTACTGCTTTTTGCTGAAGGTGTTCTTCAATGCACTCCAAAAATGTTTTGACTTCAACCGGATGCCGGTTGCCCACATTCAAAAGCCGGCTGGGTTCTTCTCCTGTGGGAGCAAGTGGTAGCAGTTTTTCGATAGCGGTTGCCACATCATCCACATACGTGAAATCACGTTTTAAGTTTCCGTTGTTGTACAGCTCAATAGGCTGTTTAGTGAGAATGTTCTTTGTAAAACTAAAGTAGGCCATATCTGGTCGGCCCCAGGGGCCATAAACCGTAAAAAAACGAAGCCCCGTTGTCGGTATTTTGTATAAATGAGCATAGGTGTATGCCATCAATTCGTTGCTCTTTTTGGTAGCGGCATACAGTGAAATCGGCTCATCCGTTTTGTGACCGGTTGAAAACGGAATGATTTTGTTGTTTCCGTATACCGAACTGCTTGAAGCGTATATAAAGTGTTGTACAGGGAAAGTACGACAAGCCTCAATCATATTAAAGAAACCAACCATATTGGACTCAATATAATCGCGTGGATTGGTAATGGAATACCGAACACCAGCCTGAGCAGCAAGATGAAGCACAATATCAAATTGTTTTTTTGCAAACAGTGCCATCAAGTTACCTGCATCATTAATATCAAGTTCAATGAAGGTGAATCCGGAAGTGGCTTCAATCGCTCTGTTGTATAAAATATCACTGCGGTTGATGCCGAGTTCCTGTAGTCGTCCGTATTTGAGTTCGGTATCGTAATAAGCATTCAGGTTATCAATGCCTGTTACATCATGTCCGCTTGCAACCAACTGCCTGCAAACATGCATTCCAATAAATCCGGCTGCTCCGGTGATTAGTATCTTTTGAGTAGTCATTAATTCAACAATTCAATATGTGGTTGCAGCAATCATTGTTCGCTCGAAAAGACTTGCGGAAATTTGTCTGTCAAGTTCTCTGAAACTGTAATTTTCCTGTTTGGCAAGTTTCAAGTAAAATTCTCTTTCTTCAACGGTTTTACACCTTGAAAATATTGCCAGGTTATGTGACCAACTAATTTCTCTCAACAGTGTTGAGAGTTTTGGGAAGTCCTTTTAGGTCGCATTATGTCTTTAAGCATTACTCTTTCTTCTTAACTCTTTTTTCTCCCCCCTCATTCGGATTGTATTTCCCAATAGCCACTTTTAGCCGGTCCGATGCGTTTAATTTTGTGCTGCTGTTGCAGGAGGTTGAGGTGGCGTTGAACGGTGCGTTCGGTCACTTCTAGAGTAGCAGCCAATTGTTTGGCTGTACGTTTATTGTTTTGGGTGAGTAACCGTAAAATGAGCTGTTGGTTTTCTGTGACATTTTCTACGACATGCTTCGCAGGATTGGTTTTTAGAATCTGTTTGAATTCAATTTCAAAACCTCCGGCACATTCACGAACGCTTACTTTGGGAAGTTTTGCATTGACCAATGCTTCATTTATGTTTATCCGCAAGCGTACCGGTAGTATTTAAACTTGGTGATACTTAGTGTCCTGGTGGCTTAGTGGCAAAGAGTTCTCGCCACAAAGTCAGAAAGGCTCAAAGAATACACAAAGCCATGCATTTAGGTAAGCTTGCGGATATACGTTTTTATGTTAGTGTTAGCAATATCCCGAGTCATATTTACTTAGACCAATTTTACCGGTATTAGCCAGAAGAAAAAGATTAGTTAATAATTTCCCAGTTCCCTGACTTATCAGTTCCTTTACGTTTAATTTTCTGTTGAAGTTTCAACTGTTCAATATCTCTGGCAATGGTTCTTCGGGTCACTGAAAGTTTATGAGCCATTTCAGTTGTGGTAATGCCCGGGTTTTGGTGCATGAGTTGCAGAATGAGTTGCATTCTTTTTTCTGTGACATTTTCTGTGACATTTTCTGTGACATTTTCTGTGACATGCTTCGCAGGATTGGTTTTTAGAATCTGTTTGAATTCAATTTCAAAACCTCCGGCAAATTCACGAACGCTCACTTTGGGGAGTTTTGCATTGACCATGGCATCATTGATTTTTGCAATACCCCGTCCCCATACTTCAATAAACCCAGCTTTAAAAAACACTTCGGCAATGCGCTTGTTACGTGGGCGTGAAGGATGTTTTCCCAATAGTTTTTTTATTGATAAATCAGCAGGAAGTTTTCCTTCATTCCATAATAGCAGTTTATTGTTGTACACGCTTAGTTGGATGGATGTTCCTGTGTAGTCCTTGTGCACAATAGCATTGAGTATCGCTTCACGCAGTGCATCTTCAGGGTATTCGAGGGTTTCAATGCGCTTTAATCCGCTATAGCTGATAGGGGATGTCAGATATTTGGCGCGAAGTATATCCATTACCTGATCGGCCATTTGTAAGATATTTCCTTCTACTACATCCTGAAACAGAAGATCTGAATCATCCTTTCCAAATCGACCCATTTTAAAAGAAGCATTGGCAAAGAATCGTTGAGGGTTTTTACCGAATATAAGTAAGGCCGCATGTGTGATTTTTCCTTCTGGAGAAATCAGGTTGAGCTTTTGTAAAACAGATTTGGTTGTTTCTGATTTAGAGTGGAGTGGTAACCGTTTACTGCCGATTGCATTTCGGGTAAAGTATTGGATGGCTAAAGGGTCTATATCCTTTAAGGTTGCCGCGTTTACAGGAAGTTCGTCCCATGATTTACCGTTTTTTGTCAGGAGGAATTGCTGCAATAAAGCTCCTTTAAGTTCTTGTTTGGTACTTCCCGAGCGGTAATAGTATCCGCCTTGAAAAGAGATCGGAACGCTACTGGGTTGTACAATAATTTCGATATAGTTTAACTTGTTTTTGCGAAGCAAATTAACATCAGGCATGATGCCTAAATGCTGAATGATTTTATTAGGAAGATCATCAAGCAATTTTTTGGATTCGGAAATGCCAGTCACCACACCTTTATCGTCAATACCTATATACAATTTACCTCCCTGCGCATTTGCAAAGGCACAAATCCATTTAAGGTATTCGTCACGCCAGGATGATTTGTATTCGGTAGTTTGCGATTCGGGCATGTGTTGAGGTTAATATTAGTTTAACAACTCAATATGTGGTTGCTGTAAGATGTTTTCTTTTTGTACAGCAAATTCTGTTTGGGAGAAAATAATATACCGTACTTTTTTATGAATCAACTTTTCCGTTTTCTCAATGAGCTGAATGAGATAAGTTTTATTGATATCGCCTATCAAAATTAAATCAATGATGGGGCTGTCGAGGCCTTTGGCCAGCTCGCCTACTAATAAAACCGATTCAACATTGCCCAACCGTCCAATTACCTGTTCCACAATTTGATCAAGTCCCGTATACTTCATCAAAATACTTTTGATATCCGAAAACATGGGATGGGAGGTATTGGCCTTGAATATTTTTTTATTGCCCTCGCTGCTCGATTTGAGCAAACCGGCATCTTCAAACTTGTTTAACTCCACGCGGATGCCGTTGGAACTTTCACCAAATTCGGCTTCAAGATTACGCAAATACGCTTTGTTTTGTCCGTTAAGGAAAAACTTAAGCAGCAGTTTGATGCGGGTTTTGGAAGTGATAAGGGTGTCGAGCACGAGAGGGATTTGTGATGTGTGAATTGTGATTTGAGAATTGCCGCATTACGATGATATGGGTTGGATTATCCTCAAATAATACAGTTGCTTTCTTTGGGTATGGACTTACGTCTTTCAAACACGTCACTTGGATTCGGATTGAATGGGAACGTTTGTGTCGAATTTTTTAATGAGGAATAATTTTTATGTCAGATTGAAAGCCAGCACTGAGCCTCTGTCAGATTGAGCGGTTCCGATAGTTATCGGGAGAGAGCGACTCTTAAATGCCTGCGCCCACGTCTCGGCTCCGCTCGACATGACACCCACGCACGCATTTCGTTAAAT
>CAYMRD010000004.1:35746-45477 GCA_964392775.1 uncultured Bifidobacteriaceae bacterium
TGTTCAATGGAGCACTATGTTCCTGTCAGATCGAGCGTAGTCGAGAGCGACTCGGGAGAGAGCGACTCTTAAATGCCAGCGCCCACGTCTCGGCTCCGCTCGACATGACACCCACGCACGCATTTCGTTAAATGAAGTACAATGCCTTTGTTCAATGGAGCACTATGTTCCTGTCAGATCGAGCGTAGTCGAGAGCGACTCGGAAGAGCGACTCAAAAGCCTGCGCCCACGTACCTCGACAAGCTCGGTATGACAACCGCACGTTTTTCGTTTCTCTCACATCACAAATCATACATCACAATTCACACATTCTTCCATGGCTTCGCCCCGTCAGTTACACTAACTAAAGGTGTTCCGACAAGGTTGAGTAAAAAAACTACTCAATATTATTTGTTTTGGATTAAAAAAGCAAGCATGAATTAGTGAATATTCAGTTGCCACGAGGCACGAGGGCACTAGGTTGCACAATGTTCTTTCGTCAGCTCTCGACTATACACTTCGACAGGCTCAGTGCAGGCGCTCGATCTGACAGAGGTATTATTCTTATAAATCTAAAAATGTGCGAGGGGTCATGTCGAGCGGAGCCGAGACGTGAGGTGTGGACTTGGTGGCTACATTTTTTGGAGGTGGGCTGCGGGCACTTTTAAGAATAGATGGGTTCCAAGCTGTTCAATGCTGACGGCCACATATCTGTTTCCGTGCAATTGGGTAACGATGCCTTTGAGACCTTTGAGAGGGCCGGCCATAATTTCTACGGGTTGCTCGGGTTTAAAATGTTCTGTGGAAGTGAGTGCTTCGGCAAATTCCTCAAGTGACCAGCGGATGGCTTGAATGATTTCGTCCCTTACCGGGGTGAGTTCTTTGCCGATGCGTACAAACTTAACAATACCGGGTGTTTCGAGTACCAATGTATAAGCTGCTTCATACTGAATATGAACAAACAGGTAAGACTTAAACAACGGTTCCGATACTTTTTTCTTGCGGTCGCTCCACTGTTTGAGGGTGGTTTGCAAGGGCAGGTAATGGGTGATACCTCTGCGCTCCAACTCAGCCGCAGCCTTTTTTTCGGCCCGGGGAGTGGTGTAAACTGCGTACCATTGGTTGGACATAAGAGTAAAGAATAAAAGAGTAAAGAAGAAAGATATTAAGATAAAAGAAAAAAGAAAATGGGGTTATTGTTTGTTAAGATGTTTGATGAGACCTTCTGTCATTCCAGAGATTTCACTTAATTCGGGGTTAATGGTATCATAAAGTGGTTTAAACTGTTCATCTACTTCCGACAAAATATAAAGTTGAGTTCTAAGCTCGGCTGATGATCCTTTTGAAATTGACAAAAAGCGGGCAAAGTCTTTCTGACTGTTTCGTTCTGAACCTTCTGCAATATTGCTGGGAATAGATATAGCTGCGCGAACAATTTGTTCTCGTAAACTCCAAAGAGGAGGCTGTATATCTTTAACAGATTTAATAATAGTGATTGCTGCCGCAACGGAACGTTTCCAGATGTCGAGCTTGTTGAAATAATGTGACATAGGCTTGTCTTTATTGGTTATGAATACTGAAAAAATAATATAATGATACCCTATCTTCCATCTTTACTCTTCCGTCTTTACTCTTACTTCTTTTTTACTCTTACTTCTTTCCTCTTTTGTCTTTCCTCTAAATGACCTCATCCACCACATAAGCCGGCCGTTTGCGACTTGCTTCCAAATTCCGCCACAGGTATTCACCTATAATGCCCAGTGCCATCATTTGAAAGGAGGACACCAGTAAGAAAACAAGCATCATGGCCGTCCAGCCTTGCACGTCTACATGTCCGGTGAGTTTGGCATACAATACATATAAGGCATATAACATCGAAACGGTTCCAAGCAATAAGCCACTCACGGTAATGAACCGTAGAGGGGTGTACGAAAACGATACGAAGGAGTCGATAAAGAGTTTGATTTTTTTCTTGAGGGTCCAGCGCGATTTGCCAATGGAGCGTTCTGCCCGTGTATACGGAATGGAAACGTAAGTGTAGTTAAGCCATACCAACAAATAGAGAGAGTGGGTGTTTTTTTCCTTCATTTCCACCACTTGCTCGCGCAGTTGTTTGTCGAACAGGCAATAGTCGAAACCGCCTTGAGGCAAGTTCGGCAATGCGTATTTGCGAATCAGTTTTTGGTACGAGGTAGCAAACAGTTTGGAAAGAAAAGGGTCATTGCGGTTCTGGCGGTTGGCCAATACCAGCTTGATACCGGAACGCCAGTGTTCCATCATGGTCACCATCAGTTCGGGAGGATCCTGAAGGTCGGCTGCGATTACCACCGTACAATCGCCTGTGGCGTATAACATACCCGCTTGAATGGCATTGTAGGAACCGAAGTTTCCGGAAAGCTTAACGATGGTAACTTTTTGCGGATATTGTTGCTTGAAGGCTTTTAATGCCTGTATCGTATTGTCTTTGCTGCCATCATCCACCATGATATACTCGAAGATTACATCAGCCGGAAAACGTTGCTCATTGGCAATGAGTGTTGCAGCCGTTACCGGAATATTGGCTTCGTTGTAATAACACGGAATAATGACCGACAGCTTAGGCATAACAGAATGTTTTGAGGGTATCGCAAATATAGGAAACCTGTTCGGTGGTTAATCCAGGGAACATGGGCAAACTCAGGCAGGTTTCGGCAATGGATTCGGCAATGGGGAAATCGCCCTTTTTGTAACCGAGTGAATTGTATGCTTGTTGCAAATGCGGAGGAACCGGGTAATGAATCAACGTTCCGATTCCGTGTTCGTTGAGGTATTGTTGTAAAGCATCACGCTTTGCATGACGTACCACAAATAAATGGTAAACGCTGGTGGCTCCCTCAGCTATAACAGGTAATGTTAAACCTGATACGCCTTTCAACTCGTTGAGGTATTGTTGTGCGATGGTATTTCGTTCGGTATTCCACTTGTTGAGGTGTTTGAGTTTGATGCTCAAGAAACCTGCTTGTACTTCATCCAATCGGGAATTGATTCCAAGTTCCGTATTGTAATATTTTTTATCGGAACCATAGTTGCGAATGGTTTTGGCACGTAAGGCCATTTTTTCATCCGATGTTGTAATTGCACCGGCATCGCCATAAGCCCCCAGATTTTTGCCCGGGTAGAAACTGGTTCCGTTAATATGACCAAAGCTACCTGCAAGCTTGTGGTTGTAGGTTGCGCCCTGCGATTGGGCATTGTCTTCTACTACAAACAAATTATGTTTTTCAGCAATCTGCATAATCACATCCATCTCGCAGCACTGGCCATATAAATGCACTGGCATAATCGCTTTGGTGCGGGGCGTAATAGCCCGCTCAATCAATTCAGGGTTGATATTGGAAGTAGACTCACGCGGTTCAACCGGAATGGGGGTAGCACCCACATAACTTACTGCCAGCCAACTTGCGATATAAGTATTGGAAGGGACAATCACTTCATCTCCCGGTCCGATATTCAATGTTTTAAGGGCGATAATCAATGCATCCAATCCGTTGGCTACACCAACAGCATGTGTTGTTTCATTGAATATGGCATATTCTGTTTCAAAGGCTGAAACCTGTTTGCCCAATACATACCAGGCCGAATCAAAAAACTGTTCAAATGATTGCAGGGTATCGGCCTTTACATCCGCATTCATGCGGGCGAATGATACGAATGGAATATTCATGATGTACGTTTTAATCCGGTTGGGGTTTGCTGATAGATGATACCTGAAGGACTGATCCATTCGGTATCGGAGTGTTGTGTCAGTTTATTGCCTTCTTCATCCACCCAACCTTGGATGCGGGCAGGGTTTCCATATACCAATGCATGGTTGGGAACATCGCGTGTAACAACACTTCCAATCCCCGTCATTGCATATTTTCCAATAGTGATACCTGCCAGTAAGGTAGAATTGGCTCCGATAGAGGCTCCTTTGGAAATAAGGGTTTTAACAGGTTCAATATACTGTTTGCTGCGGGGACGAACATCATTGGTGAATACCACATTAGGACCGAGGAATACATCATCTTCGATGGTTACTCCTTCCCACAGGTAAATACCGCTTTTAATGGTTACGTTGTTCCCAATTTTGACGTTGTACTCGATATAACAATGGTCGCAGACATTACAGTTTTCACCAATTTCGGCTCCTTTGAGTACATGCACAAAAGCCCAGATACGGGTTCCGTTACCAATGGTTTCGGATTCAACAAGAGCTTGCGGATGAATGAAAGGGGAACTCATAATCATTTGCTCCAAATACGTTTGAAATCTTCGTAGTTTCGGATATAATCTTTTTCATCATACAGCGTGGATGCCAAAACCACCTGAATGGCTGTATGCGAATACTGCATGGTATGCCAAACATTGGGCGGAACATATACACCTGTATTGGGTTTGTCGAGTACAAATGTTTGAATATCTCCGGCTGCTGTTTCTGTGGTTACCACAATACGTCCGGTAACGGCAATCAGTATTTGTTCGGTGGCGTGGTGTGCATGTCGTCCGCGAACAATACTCTCAGGCGTATGGTAGGTCCAAAACATGCGTTTGACTTCAAAGGGTAATTGGTTGTTTTGTGCTACCGAAATATACCCGATACCGGGTTCGCCCATTTGTTTGAATTCAATCAGGTGAGGTTCTTTATAGTCCATGATTATTTTTTCTTTTTGAAGGGAAGCATTCGCATAAAACGATCCAGCGAAAACTGTTTACGTTCGTCTTCGCTGTAGTAACCCGAATAATAGGTATTGCTGTATTTTTTTCCATAATACCCGTACCCGCCTTTTCCATAATACCCTCCGTAATAGTACCCACCTCCTCCATAATGGCCCCCGTATTCATTTTTATAAATGCTGCTGTATACAATGGCACTGGGGTCGTAGGCATTGAGCAGGATATACATATTCTTAATTTTGCTATCCATTTGAAGCCTGTCAGGAATCATCGCAAAATCGCGTTTTGAATAGTTGGAGCGCAATACAAATAAGTTGATGTCGGATTGCTCCATGATACTCAGAGAGTCGGATACAAGCCCAACCGGAGCCGAGTCGATGATGATATAATCGTATCGTTGACGAAGTGTTTGTAGCAATTGCGTCATCTCCTCCATCTGCAATAATTCGGATGGATTAGGCGGGGTTGGACCTGCCGTAATCAGGTCGAAGTTTGGATGTTCGGTATGCTGGATGATATCTTCAAGGGTGGATTTGCCAATCAGATAGGTGGTTAATCCTTTGCTGTTGGTAATATGCTGAAAGGATAAATGAATTTTAGGTCTGCGCAAATCACAGCCAATCAAAATAACTTTTTTATTGAGGAGGGTGAATGAGGCTGCGAGGTTGATGCTGCAAAAGGTTTTTCCTTCTCCGCTCACGGTACTGGTTACACAAATTACCTTGTGATCGCTCCCTTTGGCAATAAAACTGATGCCGGTACGAATACCCCGAATGGATTCGGAAAATACTGATTTGGGATTGCGAAATGCATGCACTTCGTATTCATTGTCATCATTGTCTATTTTTTGAATGACACCCAATACAGGAACACTCGATAGGCGTTCAATGGTTTCTTTATCCGGTATTTTTTGGTAGATGATCCTCGTGATCACAATATACCCCAAACTTGCGGCCAAGCCAATAACCACAGCCATAAGGTAGGCTTGTTTGGTATTGGGAGATACAGGAGAGGTGGGGCTTTCAGCCGCTTCCACAATGGTGATATTGGATGTAATGGATGATTTGTTGATGGAAGTCTCCAGCTTTTTCTCAAACAAATAGGTATACACTTTTTCGTTTACCTTAAAATCGCGCTGGATATTGATCAACATTCGCTGGCGCATCGGAATGCTGTTGAGCACCTCATGTACATCGGCTGTTCGTTTGTCTACAAAGGCAATCTTGGTATTGATCTTGTCAATCACCCCTTTAATGGTTTTACGCAGGATATTCCGGGTTTCCCTGATTTTGGTTTCGTTCTCAAGGGCCAATGGACTGGCTGGAGTGTTTTTTTGCAAGAGGCTGATACGTTCCAGTACCAGTTCATTATAACTCTCCAGAAGCTGCGGAATGCTGGCAGCATCCTCTTTGTCGAAAATCACAAAATTGATGGCTTCATCCTTGTTTTCACTGAGGCTGCTTTGGAGCTTTTGCATCACATCGAGGTTGATGAGCAGGAGGTTTCGCTCCACTTCCATCGAAGCCAGTTTTTGGGCTTGAGCATTCCCTAACGCATCAATTTCAACCCCATTGTTTTGGCTTTTTAAATCGGTGAGGTCCACTTCCGATTTTTGCACCTTAGCCGCCAGGTTGATGAGTTGGTTGTCGATAAAATTGAGGGTTTGTTCGGCTGCCAGCGATTTGTTATTGACATTTTCCTTGACGTAAAAATTGGCAAAGGTATTCAGGTAATCACGGGCCAGTTGTGGAACCTCATTGGTGAATTCAAGGGTAATCAAACTGGTTCCTTTCACCACATCTACCTGTATGCCGGAGGCAAATGACGGGGCCAGACTTTTATGGGTAGCTTTTACACAGGTTACTGAGGGGAAGTAGCTTAAACGGGTTTTGCCCTCCGGATAGTCTACCACAATACTGCTGCCATTAATTGAAAGGGTGTCTCCGATGCGGTGCAATATTCCTTCATCCTTTTTGCCTCCTTGTTTAATCCGATAGGTGCTTTGGGAAGCATATTCTAAAATGAAGGTGCTTCCATTAAAGGCAGAGTCGGCATAGAGTGTGGTTATTTTGAAATAGGAATTTGGATACAACTGGGTGGTCACAAAATTACCCTTGAGGTAGTAAATATAATCGAGACCCAGTTTGGCCAAGGCTTTTTCGGCATAGGCTTTCGAACGGATCACTTCGCTTTCGGTTTTGAGGAAATTATCGAATTTTCCGGTGGTGCGGCCAAATCTAAACAGGTCGCTTATTTGGTTGGGTTTTTCATCGTCCAGCTTAAGTTTGATGCTGGCTCTGTATTTGGGTTTGGTATACCGTAAAATGATAAAGGCTACGAACAACGAAACCAGCAGAGCACCTACAATCACAAACCATCTGCGCAAAACAATATGCAGAATGCGGTTGATGTCAATGCTCGGTTGACTTTCTTGATCGTGTGCAAATTCTTTCGGGGTGTTCATGGCCTTATTTAGAGTAGAATAGAATCATTTGGGAGATCAACAAGGTGGTGGAAAGGGCTGTAAGGAATAAAGTGGTAACAGGCGTAATAGTGGTTAACGCTTCTGTATTGGCTTTCATTCCATAAGGTTCAACGTACACAATATCATTATCATGCATCACAATATCAGGCGATTCGAGCGCCTCAATCTTTTTTAGGTTGACAATGATGACTTCTTTGCCCCGGATGATCTTAATATCTTTCTTTTTACCCACATCCTTAAACCCACCGGCCATGGCAATTACATTCACCAAAGTTGTATTTTCTTTGTCAACATAGATACGCCCTGGTCTGGGTATTTCGCCCAAAATAGTCACACCTAAGCTGGCGATATTGCAATCAATAATTGGGTTGACGATATATTTGCTGTATACCTTCTCGAGTTGGGCAGAAGCTTCCAACCGGGTCAATCCTACCAAATTAATGCGGCCAATCAGAGGGAGGATAACCGTACTATCATAATTCACCAAATAGCCGGCCTGAGGTCCACTATTGCTTGCTTCATCGTTGGCCCCCGATATGGCACTTTGACCGGAAGCTCCTCCTAAATCATAGTTATTCAGAAAACGAACCAGTAAACGGTCGTTCACCTTAATGCGGTGGCGGTAAATCGTTGCAGTGGTATCAGACGGGTTCAGAACCTTAACGGGTTCCTGCGTTTTTACCTTCTTGGGCGTTTTAAAAAGAATATTCTTTTTTTTATACGAACAAGATGTTCCAAGCATGGCCAGCAGCAGGATACAAATTCCGATTTGGGTATATTTATGCACGGCATTACAATTTATGCAAGTATAAGCTATTCGCTTTAATAAATAGTAGGGTTTGAGTGCCTAGGCTCCATGTTCTTTAATGATGCGCGACAGCCATTTGAGCATAAGGAAAATGCCAAGGGCGGCTACCAACACAATGATGCAGTTGACAATAAAAAAATACTGTTTGTCTTCATAAGTATCCCATAAGCCGGCCAGTACGCCACTGAGTTTATTCCCAATCGAGGTACTCAGCATCCAACCGCCCATCATCAGGGCAGCCAAACGGGGAGGGGCTAATTTTGAAACCAAAGAAAGTCCCATGGGGCTGAGGCATAATTCTCCCACTGTAATCACTCCATAAGTACCAATCAGCCACCAGGCCGAAACTTTTTCGGCTCCGTTCATTCCCATCATCACGGCTCCCATCATCACGGTGGTGGAGATGGCTGTAATAATCAGTCCCCAGAAAATTTTAGCAGGGGTGCTCGGTTCGAGGTTTCGCTTACGGGCCCACAGGAAAAATCCTACGACCAATGGTGTTAAGACTACCACAAAAAACGGGTTCACCGACTGGAATAGTTCGGTAGATAGGAGTTGAACGGATTCGCCTTCGGGAGGGCGTTGTGCCGGTAAGCTGTTTTTGAAATAATGCGGGTAATCAATTCCTTTTAGGATGTTGCCATCGGCTGTTTTGATGGGGCGGAATTGTGCATCCACCAACGTTACCGAGTCTTGAGTATACGGAATTTCCTGCACCATACCCAGTGCTTTGGCAGTGGGTACAATGGCTGCCGGCAGTTCACGGTCGGTATAACTTTCGGCCCAGATAGTGAGAGCTGTTCCATTCTGTTTGAATATGGCCCAAAATATAACAACCACACCCATAATGGACAGTAGGGCTCCGATAGCTTTTTTATCTTCCGCATTCGAGCGAACGTATAAGGAAATATAAAAAATGATGATGGGAATGGAACCAAAAATGAAGGCATCGGTGCTGTCACTTCCAAAAATATTGGATGGAATAAACCAACCCAGCAACCCTCCGATAATGGCCGGTAATAAAACAATTGACAGGATACGTCCCACGCTCATGTCTTCGGCTTTGGCCGGTTTAATAGTGTCGACATGCTTGTAGTGTTTGCTGCCTGCCCAAAAGATGGCAATACCAATAAACATACCGATTCCGGCAGCAAAAAATGCATAACCCCAGCCAAAATGGTTGCGCAAATAGGCTGCAAAAAAGTTACAGATAAAGGCACCGATATTGATACCCATATAAAAAATATTGTAGCCGGCATCTTTGTTGGCTTTGTATTGAGGTTCATTGTAGAGGTTGCCCAGTAAGGTGGAGATATTGGGCTTGAAAAATCCGTTGCCGATAATCATCAGGGCAAGGGCCAGAAAAAAGGTGGTTTCACCGGGAATGGCCAAGCACATATAACCCAATCCCATCAATACACCTCCCAACGAAATAGCTACGCGGTAACCCAGTACACGGTCGGCTAAAAGGCCGCCAATAAAGGGCGTAATAAAAACCAAAGCGATATAGGTTCCGAAAATATCGGAAGCTTCTTTTTTCTCAAGTCCTAAGCCTCCGGCTTTCGAGTCGGTCATGTATAAAAAGAAAATCCCCAGCATGAGGTAATACCCAAAACGTTCCCACATTTCGGTGAAAAATAAAAAAGGTAATCCTTTAGGATGTTTGCGTGTCACGGTTGTTGTCATGGAGGGCAAGATAAGAAGAAAGAATCAAGAGAAAAGAAGAAAGAGGGAAGAAAAAAGAAGAAGAGAAATGAGAGAGTG
>CAYMRD010000004.1:45577-45851 GCA_964392775.1 uncultured Bifidobacteriaceae bacterium
AGAAGTGAGAGAGTGAGAAGTGAGAGAGTGAGAAGTGAGAGAGTGAGAAGTGAGAGAGTGAGAAGTGAGAAATGAGAGAGTGAGAAGGAAAGCGTTTAACCACAGAGCAGCAGAGATACAGAGGCTTTTGATTCGCAGGTCTCTGTGATTGAGCGGAATCCGAAATCTATCGGACAAAGCCACAGTTAGAAGTTCAGTCGGTTCGAATAGCTAGCTAGGGTATTGATTGGAGCATATCGAGAACAGGTAAATTTAAAAGAAGATTGTGGAATCA
>CAYMRD010000004.1:45951-95824 GCA_964392775.1 uncultured Bifidobacteriaceae bacterium
CTTCTCGATACAAACGCTCACACACGAGGCTGCCCAATGTTCACTCGAAGTGACTTGGAGTCAGTTCGAGTAGCGGGTGGAGGTTTCGCTTGGGGCGTATCGAGAACTTGTTGATTTTAAGAGTATGCTTACTGGAATCACTTCTCGATACAAACGCTCACACACGAGGCTGCCCAATGTTCACTCGAAGTGACTAAATCACAAATCATACATCACAAATCTTACATTCTTCTGTGTATCACACTCGCCATCGGTTGTGCGGTTGGCATAATGGTAAGCTCATTGATGTTTACGTGTGCCGGACGAGATACAGCAAACCAAATGGCTTCGGCAACATCCTGAGCGATTAAATTTTCAAAGCCATCATATACTTTGCCCGCTTTCTCGGCATCACCATGAAAACGAACAATGCTAAATTCGGTTTCAACCGCACCCGGATGAATAGCGGTTACTTTTACCGGATACTGAGCCATATCAATGCGCATGGCTTTATTCAACGCATCCACTGCATGTTTGGAGGCACAATACACATTGCCATTGGCATATACTTCTTTACCGGCAATGCTTCCGATATTGATAATATGTGCGCTGCCATTGGCAATTAACAATGGAGCAGCCGAACGGGTTACATACAACAAGCCTTTCACATTCGTATCAATCATCACATCCCAATCATCAATGTTCCCTTTTTCAACAGGAGCCAATCCGCTGGCCAACCCGGCATTGTTCACCAGTACACGAATGTTATTCCATTCTTCGGGTAATCCGCTAAATACCTGTTCTACTTCGCTGCGCGAGCGTACATCCAAGGTTTGAATGAAACAATTGGTTTGAAACAAATCATGAAGTGTTGCAGCAAGTTTTTCCAAGCGGTCCTTTCTGCGAGCCAGTAAAATGAGGTTGTAACCGTTGGTTGCTAAAATATGAGCTGTGGCTTCGCCAATTCCGGACGAAGCTCCTGTGATACAGGCAATGGGTTTATGAGTCATGAAGGAATGATTTTACAACCAAAAATAATAGATTATTACACGCGGTTGACTATTTTTACCTGATAATTCCTACCGTCATGAATTACACAATTGAAAAGAAAGATGAGTATTCGCTCATCAAACCGGATATAACAGAACTCGACAAAGACACTTGTGCCCAGTTGCGTCATAAAGTATTGCACGAGGCTGATAGCAGCAGCACGTATGTGATTGTTAATATTTCATCGGTGCAATCCTGTAATGCCGATGGTGTTCGAGAGTTGATTAAACTCGGTGTTGAGTTGCAGGATAAAGATGGGTTGCTCATTCTTACCAATGCCGATGACCAGTTTACACGGTTGTTCAATAAGGCTGATATCACCTTTATTCCAACCGATGTGGAGGCTGTTGATTTTGTGTTTATGGATCAGCTCGAAAAGCAGTTTTTGGGCATGGATGACAACAATCCGGTGGCATGAGTATCAGCCTGACCATATTGGGAAACAGTTCGGCTACACCTACGCTCAACAGGTTTCCGAGTGCGCAGTATCTCAATATGCTCGATCATCATATTTTGATTGATTGTGGTGAGGGTACACAAATGCAGTTGCGCAAATACAAAATCAAAAAATCACGGCTTCAATACATTTTCATTTCTCATGTTCATGCCGATCATATTCTGGGTTTGCCCGGTTTATTGTTTTCGATGAACCTGAACAGCCGTACAGAGGCGTTGCATATTTTTGCGCCAATCAGTGTGTTCGAAATCATTGATTTGTTTATGAAACATTCGGATACACATTTACGGTTTGATATCATTCGCCATATCACCACCGATGATGCACCTCATGTGGTATTTGAAAATACATTGATTAAAGTAACCTCGTTTCCGTTGTATCACAGGGTTCCCACCACAGGATTTATTTTTGAAGAACAGGCCCGCTTGCGTAAACTCAATATTGATGAATGTGAAAAATACCATATTCCGTTTACGCTGTACAACGATATTAAACGGGGTAAGGATTATATCAGCTCGGATGGTAAAATTCAGATTCCGAATGAAGCACTGACCTTTGACAGCGGACTACCTGTAAAATACGCTTACGCCAGCGATACCATTTACGACCCGAGAGTAGTAGAGGCTGTGAGCGAAGTGGATGTATTGTACCACGAATCCACTTTTTTACATGAGAAGTTGGAGCGCGCCATCGAAACCAAACATTCCACGGCTTTACAAGCCGGGATGGTAGCCCGTGATGCGGGTGTCAAAAAATTGTTGATTGGACACTTTTCATCCCGTTATGAAGATTTAACGGTGCTGCTAAACGAGGCTAAAACAGAATTTGCCCAAACAGAGATTGCCGAAGAGGGCAAAACATTTCAGCTTGATTAATCTGTAAAATCAGCATCACGCTCATACATTTCAAACGTATAGGGATACATGTTTTTTTCATCGGCTTCGTGGCGTTCCTGCTTAACCAGTATCCATGCATGACCTAGTTTCGGGAAATACGTATCCGCTTCAAAGCTATGGTGAATGCGGGTGAGGTAAACCCGGTGAGCCATGGATAAAGCCTGATTGTAAATGGTTCCGCCTCCGGTGATGAACAATTCTGTTTCGCCTGCATGTTGTGCCACATCTACCGCTTCGATGACAGATGATTTGACTACACATCCTTCCAGTGCCAAATCAGGATTGGAACTCAATACAATATTAACCCTGTTAGGCAGCGGACGCCCAATGCTTTCATACGTTTTGCGCCCCATCACAATATGATGCCCCGAAGTGGTTTGTTTGAAATACTTTAAATCGGCAGGCAGGTGACACAACAGTTGGTTGTTATGTCCAATCGCATTGTTTTCGTCAGTAGCAACAATCAGTGAAATGAGCATGGTAAGAGGTTTGAGGGTTGAGAAACAAAATCAGGTAGCAAATCAAACGAATATTTTATAATATTTGACCTGAATTTATGCGCATCACAATTCTCCTTTTGTTAATGGTTCTGCTAGGTGGCTGCACCAAACGGTATTGGTTTCGCACCAAAATTGATACAGTCAATTCGAAAAAATATTCGGTGAAAATAACGGTGATAAACCAATCGCCCGAATTTTTATCGGATCAGTTTGTGGAGGTGATGCGCAAATCGAGCATGAAGGAACTCAAGCGTAAAGGGTATTTCGAATTGCCTATTGATTCGCCTCAGTTTCATTTTGTTCTGACGCTCAAGGTCGATTCCTTTAATGCAGGGGTTCGAAATTTTACAAAAAACACGGCTGTTTATTCAACCACACCTTCAAGAAATTATTATACGTTCAGGCATACCGTGAAAGCGATACTGTTTAATTGCGAGATGCGCAACTACAAACAAGGATGGCTGCAATGGGAAGCTGAAGATGATTTATATTACTTTGGTGAGGAACGGGATTTAGGTCGCAGTGTGGGTATGGTTCGGCACTTGATTAAAACAGTAAAGCCACGCGAGTAATCATACAGTTGTGTAAATCAGATAATTGTTTGTAAATTCTATCTTGATTTATGCGGATGCCTATTCTGTTTTTAAGTTTAGTTATGATACTGCTGTCTGGCTGCACCAAACGGTATTGGTATCGCACCAAAATTGATACCAAGCATTCCCAAAAATATTCAGTTAAGATTACCATCATCAATGAAATTCCTAAGCATTTATCGGATGAATTTGTTGCCAGTATGCGCAAAGCAAGTTTGAAAGTACTTGAACGTAAAGGGTATTTCGAATTGCCGATAGACTCACCCCAGTTTCATTATATTCTTACAATAAGAGGAGCAACATATTTGTATAGGTCGAACGAAAGATTCGGATACCTTGATTTTACCTGCGAGATGCGTCATTATAAACACGGATGGACGCTGTGGGAGGCAGCCGATTATTTGGAATACAAAAAAAATAAAAGGGATATTCCTCGTTCGAGAGGAGTGGTTAAGCATTTAATTAGAGCTGCCGAAAACCATTATCGGTTAAACACAAACTGAATAATATTGGCTCCCATTTGCAGCGCTTTTAACCTTACGATTTCCGGGTCGTTGTGTACATCGGCATCTTCCCAGCCGTTGCCCAAATCACATTCGTAGCTGTAAAAACAAATCAAACGGCCTTTGTAAATCAGTCCAAAACCCTGAGCCGGTTTCCCGTCATGCTCATGCACTTTGGGCAACCCTTTATCGAAATTGTATTTCTGATGATAGATAGGGTGGGAGAATGGTAACTCTATAAATTCAAGTTCGGGAAATACTTTTTTCATTTCACGTCTGAAAAAAGTGTTTAAACCATAATTATCATCAGCATGTAAAAAGCCTCCGGCAATTAAATATTTGCGAAGGTTTTCTGTTTCCTGCTCGCTCAATACAATATTGCCATGCCCGGTAAGGTGCACAAAAGGGTAATTAAAAATATCTGCACTGCCCAACTCTACAATGTCTTCTTCGGCTACCAGATTGGTTCCTAAGTTTTGGTTGCAAAACTTTACCAGATTGGGTAACGAAGTTTTATTGGCATACCAGTCTCCGCCACCGTTGTATTTTACCTTTGCAATTTTGATGGTGGGCGGTGCAAAGCTAAAACTCATCAATGCAAACAGAATCAATAACAGGTTCTTCATGTGTCAAATATAGTTGGGGTTAGTCGGTAATCAGCGCTTTAACACTCATGCAGGCAAACAAGGCAGCAGTTTCGGTTCTCAAAATACTTTTGCCGAGTGATACAGGAACAAAGTTGTGGGCCAGCGCTTGTTGGATTTCGGCTGCCGTAAAATCACCTTCGGGACCAATAAGTATCGTAATATCTTTTGTGTTCAGTGTTGCCAGTTTACTGCTCAATAATTCTGTTTGCGGATGTTCGCACCATGCAATAAACTTTGTTGAAGAGGATGGTACTAGTTGTAAATAATCTTTAAACGTTGTGAGTGCATGAATGGCAGGAAGATGCCATTGTTTACTTTGTTTCATGGCGCTGATGGCAATTTTTTCACAACGTTCCATGTTCACTTTGCTGCGTTCGCTGTTTTCGGTTTCAATAAAACGAATGCTGCTCAACCCTGCTTCCGTGGCTTTTTCAATCAGCCATTCCATCCGGTCAAAATTTTTGGTAGGCGCAACTACAATATTTAAGGTATATGAAAAAAAGTGAGGATGCTGAATACGATTGATAACAGACAGCCGGCAACGTTTGGGATTGTCATCAACAATATTGGCGATTGCTTCTGTTCCTTTTCCATCTGCAAGGTGAACGGTATCACCATTCTTCATCCTTAATACCCGGATACAATGTTTGGATTCTTCTTCACTGAGTTGAATGTCGTTGTTGCTGATATCGGGTTGAAAGAAAACGTGCATGCCGCAAATCTATTAAAAAATGGCAATCCTTATTTTGCAGAACTGCGAATATGCTTACGGTTGGTGATAGTGATAAACAATGCCGACAATAAAATAAAGAGGGCACTCACTCCCGCACTGTTTATCCATACTTTGGGATAGCCAATGGCGATGACATCTAAAAAAGGATAAGGATACCACTCTGTAAAATGGCCACGAATCAGCGAGTAAAATAAAAATGCGAGCGGGTAAATAAGCCAAACAGGAAGGTCTTTCCAATTAACCGGATTACCGTAGATAAACCTGTACCAATAGAACAACGTAAACACCGGCATCCAGCCATGAACCATATTGTCGGATATAAAATACAAGCCTTCATGTGTATTCAACTGACGGAGCATCGTTTGGTACACAAGCCCCACAACCAAAATATAAATGGTGAGTGCGGATCCGGTTGATGGGAGTTTGGCAAGGCGGTATAAACGGCTTTCGGGAAACAACAAAGCTGTAAAATAAACACTGACCATCAGATTGGTGAGAATGGTAAAATAGCTCATAAACTGAATGAGCGTGGTTTCAAACTGTTGATGGAGGGCAATGTATTGAAGGATTACGCCTGTAAATCCGGTTATGGATCCAATAATATTGAGTGTGCGTTGGTTGTTCATCGTGTTTGAATTTCAGTTCAATCTAAGGGTTTCTCAACCAAGGAACAAATCGCAAATAAAAACGGTCACCTGTTTTCACAAGTGACCGTTTCTAAAAAGAATCAGTTTGCTATTATGCGTTCTGAGTTGCTTTAGGTGCAGCGTCTAAAATTTCTTTGCTTACGCCTGCCGCATATTGCTCAAAGTTTTTCACGAACATATTCGCCAGCTTGTTTGCCTGTGCATCATAAGCCGCTTTGTCGCTCCATGTATTACGTGGGTTCAACAATTCAGCAGGAGCATTCGGGCAACTGGTTGGCATCATATAACCAAATACAGGATGTGCTTCGTATCCTACATTGTTCAATTCACCATTTAAGGCAGCAGTAATCATGGCGCGGGTATAGCTCAGCTTCATACGTGAACCTGTACCGTAAGCACCACCGGTCCAGCCGGTATTGATCAACCATACATTGATGTTCGGGTTTGCTTTTAATTTTTCGCCCAACATCTCGGCATATTTACCGGGGTGTAAAGGTAAAAATACACGTCCGAAACAAGCAGAGAACGTAGCTTGTGGCTCGGTTACTCCTGCTTCTGTTCCGGCAACTTTTGCAGTGTAACCACTGATAAAGCTGTACATCGCCTGACCAACATTCAGTTTAGAGATTGGAGGCAATACACCAAATGCATCGGCAGTTAAGAAGAAAATATTTTCCGGAGCTTTTCCTACTGAAGGAACAGCAATATTGTCGATATGGTGAATTGGATAAGCAGCACGAGTGTTTTCGGTAACACTGATATTGCTGTAATCAACGGTAGTTGTACCCGGGAAGAAACGTGTGTTTTCCAATAAAGCTCCAGCCTTAATAGCGCTGAAAATTTGCGGTTCTTTTTCTTCTGTCAAATCCACACATTTAGCGTAGCAACCACCTTCAAAGTTAAATACGCTGTCTTCAGCCCATCCGTGCTCATCGTCACCAATCAGCTTACGTTCAGGGTCGGCCGACAATGTAGTTTTACCTGTACCCGAAAGTCCGAAGAAAATAGCAGTATCACCTTTTTTACCAATGTTTGCAGAGCAGTGCATTGATAAGGTATTACGCTCTTGCGGAAGGATGTAATTTAATACAGTGAAAATACCTTTTTTCATTTCACCTGTGTACGCGCTTCCACCAATCAAAATGATTTTACGGGTAAAATCTATCATGGTAAAGTTGTGCTGGCGGGTTCCATCTTCGGCCGCTACAGCTTTAAAGCTGGGTGCATTGATGATTAACCACTCAGGTGCAAATGATTTTAATTCTTCGGCAGTTGGACGAAGGAACAGGTTGTTGCAAAACAAATTGTGGTAAGCTGTTTCGTTAAACACGCGAATATTGAGGCGGTAACGAGGGTCAGCACATGCATACGCATCACGTACATACATGTTTTTACCTTCAAAACTTGCAATTACCTTGTCCAGTAATTTGGCAAACTTATCCGAATCAAATTTTTGGTTTACTTCACCCCACCATACGGTGTTTTCCGTTTTGGTATCTACCACACAGAATTTATCTTTAGGCGAACGGCCGGTAAATTCACCGGTATCTGCCATCAATGCACCTGAGTCGGTTAATATTCCTTCTCCATTTTTAAGGGCATGTTGAACTAATTCTTCTGGGCTTAGGTTGGTAAACGCTTGAGAAGCCTTGCTAATAAGCTTATCGGCTATCGCTTGGGTTGTCATATTCAGTGATTTACGTTAAATGATAGGGTGGCAAATTTAAACTAAACTTCAACCTAAAAAAATATTTATTTAACATGTTGATAGTCAGAAAATATGAAATTTATCAATAGCCTCAAGGCTTTGGACTTATATGTCTGTTGTCTATACATGATTTGGGAAGATTGGTCCGCAGCTTGTCGGTCCGCAGCGCAGTCCGCGGTAATCTTGTGCTGAGATTTATTTTGTGCTTCTTGTGAAGCCTGTGATTTGCGTTATCTGCGAGAAACGTCCTCCTCTTTGTTCAACTCTGCGTTATTACTTTCTCGCGACTTGGAACTGTAAACTTCTAGCGCTCTGCGCTAAAAGGCGATTTTTTTAACGCAGACTTGTCTTCCGTGAAGAGGGCGCAGAGGAGTGCTTTGCTCTCGAAGATTCGATTGTTAAAGGGGAGCAGAGAGAAGTTGTTACCGCAAATGATAGAAAGGTGAAAGGCATTTACTCAGCGGAACTCCGCGTTCCTTCTCAGTGTTCTCAGCGGTAAAAAACAAAAGGTGAAATTTAAGGAAGAGGCTTGATGAACCGAAACTGTGATCAATGGACTATCGTCTATGGACTTTTGCCTACAGATACATCAAATTGCATCCTCTGGTATCGCTCTGGTCCAAACGTCCCAAAACTTCAAATAAACCTGATGGGTGTTTTCGGCCTATATCGGAAGTTTGAATAAATGCGCAAGAGTGAATATTGGCCAGGTCAATGATATTGATGAGTCCGCTTTTGGATGCGGACTGTAATGGGTCATTGGGGTCGGTTAATACCATACGCATCCAGGGTGGACAGGCAAATAACCCATCACCTTTTGAGTAGGCCTGAGATAATAACTCGGTCATGCCATACTCAGAGTGAACCGAATCAAGTTGCCATTGTTGCATCAGGGTTTGATGCACTTCTTCGCGAATCATTTCTTTTCTGCGCCCTTTCATGCCTCCGGTTTCCATCACAATGCTATGTTTGAGTTCCGATGGAAACTCAGCTGCAAAATCAAGCAGGGCAAAGGTTACCCCCAGCAACAAAATAGGCTCGTTGGCAGATTGGAGTTGTTGAAGGCTTTGTTTGAGTTCAGTTGTATTGTTGAGATAAAATCCACTCAGTGGTTTCTTGCTCTCTGTAATTAATTTGTCGGCCATCACCACCAGCGAAGAACCATCTCTTTCGAGGTATGAAGGTAACAGTGCCAGAATTGTATATTGTTGCGGGTTTCCGTAAAACAATTCAAATGCTTTGGTAAAACTGCGCTCATACAGTGAGGCATCTTTCACAAAATGTTTACTTGGTATGTTTCCGCTTGTGGTGCTGCTGGTAAAAACAACCTGAGGTTTAAACTCGCCTGTTTGTACCGTATGCGACTTGAAAAATGAAACAGGCAGAAAGGGAATATCTTTAGTTTGTTGTACGTTATGCGGGTGACGGTCAATATGCTCACAGTATTGCCGGTAAACGGTATTGTTCAGGTACTGATGGTTGAATAACGATAGTGCCAATTCATCGAAATTGTGTACATTTGACTGAAAGATTTGATCTGTAAAGTTGGCTTCGTTAAACAACATATTCAAATATAGTATTCTGGCTGTACTCGTTGTATGTATGTACAGTGGATGCAAAAAGAGTGAAGTCTATCCCAATATTCCGGAACTCACATTTGGTAGCATTTATTTTACCACTGATCCTATTATTACGACCGATACACTGATTGGGGTTATTTTTACTTATCAGGATGGAGATGGAGATATCGGATTAAACCAGGCAGATACCTTTCCTCCGTATAATAGTATCAAAGGAGAAAATGATCAGGAGTTAAATACTTATCACTATAACCTGCATATTGATTATTTAACGTTGCAGAACGGAAAATTTCAACCGGTTATTATACCCAATACCACAGATACCCTTCGTTATCTTGCCCGCTTACAAAACATAACCCCTGAGGGCAAACATAAGGCCATCAGGGGTGATATCGACTGGCGAATACTTCCTCCATTGTATCAGGGAGTAGGCCGCACTGTGAAATTAAGAATCAAAATTTATGACAGGGCTCTACATGCAAGCAACGTTATTGAGTCGCCTGTAATTGAGCTGCCCTGAATGCTTAACCCGTTTTGTTAAGCATTAAAAGTCGTCATCATCATCATCATCGTCATCATCATCGAAGTCGATGTCGTCCATATCTAAATCCATATCATCATCCGGATCTAGATCATCATCCTCTTCTTCTTCGTCATCACCAATTGGCTTTACTGGAGCTCCTTTCTTTGGTGATTTGGCATTGACGATTACATGCTTGGTTGCTGCGGCAACCGATTTTTTAGCGATAGTCATTGTGGTAAACTTTTTTCGATAACAAATTTATACTTTATTTTACATCAGCAAGCACAAAATGCACCTGCTTTTCGGGGGTGAAATAATAATTTGAAACCTTAAAATGCAACTGAAATAAAAATATTTTAAAAAAATATTTCTATTGCAATTTCAAAGGTTTTACAGTGTGCGTTGACGATGTCTGTTATTTTGGGAGAGTAACCACCTCCCATAGTGGCAACCACTGGGATGTTGTACTGTTTACACCAGTTAAATATCAACCGGTCTCTTTGGGCACATGTTGCGGGACTGATGCTAAGTTTTCCGTATTTATCAGTTATCAGAATATCCACTCCCGATTGGTAAAAAATCAAATCAGGTTTAAACCGGGAGATGGTATCGGGAATATGTGTTTGTATTAATTGTATATACAGTTCATCACCGGTCCCGTCTTTCAGTTCAATATCCAAGTCTGATTTCTCTTTAAAGAAAGGATAATTATGCCGGCCATGCATGCTCAGGGTAAATACGTTTGGGTTGTTTTGAAAGATTTCTGCTGTACCATTGCCCTGATGTACATCTAAATCAATCACCAAAATTTTGCCGGCCTGTTTTTGATGAAGCGCCTCATTAGCGGCTGCTGCAATATCATTCAACAAACAAAATCCTTCTCCCTTATAGCTAAAGGCGTGGTGTGTGCCTCCGGCAACATTCATTGCCACTCCATATTGTTGGGCATAGGTTACACAATCAACAGTGCCTTGTATGATGCGACATTCTCTTTCAACCAACTGTGCCGATAAGGGAAATCCAATCTTACGCATTTCCGAATCCGTTAGCTTCAACTCTTTCATGCGTGTCCAATAATCAGCAGTATGGGTGCGCAGGATGGTTTCTTCTGTTGCGGGTTCGGGCGCAAATAAATTGTCAGGTGTAATTTTGCCTTCGCGCAGGAGTTGGGCAGGAATCAGTTCGTACTTCACCATCGGAAACCGATGTCCTGCAGGAAGCGGATGTTGGTAAAGCGGATGGTAAGCGATTTTGAGCAAAACGATGCGAAGATAAGAAGATAAGAAGATGTGCAGATATGTAAATGTGCAGATGTGGATCGTTCATGGATTATAGTGTCGAGTCGCGTGGGGGAAATGTTTCACGCAGAGGCGGAGAGGCGCAAGGAGTTCTCACCACAGAGAAACAGAGGCACAGATTCTGCTTCGCAGAACAATGAATATAGATAAGTGAAATGTTTATTGAACTTCAAACAATAAGTAGGAAAATAAGAGAGTAGCCAATAGCAGAATGCAATCAACCCGCAATAAACAACTCGTAACAATAAGTAGGCAAGAAGTCTCTAATACCCCAATGCCTCCCAATAATTCAATAATCAAAACCTTATAACCAACGAATACTTGGAAATGTCATCCAAATGTCTTTAGTTCACGATACACATAAATAGAGTAAAGCCATGAAAATTGGTGTTGTCAAAGAAACACGTCCGGGCGAAAAACGCGTAGCACTGAGTCCGGCAGTTGCCCAGCAATTTATCAAACAGGGATACCAATGTTTGGTTGAAACACAGGCCGGATATGCATCCAACTTTTCGGATGAACATTATACCCAGGCCGGTTGTACCATCATTCCTTCAAGGAATGAACTGATCGAACAAAGTCAGGTGGTCATTAAAGTGAATGCTCCTGCACCCGAAGAGATCGGAGGGATGAAGCCGGGAACGGTACTCATCTCCTATATGTATCATGCGTTTAATCCTGATCTGGTGAGCGCACTTTACAAACAAGGTGTGAGTGCCTTTTCGATGGATGCTATGCCGCGTATTTCAAGAGCACAAAGCATGGATGCGCTGAGTTCCCAGAATAATCTGGCCGGTTACAAGGCTGTGATGATTGGGGCTGATGCGATGACCAAAATATTTCCGTTGATGATGACGGCAGCCGGAACCATCACTCCTTCGCGGGTGTTGATTTTTGGTGCCGGTGTAGCCGGATTGCAAGCCGTTGCCACAGCCAAACGTTTGGGGGCTATTGTGGAAGTAACGGATGTTCGTCCAGAGACCAAAGAGCAAGTAGAATCCTTAGGCGGCAAGTTTATTGAAGTGCAGGGAGAAGGCGTGAAAGTGGAAGGCGGATACGCCAAAGAAGTTTCGGCCGAATATTTAGCCAAACAAAAAGAAGCCGTGAATAAAAGTCTGGCTATGGCCGACTTAGTAATCACCACCGCGTTGGTGGCCGGCAAAAAAGCTCCTGTATTGATTACCGAAGATCAGGTGAAACTGATGAAGCTGGGCAGTGTGATTGTAGATATGGCCGTGGAGCAAGGTGGTAATTGCGCCCTGAGCGAGTTGGATAAAACCGTTGTAAAAAACGGTGTGACCATTGTGGGACAAAGTAATTTGCCAAGTACCCTTGCACAAAATGCCAGTGAGTTGTACGCCAAAAATATTTATAATTTTCTCACACATTTGTCAACCAAAGAGGGGATGAAGTGGGAGCTGGAAGAAGAAATTACCAAAGGTACACTCATTACCCATCAGCAAAAAATAGTTCATCCAAGTTTACAACCCGCAACTGCGTGATGAATAGAGAAGAAATCATATCAACCATTAGAAATTATTTTATAGATAAACCTGTAAAAAGTGTTTACCTGTTTGGCTCTTTTGCGCGTGGCGAAAAGCAGTATAATGACGTAGATGTTTTGGTTGATTTTGAAAGAGGGATTACACTTATTGATCATGCAAAATTTATTAATGATTTGAATGAGTTGATTGGAGAGAAAGTTGACATTGTGCCTCATAATGGATTATCGGCTCGCATAAAACCTTGAAAAAGTATTGATACATGAAAGATAGACTGGGAGATAAAGAAAGAATTGGGCACATGTTAGATGCCATAAAAGATTTGGGAACTGTTATTGGAGATAAAAGCTATGAAGACTTTTGTTTAACAGTGGCCGAACGATTTGCAAGTGTTAAGTTATTTGAAATTATAGGTGAAGCGTCTATGCATGTTTCTTATGATTTGAAAATGCAACACAATAAAATTCAATGGAATGAAATTAAAGGCATGCGTAATATTTTGGTCCACGAGTATTTTGGAGTGAGCTATGAAACTGTTTATGATACCTGTAAAAATTATTTACCATTAATCAAACTACAACTTAAAGCAATAAAATTTTAACCATGAATATACTCGCATTTATTTCCGGCCATAAGGAAATGTTCTACCTGATTATCTTGATGATTTTTGTCGGTATCGAACTTATCGGACATGTTCCATCAGTGTTACACACCCCATTGATGAGTGGAGCCAATGCTATTCATGGTGTAGTGATTATTGGCTCCATCATCGTAATGGGACAGGCAGATCATACAGCTTCACTCGTGCTTGGTTTTTTAGCAGTAGTGCTTGGAACCCTTAACGTTGTTGGTGGGTTTGTTGTTACGGACAGGATGCTTGAAATGTTTAAAAAGAAAAAGCCTTAAGAGGAAATTCGAATATTAAAATTCGAAATTCGAAAAAAAACAATTTAATGAATCATGTTATGATAACCCCTAAAATATATGATTTAGAAGAGCGGACTTATGAATTTGCGAAGAGGGTGAGAGTTTTTGTCAGGAACCTTCCCCGCACAATTGGAAATGTTGAGGATGGGAAACAATTAGTGAGGTCATCAGGTTCGGTTGCAGCAAATTATATTGAGGCCAATGATAGTTTAGGCGAGAAGGATAAGTTGATTAAGATTAGGATTTCAAGAAAAGAATCGAAAGAAAGTAAACTATGGCTTCGACTTATTGAGATTGAGTCGAATCAGGAATTAGAAGCAGAAAGAAATAATTTAATTAAAGAAGCCCAGGAGTTAATGTTGATTTTTGGGTCAATACTTCAAAAACTAAAACAGACAAAATAGAAATTCTACAAACGTACATTTCGAATTTCGGATTTCATTATTCGAATTTGATTTTTATATTTCGAATTTCGGATTTTAATATTCGAATTTATGACAAAACATGTATTAGAAATCATTTACCTCATTGCCTCTGTAACATTTATATTAGGTTTAAAAATGCTTGGTACACCTGCCACTGCGCGCAAAGGAAATCTTATTGCGGCATTTGGAATGACCATTGCCATTTTTGCAACCATCTTTTTGTATACGGATAAAAGTGGAAATCACCTCAAAAACCTGCCCCTCATTTTTGGTGGATTGCTCGTAGGAACCATTGTGGGCTGGATTGCGGCCAAACGTGTTCAGATGACAGCCATGCCCGAAATGGTGAGTTTGTTTAACGGTATGGGTGGCGCGTGTGCCATGCTTATTTCGGTGATCGAGTTTCAGCATCTTTCAGAGGCAATGTCTAATCCAATGTATTTGGCAGCTATGGCTGTTTCCGGGAATGCAAATAATTTAACAGGATCATTATCAACCATTATGGTTGGAATGATCATTGGTTCGGTTTCGTTTGCCGGAAGTATCATTGCTTATGGAAAACTAAGTGGTAAGGTAAAAGACAAATCATTTGGTGCGCAACAGTTTATCAATATCGGTTTAATGTTGGTGATCGTGCTATTGGCTGCGATGGCCGTTGTGAAATTTGATGCCAATTTGTTTTATGCGGTATTGGCCCTTTCATTGGTGTATGGAGTTTTGTTTGTGCTGCCAATTGGCGGAGCCGATATGCCGGTGGTGATTTCGTTGCTTAACTCGTTTACGGGAGTAGCCGCAGCGTGTGGCGGATTTTTATACGATAACAAGGTGATGCTGGTGGGTGGTATTTTGGTAGGAAGTGCCGGAACACTTTTGACCATTGTAATGTGCAAAGCGATGAACCGCAGTTTGCTCAATGTACTGATTGGAAATTTTGGCGGAGCCAAGGGCGAAGCGGCAACATCATCTTCATTCCAGGGTTCGATTAAAGAAGTAAGTGGCAGCGATGCAGCTATTTTGATGAAGTATGCTAAAAAAGTAATTATCGTTCCGGGTTACGGATTGGCCGTTGCGCAAGCGCAGCATGTGGTGCATGAGTTGGAAGAGCTGCTTGAAAAAGAAGGAGTGGAAGTGAAGTACGCCATTCACCCGGTGGCGGGACGTATGCCCGGACACATGAATGTATTGCTGGCAGAGAGCAATGTGAGCTACGATAAGCTGGTAGAGATGGAGGAAATAAATCCTGAGTTTGCAACCACCGATGTGGTACTGGTGGTGGGTGCCAATGATGTGGTGAACCCTGCTGCTAAAACCGACCCTGCATCGCCTATTTACGGAATGCCGATTCTGGATGTAGAGAATGCCGCCCATGTGATTGTAAATAAACGAAGCATGAAAGCCGGTTATGCCGGAATAGAAAACGAATTGTTCTTCAAACCCAAAACCAGCATGTTGTTTGGTGATGCCAAAAAAGCGCTGACCGAACTGGTAAGCGAGATTAAGAGTTTGGGGTAAATGATGTGGTATGTTAGATGCTTCGTTTAACTATAAAACGAAGCGAAATGGCGGATATAAACGAGTTAGGCGTAAGCTATAACGAACAAACAATCCTAAGGAAACAATCATTATGGTTGACAAGAGAAAGTTAAAATATAGGAACTCTTTCATATTGGCAGGGGCAATGACTCTTCTAGTTAGTGCTTTCAGTTTTTATACTCTCCTCAGAGCCCCAACACTTCTTGACTCTAATGAGTTAGTCTTCCTAATAGGAACATTGAAAGAAAAGCTTGTAATAGACAGTGATGGGAAAAACCATAAATCCATTGACATTAACCTTATTGAATACCCTGAGAATCTATTCAACATCAGATATAGTTCCTATTCAAGTATTCCTTACCCTGACGAATTGATTTTGAATTCACATTCGGGAGACTCTGTCATTATTGGAATAAGCAAAGAAGACTACAAGACGAAAATAACAAAGACACAAGAACCTACACTTTTGAGCCATTTGCCCTCAAACATTTTTGTCTTTACAATAAGTATAAACAATGTTGAATACAGCTCAGTAGACAGCTATAATCAAAATAATTCAGCCGACAACGAATTAGGAAAATATGCTCTTCCGATTATCAGCGCAGGATTTCTTGTTATGACAATTTACTACAGAAGGAAATTAGCCAACGCCTAACCCGCGTCTGCCGCAAGTGGCGCTAACTCGCTAATTGGTAGTTATCGTTTACGCATTTTTCTTATCTTAGCCTGACAATTAAACTCCCCGCAATCGCCACCTGCGGCAGCCGCGGGAACGTTAGCTGCAAGTATAGCGGACACCCAAACAACGAATAAAAACACAAATGAAAATTGACCTCTCTAATACTTAAAAATAAATGACAGACAATATAGACGAAGAACATTTAGATAATCAGCAGCCAATCTCTCCATTGGAAAATCCTTCGGACGAGATTATCAACATTAAAGATACAGAGAAAGCTAATTCAAATAAAGAAGCAGAAAATATGGAAGTACATCATCATGCTCACGACCCAGCAGCACCTCATCATAAGAAAAACTGGAAATCATATTTCTGGGAGTTTTTAATGCTGTTCCTTGCTGTGTTCTGCGGTTTTATGGCAGAATGGCGATTAGAACATGTCATTGAACATAGCCGGGAAAAAGAATTTATTAAGTCGATGATAGAAGATGCTCAAATTGATATTTCAAATATAGAAAGAGTGTCAAAAAATAACGAAAGAAATTTGCTCTACGCTGACTCACTTGCGACAGCTTGTTATAATTACGAAATAGGAATGAGTAATGATTATGAAATTTATCGATTATACCGACATCTTCTATCGTCTGTAGAGGCATTAAAGCCGACAGAAAGAACATTATTGCAGTTAAATAACTCTGGAGGAATGCGACTAATCCGAAATAACCCCTCAGCAGATATGATAATTTTTTATGATGGTTTCGAAAAAGATATTAAGGGTCAACAGGAAGTTGCATATAAACTAAAATACGAATTTGCCAACGCCTCATTTGAACTTTTTAATTTTAAATATTTTAACCTGGGAAAGAGTCTGAGTGTGTCTCAGAATGCTCAACTATTGAACCACGATAAAATAAAGTTAACTCAATTTGCCAATAGAATAGCTATTTATGGCGGTGTCTTGACTAAATATAATTTAGACTTAAAAGAAATGAATGAAAATGCAGTCAAGTTAATTAATACCTTACAAAAAGAGTATCATCTAACGGAAGAGTAGAAAAGCACGAACGTATGACAATGGGGCATTTTTGACAGCGAACTTTTAGAAACAATAAATGAAAACTAACAATAAATACCAGCCGCAAAACGTTGGGCGCAATTATCGTTGACAGCCAGCCCAACCGAAATACTAAATTTTGTGGACAGAAAAATTTTAAAAAATAGAAAAATGAAAAAGAATTTCTTGACACTGACAGTTGCTTTGGCAACAAGTATTGCGACTTTAAACGCACAAAACGTACACATTCCAGATGCGAATTTTAAAGCGTTTTTGCTTGGACACACAGGTATTAACACCAATTCCGACAGCGAAATTCAAGTAAGTGAAGCAGAGGCATATACAGGAGTTATGAATTGTGAAGTCCAAAACATTGCTGACCTTACAGGAATAGAAGCGTTTACTAATTTAACGGGATTGTATTGTTACAACAACTTGCTAACAAATTTGGATTTGAGTAGCAACACGGCTTTGACACTATTAAATTGTAGTGACAATCCACTAACGAGCTTAAATGTAAGTAATAATACGGCTTTGATAGCATTAGATTGTAGCCACAATCAGTTAACAAGCTTAGATGTAAGCAATAATACGGCTTTGACATTATTAGCTTGTGGTGGCAATCAGTTAACAAGCCTAGATGTACGCAACAAGACGGCTTTGGCATTATTAGAATGCCAAAGCAACCAGCTAACAAGTTTGTATCTTAACAATGGGAACAACACCAATCTTACGCAGCTTTGGGCAGACAACAATCCAAATCTTAGTTGCATTCAAGTGGACGATTCCGCATACAGCACAGCGAATTGGATAAATGGCAATCCTGACAACGATGACCCTTATCTTTATGATACAGGCGTAACTTTCAGCGAAGATTGTGGATATACGACAGGCATTGCCGACCTAACCGCAAACAAAAACGCAATCGGTGTTTATCCAAACCCGACAAACAACATAATCAATTTTTCTGTTCAGACAAACGCGCAACTGACAAACGTAACAGGACAAATTATTGCTAACAAGACAAACGTAAACACACTTGACATCACAGACCAACCGACAGGTATTTACTTTATAACACTCACAGATAACAACGGACAAGTGTTGCATCACAGCCGTTGGCCGCAAATAAAACGTGCTAACAACTAGCTGACAATTGACGATAATGAAGACAATAAAACGATTACTTTTAGTGACACTTTTGACCTTTTGTTGCGGAGCAACTTTTTCTCAAACGGTTGACAGTTTAAGTATTTATCCAAACCCATTTAGTAGCTCAACGACTATTCATTTCGACATTGTGCAATCAGACACAATTACACTTCGGGTTATTAGTATCTCGGGACAAATACTTAGCAGTATTTTCCAATCGACAATTTTACCAAGTGGTTCATATAATATCAACTTGTTTGGTGACAGTTTAGCAGACGGCATTTATTTTATTCGGCTTGACATCGGTTCGACAAAAACATTAACAAAAAAAGCAATTAAAACCGGCCCGACATCAGGCATTGCAGACAATAAATCGGTTGACAACATTCTCATTTTTCCTAACCCGACAAGTGACTTTATAACAATTCCTGTTGCTGGTAACAAGACAATTATCGTGGCAGACCTAAACGGAAAAATCCTGAAATCATTTATGACTAACCAGCAAATAATTTCACTTTTAGACATTGCAGCAGGACAATATTTTATAACTATCCTGACCAGTAAAAACGAAAAACTAACGACACAAATAATACTGAAACGTGAATAGAAATACGGCACATAACAACACATTTGCACTAGGCGGGGGGCGTGCTCCACATCAACTTTGTGGTAAAAATCCCACCCATCGTAAATCTGCAAAATGGTAAACAACAGCGCGTCACCTTTGCCTCAAACAAATTTTAGACTAACATTCCTTCGGTTTGTTCTAAAGCTCTAAATCAGTTAAGAAACTCAAAAGATGTTTGTTGAATTCATCGGGTTGTTCAAGATTCGATACATGTCCCGCATTGTCAATAACACGAAGTATGGATCCTTTAATATTAGCATTCATAAATTTAGATTGATCAAGGGGCGTTACTTCATCTTCTCTGCCGCAAATAATTAAGGTTGGAATGCTTATCTCTTTCAATGTAGAGCAGGTTTCTGAACGTTCGGCCAGGGCGGTTAGCCCCATTGTGATAATATGTTGAGAGTTAGAAAACACAACAGTACGCAACGTTTCAACCAATTCCTCATTATTGATTAAGGAGTCTTTATGGAAAACACTTTTAATAAATCCTTCATTAAAATCAGCTTCTCCATTCATTTCTATTTCATCAATAATCTTAAGGCGTTTTCCCTTTACTTCAACCGTGTCGGCAACACATTGTGTATCGCATAAAATCAATGCTTCAAAGCGATTGGGGAGTCTTTTTTGTGTATTCAGCGTTATAAATCCTCCCATTGATAATCCACAAACAATTGCTTTGTTTATGCTTAATGCATCCATAAAAGCTATTAAATCGTTTCCAAACATGTTTATGCTTAGGTGTGATTCCTCATCCGTTGATTTCCCAAATCCTCTGATATCACAAGCGATTACACGATAGGATTCTTTTAAAAAATCAAGCTGACCCTTCCACATCGTTTTATCGAAAGGATAACCGTGTAAGAAGATAATCGGAGTTTTTCCCTCTCCAATATCATCATACGATAAATGAATATTATTTACGGGGATCGTTAAATTGTATCCTTTAGTTGCTGTTTCCATGAGTTTTATATTTAAAATATTTCTTTTGTAATTCGAGTTTCGTTAACGCCTAAATTGATCAATTGCTTTTCAATATCTTTTATCATGGGTGGCGGACCACATATATAAAACTGCTGATTAAAGTCGGTCACGTTTGCTTTCAGAAATTCTTCTGTAATTCGTCCATACTGGTAGCCTTCAATTTGTTCATCCGATAATATATTGACAAATGCATCACCCAGTAATTCCTCGAATTCATTTTTAAGAATAATATCAGCTTCTGTTTTATTGGCAAACAATAACATGTTTTTGCCGATTTCGTTTTTTGCTTTCAGATCTCTGAAAATGGAAATAAAGGGTGTAATGCCGGCTCCTCCGGCTATAAAAACACCTTCACCTTTATAAGTAATGGCTCCGAAAACCTCATGTAACACTAACTCATCATCCTGCTTTAAGTGTAATAGCTCATTGGTAACACTTTCCTGTTCTGGATACGTTTTAATTGTAAACTCTAAAGAATTGTTGGTGGGCAAATTTGTAAAGGTAAAGGGCCTTTCTTCTTTTAGCCAGCCACTTTTATTAATAGCTATATTGGTGGCTTGTCCGGGTGAAAAGTTGAATCCGGCAGGTTTATTGGTAACAATCCGTAACACATCGTGTGTTATATTGTTTATGGATGCGATTTTTAGAATATGATTTCCCATTTTTTAGAATTTTAAGAGTGTTGAATCAGATGATTTTTTATGTGTTAACTAATATTTAAGCACATTCAAATCTACTTCTTGAATGATCTGGATGTTTTACATCATTTGAGATAAGGGTTACATCATTCACACATTGATTTATACAGTAATAAATATATGACATGTTGTAAAAGTGTGTTGAGAGAAAATTGCCACAGATTAAATGGATAAAATGAAGTGTATATCTGCAAGCTTACCAGTAGAATTTAAACTTAGTGATACGTTGAGCCTCGTGACTTTGTGGCGAGAGTTCTTTGCCACTAAGCCACCAGAGCACCAAGATTTTGTGTATTCTAAGACTTCCCTTAAAAATGGTCTGCTATTCAGATGTGGAGTCTAATATTAATCGGTTAGCAGCCGCCAACTACCGACCGCCAACAGCCGACTCTTCTTCTGCTATCTGTGGCAATCTGTGTTTTCTGTGAGACAAGTATTTTAACGCAGAGGCCCCGCCAATACGTATCCCGTCTCGGAGGGCGGGGCTCCGCAGAGGAATTGTCGACAGGAATAGAGGGCGCAAAGAGCGCTTCGCGCTTCCAAGTCGACAGGAGCCACCAGGACACCAAGAAACACGAAGAAGAGACTCCACTAAACGATATATTTATTGCTCAACAATACTTTGTGAAACTTAGAGTCTTGGAGACTTTGTGGCAAGATTCGCATAGGCAAACATAGGAGGATCAAAGAGTACACAAAGCCATGCCCAATATGCATTGGGGTACACTTGCGGATATACATTGAATGAACCATCAACACTATATTACAACATCTCCATCTTAATTTATATATTCGTTTATCGAGCCTGCTTTTGTGACTGCGTCACGTCTTCCCAACCGAACGCCAAGTCGCAGCCTGTTGGCCACAATACAGGATGACTGTCCAAAAATGACAGAGAAAAAAATGATATTGAAAGTAATAAAAGTCCAAAAAGAAGATACAATGATTGTTAATTCTATAATGGACAATCTTATTGAAGACTCTGATGAAAAACCATCAGCGAAACATTTGGAAAAATTGCTGACTGACGACAGAACATATCTTTTGGCGGCTGTTCTGGACAACAAGGTTATTGGTTATGCACTTGCTTACAGGTTTCCTTCTCTGTACGCATCTGACTATTTAGCCTACTTGTATGACATTGAAGTTCTGGAAGTATACAGAAGAAAAGGCGCAGGACGACTTTTAATGGAAACATTGCTTACACATCTAAAGTCTGACGGAGTAAGCGAACTATGGCTTGGGACTGCAACTGACAATATTGAAGGACAGGCTTTATTTAGTGCGACAGGTGGGATTAAATCAGGTGAAACCTTTAACGATTTCACATTCGAATTGACTGAAATAAAATAACTATCGCTAGTGGTTTGGCGTAATGGGGCGGACGTTCTTCGTATGAAGTGTTGTGCTAAAAGCCCCCACTACACAAAGCCCAAAACCTTCCCACAAACGAACTTTAAGGAATTATCAGAATTTTTAATCCTTCACACAACGCACAGCCAAGCCAACGGTATTTTGGATATGGTAACCTTCCGATTTTGTATTGCTGTTGTACAAAACACGATAGAACGAGATTTCGCTATTATCGCTATCAGCTGTCCACCAACCACCTAAGATTCCTGCATTACTAAACACTCCCTGGGTGTTGCGAAAACCACCGCCAAGTGCTGTAAAACCACTGCTATTGGTGGCTCCTGTATTCGGACTCGTCCAATGTTCCATTGCTTTCAATGCTCCTCCGGCAATCGTTGTACCTCCTAAATACTCAGTCAATGTATTCCACTCGGCACTGGTAGCTACGTGCCATCCTTGTGGAGCCAAACCGCGCGGATCGTTCACCGCATACCAATTATAGAGCTTTCCATAAATAGTATCATTTCCAATTTTGTTGCCATAATAACACCAGGCACCTGTTGTTAAGCTTTGCCATTCGGTAGGGGAGGTTACCTGTGGTATAGGGTCGCCATTGCGGTAATGGTCAATATCCAGGTTTTTCTGCATCCAACATTGCGTTCCGATGATAACCGAATTAATCGTTACCTGATTTGAATAGTTTGCCGAATTGCCAACTGCATTATATGCCAATACTCTGTAGCTATATTCTGTGTTTGCAGCAAGACCGGTGTTTGCATAGTGTGTAACATCGCTTCCAACTGTTGCTATTTGTATATAGTTACTATTGCCATTTTTTCTTTCTATTTTAAATCCGGTTTCATTGGTTGAGTTGTCCTTCCAGCTTAATGTAACTTGAGTATTACCGGCTAATTGGGCTGTCAATTCGGTTGGTGACGCAGGAACGACATCTGTTGAAGTATCTTCTTTTTTAGAGCAACTAAGGATCAAAAAGGAAATAAGCAAATACGAAATACCGGGTTTCATTGATTGTTATTTTGTTGATGGAAACACTTCTGCTATCCGGATAGATTGTAACCGGATACTGTGCGCGAATGTATTTATTTTAGTTTTACAATTCTTGTTTAAGTGATGAACGGTATGCGTTGGGGCAAATAGGGTAACTGGGATTTGTTGCAGTAAGTGCAGGTTCGGTAAATTAAATCATTATAGTGCAGCATAATGCCTATCTTCCATAAAAAATAGAATTTATCTTAAATTCTACATCTTCAGGCGTTTCGTGGTAAACGTTTTCCAGATTTAACATATTGGCTACTTACGACAATCGCACTGCAAATGTGTGAATGATGTAACTTTTTTAGAAAGTTATATAAGTCTATTCGACTCAATTGTGAGCACCTTTGGGAGCAGCTTATTTTAACAGAATTTGAAAATATACATTAAATATATGGTCAGTGCCCGTTGTAAAATGGCAGTCAAAGAGGAATTAAAAAAGCTTGGGCTGCATTTTATCGTTGTTGATTTGGGCGAAGTGGAGATTATGGAAACCCTTTCGGCCGAACAACGGGAACAGCTCAAAACAGGATTGCTCAATTCGGGACTCGAACTCATGGACGACAAGAGAGCCATGCTTATCGAGAAAATTAAAAATGTAATTGTGGAAATGGTTCACCACAGCTCAGATGAAGTGAGAAAAGTAAATTTCTCAGATTTTTTAAGTGAGAAACTAAACCATGACTATACCTATATGGCCAATCTGTTTTCGGAGGTACAAGGTACCACCATTGAGCAGTTTATTATTGCTCACAAAGTGGAGCGCATAAAGGAGTTGATAATCTACGGAGAACTTAATATTACAGAAATAGCATGGAAGATGAATTACAGCAGTGTAGCTCATTTATCTAATCAATTTAAAAAAATGACTGGCCTGTCGCCTTCTCATTTTAAACAATTGAAAGACAAAAAGCGAAGTCCAATTGAAGAAGTTGGAATCGTAACAGGTGAATAAACAAGTTTATAGAAACGATTGTAAAAATGGACACGGCTAAAAAACAAGAATCACAATACGCCAGAAGTTTGATAGAAGCCAGCCTAGATCCGTTGGTTACCATCAGTATCGAAGGCAAGATTACGGATATGAATGAGGCATCCGCTAATATTACGGGATTGACTCGTGAACAACTCACAGGAACAGATTTCTTTGATTATTTTACCGACCCCCAAAAGGCACGTGAAGTATACCAAGAGGTTTTCGCCAAAGGGTCGGTTGCCGATTCTCCACTTACACTGCGGCACAAAGCTGGAAAGTTAACGGATGTATTGTTCAATGGTTCGGTTTATAAGGATGATCAAGGAACGGTGTTGGGTGTAGTGATTGTTGCAAGAGATGTTACAGATCAAAAAAGAATTGCAACAGAACTCACGGAAGCAAAGGTTTTTGCCGAATTGGCTACCGGAATTGCAGAAGAAGCAAAAAGCAAAGCAGAAAATGCCACACGAACTGCAGAGGAAGCCGTAAAGGCCAAACAGCAGTTTTTGTCCAATATGAGTCATGAGATACGCACACCTATGAATGCGATTATCGGATTTACCAAAGTGTTATTAAAAACGAGTCTTACAGCCAAACAAAAGGAATATCTGACGGCTATTAAAATGAGTGGTGATGCCTTAATCGTTCTCATTAATGATATACTAGACTTGGCTAAAGTTGATGCAGGGAAGATGACGTTTGAACAAACTCCGTTTAAAATGGCATTGTCCATATCAGCTATGCTGCATTTGTTTGAGACAAAAATTCAGGAGAAAAACTTAGAGTTGATTAAAGAGTATGACAGCAATATACCGGAGGTATTGGTTGGTGACCCGGTTCGGTTGCATCAAATCATTTTAAACCTGGTGAGCAACGCTGTGAAGTTTACAACAAGGGGGAAAATTGTAGTGAGCGTTCGTTTGCTGAATCAGGATGAAAGGAATGCAACGATTGAATTTTCGGTTACGGATACAGGAATAGGTATTGCCGCAAATAAAATGGGCAAGATATTTGAAAATTTTCAGCAGGCATCGAGCAGAACATCAAGATTGTATGGAGGGACCGGTTTAGGTCTTGCCATCGTAAAACAGTTGGTAGAAGCCCAGAGTGGAGCCATTCACGTAAAAAGCAAGATAGATGAAGGTTCTATATTTAGCTTTGTGCTAAGTTTTCAAAAAACGGAGGCAGAGGCGGAGTTGGTAACAGAGATGGTTGAACTGGATACTGAAATTAAAAACATCAAAGTGTTGGTTGTTGAAGATATTGAACTCAATCAATTGCTGATGAAAACGCTGTTGGATGATTTTGGATTTGAACGCGATATTGCCGGTAATGGGAAAATTGCCATTGAGAAATTACAGGCTAAAACGTATGATGTTATTTTGATGGATTTGCAAATGCCCGAAATGAATGGGTTTGAAACCACAGAGTACATTCGCAATATCATGCACTCCAAAGTTCCCATCATTGCTTTAACGGCTGATGTAACCACGGCTGATCTGGCAAAATGTAAATCGGTTGGCATGAACGATTATATCGCCAAACCTGTGGATGAACGGTTATTATACAGTAAAATAGTAGGATTGGTCAAAAAACCGCCCTATCTGAAAATTGAGAATGCAGCAGTAAGTGGAGATGTTCGAACTGAAAAATTGAAATGCACGGATCTTGCCTATCTGGTTCATCGCACAAAGTCGGATCCGAAATTGATGATGGAGATGATTTCGCTTTATTTAGAACAAACGCCACCGCTTATACAAACCATGAAACAGAGTTTTTTAGATAAGGATTGGCAAACCTTACATGCATCGGTGCATAAGATGATTCCTTCCTTTTCAATTGTGGGAATCAGTTCCGATTTTGAAAACATTGCAAGAAAGATTCAGGAGTATGCAAGCTCACAACAGCAGATAGAAGAAATGCATGAGCTTGTTTTACAGCTTGAACATGTTTGCACACAGGCATGTGATGAATTAGATATAGAGTTTCGTAGAATTAAAGATACTGAATATGAAAGATAAAATAAAGTTGTTCCTCGTAGATGACGATGCCGTGTTTTTAAAATCGTTGGAAATAGAATTTCTGCAACATGCAGATTTTAGCATTGAAACATTTGCAACCGGGGAGCTGTGTTTGGAGTATTTACCGCATGGTCCCGATGTCATCATCTTGGATTACCATCTGGATGGCATTGATAAACTGGCGATGAATGGAATGGAAACCTTGGATAAAATTAAAGCGATGAATCCTGATATACCTGTTGTGATGTTATCCTCTCAGGATAAAATTGATGTGGCAATCAATTGCATGCACCACCGTGCTTTTGATTATGTTGTTAAAAGCGAAACAGCTTTTGTACGCTTGCAAAAAATTATTACCACTATTTTTCGGTACAAAAAAATGGAAAAAGAACTGAGCTGGTATATGCAAAGGATGTAGTTGTAAGGTGTGAATTGTGTAACTTATTTACAAAGTTGTGTAAGACCCTCCGCTAGGATTAGGTCCATCTTTGTTGAGTGAAAATCCATTCACACACCAAACAATTACTATATGAAAAATTCATTACTTAGCTTATTCTCAGCAGTTATATTGTTCTTGCTGCCAACCTCAAATTTTGCACAAGCCCCTCCATTGGGTGCAGTCGGTAACTTTGTTCTTTTCTCAACAGATGGAGCTCTAACCAACTCCGGCATTTCGCAGCTAACAGGCAATGTAGGCACAAACAATGGTTCCAGTATTTTCTTTGGAAATGTAAATGGTCAGATGCATGATGTAGATGGTGTGAGCGCACAAGCTGCATCAGATTTGCTCATTGCTTACAATCAGTTAAACAGTACTGTTCCTACTTTTTTTCCGGCTCCTTTGCTTGGCAATGGACAAGTGCTAATGGAAGGCGTATATTCCATTTCGGCTGCGACAACACTGAATTCAGATCTTATCCTGGATGCGCAAGGAAATGCCAGTGCCGTATTTATTTTTCAAATCCAGGGATCGCTTTCTACAAGTGCCAATTCAAAAGTAAAATTAGTTAATGGAGCATTGGCCTGTAACGTATTTTGGAAAGTAGAAGGAATGGTTGACATGGATACAGGAACTTCGATGAAAGGAACTGTTATCGCAAACAATGCTGCAATCAATATGCACGCGGGTGATACTCTTGAAGGCCGTGCGCTTTCAACCACCGGTGCGGTTTCGGTTCATGGAATATTTGCATACAATCCTATTGGTTGTGGAAGTGCGGTTCTTACTGGACCATCTGCTCCGAATCTTGCCTCTACAGCTTGTTATGCTATATTTTCTGCTGATGGACCTGTTACAAATTCGGGTGTAAGTTATATTACAGGTGATGTTGGGACAAACGCAGGTTTAACCACCGCATTTAATGTATTGGACATAACAGGTGTTCTTCATCCAATTCCTGATGTTTCAACTGCAACATGTGCAGCCGATTTACTTAATGTATATACCTATTTGAATACACTTCCTGCGGATATTGAATTATTATACCCTGCTGATTTTGGTCGCAATCTGGTGCTTACACCACATACGTATATTATGAACGGAGCTACGACTTTTACCGATACGCTTTTTCTGAATGCAAGAGGTAATGTTAATGCCGTATTTGTGATTCAAGTAAACGGAGCATTTTCGACAAGCACATATTCAAAAGTGATATTGATCAACGGAACGCAAGCGAAAAATGTGTTTTGGAAAATAGATGGAGCAGTAAGCATCAATGATTATTCGGTATTTAACGGAACGATTGTGTGTAATAACGGAGCTATAGAGCTTACAACTGGCGTTATGCTTAACGGACGTGCACTGACAACTGCCGGTGCGGTAACGACTACTGCTATTACAGCTATAATACCTTCAGTATGTGATGTAGCGCCTCCTACAGGAATCGGTTCTATAGAGAATGTAAATAATGCAGCTACGATTTATCCTAATCCATTTACAACATATACAACGGTTGTTATGAATGATGCAGCCCAAATCAATACATCAGAACTAAGGATATTCAATATTTTGGGAGCAGAAGTAATGAATGTTCCGATTACCAAAGAACTCACTACAATTAATACAGCCAATCTTCCTTCAGGTATGTATTTCTACAAAATTACAAGCAACACTAAAACCCTTCAATCAGGTAGATTGATAGCTCAGTAATACTATCAACTTTATTCTTTTTTTATTACCGTCACCTTAAGGTGACGGTAATAAAAAAATTTAACTGAACTTGAAGGAAACTGGAACGATACCAAAGGGAAATTGAAACAAAAATTTGCCTTGCTTACAGATAACGATATGTTGTTTGTTGATGGTAAAAAGGATGAAATGCTGGGTAGGATTCAAATTAAACTGGGCAAAACAAAAGCGGAGCTGGCAGCTATTATTGCCGCGCTGTAATGCGAATCTGATATGAGTTGAAAATACGAAATCATAAAAAAGCCCCACATCTCTGCGGGGCTTTCTTTTATACTAAGTTAATTTTGATTCGTTTGCCGATCTCTTCGATATCGGCTTTGAATTTTTTGTCGGTTTCAATCAGGTCGTTTACCGTTTGGCAAGCGTGGATTACGGTTGAGTGATCACGTCCTCCGAAGTGCATACCAATGGTTTTGAGTGATGACTTGGTTAAGTCTTTGGCGTAGAACATTGAAATCTGGCGGGCTTGAACAATCTCACGTTTACGTGTTTTTGATTTCACCAGCTCTACCGGAATGGTAAAGTAATCGCAAACCAGCTTTTGAATAAACTCAATTGAAATTTCGCGTGATGAGTTTTTAACGAAGTTCTTAAGTATTTGTTTAGCCAGATCGAGTGTTACTTCTTTACGGTTAAGGGATGATTGAGCAAGCAATGAAACCAATGCACCTTGTAATTCGCGCACGTTGGTGTTGATGTTGTGAGCAACATACTCAACTACATCGCGGCTCAGGTTAATACCATCGGCATACATCATGTGCTCAAGGATGGCGAGGCGTGTTTCAAAATCAGGTCCTTGCAAATCGCAAGAGAGGCCCCATTTAAAACGTGATAACAAACGCTCATCCATTCCTTTCAAATCTTTAGGAGCACGGTCGCTGGTTAGGATAATTTGTTTACCCAGTTGGTGAAGGTGGTTAAAGATGCTGAAGAATATCTCTTGTGTTTTTTGTTTGTTCTCTAAAAACTGAACATCATCTACAATCCAAACATCTACGTGTTGGTAGAAGTTGATGAAATCCTGATTGGAGTTGTTACGAATCGAATCCACAAACTGATTGCAGAATTTTTCAACCGGTACATACAATACAACTTTGTTTTTGCTGTTTTGTTTAATCATGTTACCGATAGCCTGCACCAGATGTGTTTTACCCAAACCTGTTTCGCTGAAAATCATCAATGGATTAAAAGATGTTCCACCGGGTTTGTTGGCAACTGCATAACCTGCCGAACGAGCCAGGCGGTTACAATCGCCTTCAATAAAATTATCAAATGTAAGATTCGAGTTCAGGTTCGAGTCAATATTGATTTTTTTAAGACCCGGAATGATAAACGGGTTTTTAATATTACTGCTTAAGTTAAGCGGTACATTTACATTCTGAGTGTCTGCTTTCGCATTGGTGCTTCCCGGTAAGTTTACTACATAGGGGTTTGCGTTGTTGGTTGAGTTCTCAACAATAATGTTGTACTCTAAACGAGAACCTGTTCCCAGTTCTTGTTTCAATGTCTTTTTAAGCAGGGTTACATAATGCTCTTCTAACCACTCGTAAAAAAACTGACTCGGAACCTGTATTGTTAATACTTTGTTTTCAAGCTTAATTGACTTGATTGGTTCGAACCATGTTTTAAAACTTTGCGGAGATACATTATCCTGAATTAACTTCAGGCAATTGTTCCATACATTTTCGGCTGATTTTTCGCTCATCTTAGTAATACTCTATTCGACTTGAAAGGTGATATAAAATATGTGAATAAAAAAATTTTCAGGACAGTATTTTTTTATAGTTAAGCTGTCAAAAATGTAACTGCTTATACATCATCACAATTTTTTAAAATGGACCATCTTAACTTTGATTATTTTTGTGGAATAGTCTGTGGATAGCTTGCTTTTTTCAAAAAAAATATAAGTGGATGTTAATAACTGACGAACGGTTGTCAACAGTTGTTATGACCAATATTGATAAGTGTACTGTTTGTTGTGCCCCCCTTATTTTTCAAGGGTTCGAAGGTGTAGTCGATTCGGCCGAGTTGCAATCCTGCCCAACCAACTTGGTTCACCATCACAGTGTTTCCCAAAGCATTTTGGAGGCTATCAGGTTGAGGCATAAAGGTATGGGTATGTCCTCCAATGATTAAGTCGATGTGTTGTGTTTGCTGCGCCAATTTTATGTCCGAAATTTTATCACCTTCATATTGATACCCGAGGTGTGACAGGCAGATGATTAGGTCGCACTTTTGGTTCTTTTTAAGATAGCTTGCAGTGCGGTTTGCAGCAGCTACCGGGTCGGTATATTCGATGCCCCTGTAGTTTTTATCGGGAACCAAGCCCGCTAACTCAATGCCTAAACCGAATATGCCAATTTTAATCGGTCCTTTATGTATGATCTTATAAGGCTGAACAACCTCAGCCATAACAGTGGTACCAAAATCGTAGTTGCTATTCACAAAGGCAAACCCGGCATGGGGCAACATGCGCATCCATCCTTCAATACCATTGTCAAAGTCGTGGTTGCCAAGGGTCACAACGTCATAACCCATCTGTGTCATGAGTTTATACTCGAGTTCACCGCCAAAGAAGTTGAAATAAGGAGTTCCCTGAAAGATATCTCCCGCATCCAGTAATACATGCTCGGATTCGCTTCTTATCTTTTTAATAAGCGCTGCGCGGGCTGCGGCACCGCCCATTCCCTGATGAGCACCACCATCTTTAGGAAAGGCTTCAATACGGCTGTGCCAGTCGTTGGTATGCAATACGGTTAGGGTAACAGGTTTGGCAGCAGCCCAGTTAACAAGGGGAGAGCTTGCCAGTGTACCCAATACACCAAGTCTGGCCGTGGTGCGTATAAAATCCCTGCGCTTAATTTGTGATTCTTCCATCTTTAGTGATATTGATGTTGCCCGAACTCTTTACATAATCAAGTATCGCATCCCGAACAAGGTAATTAAGACCCTTGCGTGTTATGTTGTTTTTAAGCATCAATGCTTTGTCGCCACCATCGGCAACATAATCCGAAGTAACCAACACATATATATTATTCGTATCAAGAGGCTGTGATTGCACCATGATATCAACCGCGCGGTTTTGCTCAATACGAAACCGGATGCCTGAAACGGGCCATCCTCCGGCTGCTGCAACCAGTTGTAGTAATTCAACTACAACACTTCCTTTAATCTCCAATACATCTATCATATTGTCAAAAGGCATCAGCTCATACACCTTGCCAACAGTTATAGGGCCCGCCTCTATAGAAGGCAAGCGAATGCTACCCAGATTCATCACACATATATCTATCCGTTTGGAATAATGTTTAGAAGCATACGCAACAGTTGCTTCGCATACCAGATTTCCCAAGGTACTTTCGGGGCGCTCTTTGGTGAGGCGGGTTTGGGTTGTTCCAATCACCACGTTCATCTGCGAATCCAATTGTAACTTATAAGGAGCAATCAGATAATGAGCAGTTGAATCATACAGCTTCAAACTATCGGCCTGAATGCGTGTGTTGGTATGAGAGGATTGGGCAGTATGATACGATTCCTTGCATGCGCTTAACAAAATCAAGGTTATACCAGCCAACTTGAGCATTCGGTTCATCTTGCTAAGTTCGGTCAATGCCGATGGAAATGAAAGTTAAATTTAAGTAGAGGTCGGCAGTCCGCAGTTTGCTGGTCCGCGGATTGAGTCGCGAGAGAAAATGCAAGTAGGCAAGAAGGAAAGTAGGCAAGGGAAATGGATAATTTAAAGGCAGTCACTTCTTCGTTAGTGGCAACCCTGACCGACCGACCGTGCAGACATCAACCGACTGACTTCTGACAGACCAAAACCCGACTTGACAAATGAACAGGAAAAAAACTATTTTCCGAAAACTTTCTTTCGGTGGTTAGTCCCCCAATCTCTCAATGCTTTAATGACGTTATACAACGACTTTGAATATTCTGTGGCTGTATATTCTACAAGAACGGGAGAATCGTCATACACGGTTCTTTTGATTAACTGATGTTGTTCCAAATCTTTTAACTCTTTCGCAAGGACTTTGGAAGTCATTTTCGGAATACTTCGTTCAATTTCTCTGAATCTGTGATTGCCTGACAAAACAGAAACCAAAATCAGTAATTTCCATTTGCCGCTTATTACGTCCAACGCATCCCGAATAGGAAGCAGCGAACCTGTACATTCAGTATGCTTTTTTCCGCCCATAAAAAATAATTTTTGGTTTCCTTTAGGTAACTGCTTTACTTTGGAAAGCAAAATTAAGTACTTTTGCATCAACAAAAAAATAAAATGATAATTCAATGAAAAAAACAATCATAATCATAACAATAGCATTGAACTGCTTTATAGTTATGGCAGGTATTGCACAGCACATCAACACAGAGAAATCAATTGTTAATTTTCAAATCAGCAATATGAAAGTAAAAACTGTAAAAGGAACTTTTACAGGAATGAAAGGTACTGTAAATTTTATACCAAGCAATCTTGCGACTTCTAATTTTGACGTGTGTATTGACGTGGCAACAGTAAACACAGGCAATGCAAAAAGAGACAAACACCTGCGTACAGAAGACTTTTTTGATGAAAAAAAATATCCAAACATTTGTTTCAAATCAACCTCAGTTTCAAAGACAGACAACGGCTATATTGTTAGCGGCTCGTTAAGTATGCACGGTATAACGAAAAATGTACAAATTCCGTTCACTTTTTCTCAAAACACATTAAAAGGCAGTTTGACTTTAAAACGCTTAGATTATAAAATAGGTGAAAGTACAGGAACATTTATGGTGGGTGATGAGGTTAATTTAGAGATTAATTGCATTTTAAACTAAAAAACTAAACCGTTTATAAAATGACAAAACAAAAAATATCTTCAAAAACATTGAATATTTCCCTTTGGATTGCACAAGCAATCTTAGCCGTAATGTTTATTATGGCAGGAGCAATGAAATCTATGCAACCTATTGAAGAACTTGCTAAATCCCTGCCTTGGGTCAACGAAGTTTCAGTCGGTTTGGTAAGGTTTATCGGGGTTTCAGAATTATTAGGCGGTATTGGCTTAGTGCTTCCCGCCTTATTGCGCATCAAACCCATACTTACGCCATTGGCGGCATTAGGACTTGCCGTTGTTATGGTATTCGCTTTTGTGTATCATATTGCCAAAGGAGAATACAACGTATTGGGTATGAATGTTATTTTAGCTGCTATAGCTCTTTTTATAGCTTGGGGACGATACAAAAAAGCTCCTGTTTTACCTAACACCAAAGCAAACGCTAAACAAGTTATGCCTCATTCTAATATGACAAGCGCATAGCAATTAAAACAGTCTAAAAGTGGAAAGAAAAATAATTCTCATTACAGGTTCGACAAACGGTATTGGAAAAGCAACTGCAAAAGCATTAGCACAACAAGGACATTTTGTCATCATACACGGACGAGATAAAACAAGAACACAAGCAGTATGCGAAGAAATTAAATCTGAAACAGGAAACAGTAATGTTGATATGCTGCTTGCTGATTTGTTTCTATTGACTGACGTAAAAAGAATGGCAGATGAGTTCAAGCAAAAATATGACCGATTAGACGTGTTGATAAACAACGCAGGAGCGGTTTTCGGCAAAGACAGAGAAACAACCAAAGAGGGGTTTGAAAAAACTATGACACTTAACTTATTCGCTCCGTTTCTTTTGACCGAATTGTTGTTGGAGGTTTTAGCAAAAAGCCCTGTTGCAAGAATTATCAATGTTTCTTCCGCAGCACACGGAATCCGCAGCACACCTGACTTGAGTGATATTCAATTGAAAAAAAACTATTCGTTTATAAAAGCGTATGGACTGTCCAAACTATACATCATTTGGATAACACGACATTTGGTTGCAGAACTAAAAGAAAAAGGACTTGGACACATAACTGCTAATTCATTACACCCAGGCGTGATTGCTTCTGAATTTGGGAAAAGCAGCAACATTAGGTTTGTTAATATTTTAACGAAACTTATGCGACCTTTTTTACTCACAAACGAACAAGGGGCTGAAACCAGCATTTATTTGGCTGTTTCAAAAGATGTAGAGAATGTTACAGGCAAATACTTTGCAAAAAAGAAAGTGGCGAAAGAAAGCGTAAAACATTATTCGTCCGAAAATGAAAAGATAGTTTGGGATTACTGCAAGAAAATAGTTGAACCTTATTTGGGTAATTAAGAGTTGTAAGAATCTAACCAGACTGACAACAAACACGACAGACAGAAGGGCAGCCACTAACAGCGGTTTGGCGCAAGCGGGGGGGTAGTGCTTCGTATGACAGTTTTTCGTAAATTTGAGCTTTCGGCTTCGTAGAAAGTTTTGTGGTAAAAGCCCCCGCCTTCGCCAAGCCGCGAACCGAACATTGGGAGGGAGTGTGAGCAAGCGTTTGTATCGAGAAGTGATTCCATAATTCACCTGTTCCCGATACGCTCCAGTCCATGGCCCGACTAGCTACTCGAACTGACTGAACTTCAAACTGTGGCTTCGACCATGTTTTCCTATCGTCAAACAGCTCAGCCACCTGACGTATTCAAACCACAATATCCATTTTAGCAGACTATAACTGCCAACTGCGGACCGACTAACCGCGGACTAAGCCCTATATTCTCCAAACACTCCTCTAAACACATCAGCTACTTCGCCCAGTGTGGCATAAGCTTCAACTGCATCAACAATCTTTGGCATTACATTGGTTCCGTCTTTGGCGTTTTGTTCCAGGTCTGTTAGCAATGCTTTCACCTTATTATTATCACGTTCGTTTTTCAGTTGGTTCAGTTTGTCGGTTTGAATCTTGCGAATCGAGTCGTCAATTTTAAACACAGGAGGAGCAATTTCATCGTTACCCGTAAACTTGTTTACACCTACAATTACTTTCTCACCCGACTCGATAGCCGTTTGATAGCGGTATGATGCATCGGCAATTTCTTTTTGCATGAATCCTTGCTCAATGGCATTTACCGCGCCACCCATGGCATCAATTTGTTGAATATATTTCCATGCAGCAGCTTCCACTTCATCGGTTAAGGCTTCTACAAAATAACTTCCGCCCAGAGGGTCAACAGTATCCACCACACCACTTTCAAAGGCAATTACCTGTTGGGTACGCAATGCAATACGTGCGGCATTTTCGGTTGGTAAACTTAAAGCTTCATCAAATCCGTTGGTATGCAAACTTTGGGTTCCGCCCAATACGGCCGCAAGTGCCTGGATGGTTACACGCGGAATATTGTTATCGGCTTGTTGTGCTTGCAATGTTGAACCTCCGGTTTGGGTATGGAAACGCAACATCTGTGCTTTGGGATTGGTGGCTCCCAACTCTTTCGACATCTTAGCCCACATCCTGCGCGCAGCGCGGAACTTGGCTACTTCTTCAAAAAAGTTATTGTGTGCATTGAAGAAAAACGAAAGACGCTGCCCGAATACATTAATATCTAAACCCTTGGCAATAGCGGCTTGCGCGTATGCTTTGGCATTGCTTAACGTAAAGGCAATTTCCTGTACCGCTGTACTTCCCGCTTCGCGAATATGGTAACCCGAGATTGAAATGGTATTCCACTTTGGAACGTCTGTACTGCAATACTCAAAAATATCGGTGATGATGCGCATGCTCGATTTTGGCGGATAGATATAGGTTCCGCGTGCAGCGTATTCTTTTAAAATATCGTTCTGAATGGTTCCCGAAATCTTTTTGATATCGGCACCTTGTTTTCGGGCAAGTGCAATATACATCGACAACAGGGTAGAAGCCGTTGCGTTGATGGTCATCGAAGTAGTGATTTTCTCCAGCTCAATTCCGTCAAACAATACTTCCATGTCTTTAAGCGAGTCGATAGCCACACCCACTTTTCCCACTTCACCCTCGCTCATTATATGGTCACTGTCGTACCCGATTTGCGTGGGCAGGTCGAATGCAACCGATAATCCCATCGTACCGTTGGCCAATAAATACTTATAGCGTTTATTGCTTTCTTCAGCGGTGCTGAATCCTGCATACTGACGCATGGTCCACAGTTTACCGCGGTACATATCGGGCTGAATGCCGCGTGTATACGGAAACTCACCTGCTTGCTCGTTCAGGTTTGATGCCTGATTGTATTGCTGGTTGATTTCGATATTGGAGTCAGTTGTATGTCGTGTCATGTGTATGTATGTTAAAGGATGTTGGTTGTGTTAATTGTGTTAATAATGTTGATTATGGAGATATCGTATTTACATATTAACTGATTACATAATTAACAACTCTCCAATCGACCTTGTCCTCTAATCGAAGATTATGTGAAACTCTTTGCGGATAAACTCCAGTGCTTTTTGAGTAGGAATGCTTTCCATTTCAATCATCGTTTCAAAAACGGCTTTACTCAAGTCGATACCAACAGCATTCGGACCTAAACGGGCATACGAAGTATTGATAATATTGATCATCTCTTCTTTGGCAATGCGCACCATTTGCCAGGCCTGAGGCGAAACATAAATTTGTTGTGATACGTTGTGGTTATACTCACTGTTGATATCTGCAATCAAATCAATCTTTAATTGTGAAGCAGCAATGCCGGGTTGTGTTACCCTGAAGATTAAACTGTTGGGTGTCATACGCTCCAGCAATATCACCAAACGCTCATAGGCTTGTAGTTTAATGGGTGTTAACATTTTGGCCGTTTCGGCTTTGATGTTCATGTTTCTGCGCTGGTATTCGTTCTCGAAGAAATTTTTGAGCAGGAAGTTAACCGTAAGGAATACAATGGTAGCTGGCAAAATATATTTGAGCATTTCCAGAATGTATGAGAGGGCAGATGATTCCATGTTGATTGTACTTTTTAAGGGTGGCGAATATACGAGGGCTATTGCATTGATACAACGTAAAAATAGGCCGGAAATGCTTCTTTTGATGGGTGGACAACAGGTGTGTATTGGTGGGAAACTATTTTTCAGGAATAAAGGGTGTTCGGTAAATTTGCTAGGTACGCATGAAAAAAGCTAAACAAAATAAAATCAGTACAGTGGGTGACACAGATGCAGCGGTGCCCGATTTTGAGAAGGAAGTAGAAGAAACGAAACCCGCACCTCCAAAGGGCAAGGGTAAACTGCGTTTTATACTGGACGAGCGTTTGCATAAAATCTTCGGGCTCCTGCTCACGTTGTTTTCCATCTATACCGTTATTTCCATAGGTTCGTTTTTGGTAACCTGGGAGTCGGACCAAAGTTTGGTGCTCAATATGGGCTGGGATATGTTTACCCAAATGGATCCCGATGCAGCCGAAAATATTTTAGGTAAAATAGGAGCATGGGTTGGGTATTCATTTGTGTACAAAGGTTTTGGAATCGGTTCATTGCTTATTGCATTAAGTTTATTTGCCATAGGCGTGCGCTTGCTTACGCAGATTGAGGTATTACCTGTTTGGAAAACATTACGTTATTCATTCTTCGGTATTATTTGGATTTCACTGGTTACCGGATTTGTGTTCACTGATATCTGGCAAATTTTGGGAGGCACCTTTGGTCACTTTGGCTTTTTATACCTTAAAGGGTTGATAGGAACAGCAGGAACAGGGTTGTTGTTAATCTGCTATGCCTTAATTTTTGCAGTGGCTGTTTTTAATATTAAATTTTATGTGCCCAAGCCCCCGGTTGTAGAGCCTGTTGTGGGAGATGATGAAAACAAGTCAGATATTTTGCCTGCAGGTAATGTATTGGAAGAACTTTCTGCTCAGGAGCTGGAGCCACTGAATCCTGATGATTTTCAATTAACGATTAAGGAAAACGAAATCGTGGAAGAGCCGGAGTCACTTGTAGAGGATGAACCGGAGGCTATTGCGGAAGAAGAGCTTCAACCCGAAGAAGAGGAGCCTGAAAATGAAGAAGTGCCTGAGTTACCAGTCATTGAATTACCGGCTGTACCTCCATTGGATCTTACTCCCGAAATCGTTTCGACTATGGATGCCCTGACCACCGACAGCGGTTTGGTATTGGAAGTGCAGGAAACTCAGGAAGAAGAACTGGTGGATGAAAATCAAACAGCAGCCTATGGCTCACTCGACTCGGAGTATGATCCAACCTTAGATTTTTCGAACTACCAATTCCCTACCCTTGATTTGTTGAATGATTATGGAGGAGATGAAAAGTCGACTGTAGAAAGCACCGAGTTGCAATTGAAAACCAAAATGATTGAGGATACTCTCAAAAACTACAATATTGGTATCAAAAAGATTTCGGCAACCATTGGTCCCACAGTTACTTTATATGAAATCGTTCCGCAGGATGGTGTGCGTATTGCCAAAATCAAAAACCTCGAAGATGATATCGCTTTGAGTTTGGCGGCTTTGGGTATTCGTATCATTGCGCCTATTCCCGGCCGTGGTACCATTGGTATTGAAGTGCCGAATGAAAAACCCGCCATGGTGAGCATGCGTGCTGCGTTGAGCAGTGCACGATTTCAAAATGCCGATATGGATTTGCCGATCGCTTTTGGTAAGACCATCCAGAACGAAGTGTTTGTTGCCGACCTTGCCAAGATGCCCCACCTGCTGATGGCGGGAGCCACCGGACAAGGAAAGTCGGTTGGGTTGAATGCCATCCTGGTATCATTGCTCTATAAAAAACATCCATCTCAAATTAAGTTTGTATTGGTAGATCCGAAAAAGGTGGAGCTTAGTATTTATAAAACCATCGAGCGTCATTTTCTGGCTAAAATTCCGGGTGACGGTGATGCCATCATTACTGATACCAAGCTGGTGATTAATACCCTCAACTCTTTGTGTGTGGAGATGGACAGCCGTTATGATTTGTTGAAAGATGCGCAGGTGCGTAACCTCAAAGAATACAATGCGAAGTTTGTAAGCAGACGGTTGGTGCCAACCGATAAAGTGCCACACCGTTACCTGCCGTTTATTGTGGTGGTGATTGATGAGGTAGCCGATTTGATGATGACAGCCGGTAAAGAGGTGGAGATGCCGATTGCCCGTTTGGCGCAGTTGGCCCGTGCCATTGGTATACATTTGATATTGGCAACACAACGTCCTTCGGTAAATGTAATTACGGGTATGATTAAGGCGAACTTCCCGGCCCGCGTGGCATTCAGGGTTTCGCAAAAAACAGATTCACGTACCATCCTTGATGCCAATGGAGCCGATCAGCTGATTGGAAAAGGAGATATGTTGTATACCGTTGGAAATGACCTGGTGCGTTTGCAATGTGCGTTTGTTGATACACCCGAGGTTGATCGTATAGCCAACTATATCGGTTCGCAACAAGGTAAGGAGCCTTATGTGTTGCCTGAAGTGAAAAACGAAAACGAAGAAGGAGGAGGCGAAGATTCTGACCCGCGCGAGCGCGATAGTTTGTTTGAAGAAGCTGCACAAATTATTGTGCAACACCAGCAAGGTTCAACTTCGTTGTTGCAACGCAGGTTAAATCTTGGATACAACCGTGCCGGCCGTTTGATCGATCAGCTCGAAAAAGCCGGAATTGTCGGTCCGTTCAAAGGAAGCAAGGCTCGTGAAGTTTTGGTAGCTGATATCATTCAACTTGAAGATAAACTGGCCGAATTGAGAGATCGTTAATTCAATGAAATTTTCTCTTATGTTGTATGGATGCTTCTTGTAAAGTATAAGTGATTCACCTGATGATGGATGGAGAAGGTAAGCCCATACTCTAAACAATGTAAACCGCAAAGTGGTGACAGACATTGCAGAGTGGATTCATTTCTGCTCAAAGAAATAAGAGTACAAGAACCGGTAAACAAAAAATGAGTTCGCTCCATTTGCGTACATCAGCTATTCTGTTCTGGGCACGGAATAAGAAACCATGAGCCAGCACCATCAGGGCATAACATCCGGCCAGCAATCGAAGGTTGCCGGTTGTGGAGAGCATCAGGTAAACACACAACCCCAATGTAGCCACCAATAATATATTAAATAAACGCAAGGCCCTTTTCCGTCCAATCATCATTACCCATGAGAACTGATGTTGTTCTGCATCTAAAGGCAAATCAATAATCGACATCATTAATAAGTTTAAGTAGGTAATGAGCAGCAAAGAAGTGAAATATCCCATCCATAGAAAGCTGTACGGATGGCCTAGTCCTACAGGTAAGTACAATGCAGAGGCATAAACACAAGCCACCATCAATTCTTTATTGTAGAAGTACATAAACATAGAATTGCGAATGCTTGTGAGTATAAAATACAAGCAGCAAAAGAATGAAAGTGTACCAGCTGTTGCCAGCAGAGTAGGAGAGTAAAAGGTAAACAGCAGGTACAAGCAAAAAACAAAGAGAGCTATGGTTAATACCACCATCTGACGCATATTGTTGCGTATAAAAAGATGGCGTTCAGTTGTAATATCTGGGTTGCGGATACCGTCAAGTATATGATCGAGAAGATATACGAGCCAGGACGCAGCCGGCAAGCCTAATAACCATCCTATACCCGGGTGGAAGCCAAAACAATAGGGAAGGGGTAACATATTGCACCACACGCCCAACACAATGTCGAGGCTGAGGTTACAGAATATTTGATAATATTGTACGACTTTTCGAATCAACGCATGCAAAACCTTTTCAAACATACACTTTATACTGTTTTCTTCACATTCATATCCCTGTCACTTTTCGGGCAGGAGAAAGAAGGTCCGGCACCCACGGGCCTTAACAACTGGTATATAGAGTTTGCAGGATCGGGATTGTTTTACAGTGTCAACTATGAAAAAGTGCTGATTAAAACCGAACGTTGGGGCTGGGTAGGCAGTGTGGGCCTGGGTTACAACCCCGGTGATTATACCATGTTGAATAAAGTAACTTTGGATGGAGGAACCTTTATGGCTCCTTTTCATACAGCTGCATTGTACGGTCCGAATAAAGAAAAAATTGAAATGGGTTTGGGTTTTACGATGCTGGCTAAAGATATAAGTTCATCCGAAATTGTACCCACCGGTGTATTGGGTTTCCGTGTGGTAGAAACCAATAAGGTTTGTTTCAGGGCTGTGTACACTCCGTTTATCCGTGCCGGAAAATATGAAAGCTGGTTTGGAGTAAGCTTGGGAAGGAATTTTAGTACGGGAAAAAGATAGAAGAGGATGTTTAATTTAGGATGTGTGAATTGTGATGTTTGATGTGGAGTTAGAAATGAACTATGTGTGTGTGATTAGGAGTCGGTAATTAGTCGGTTGGTGGTCCGCAGTTACAGTCTGCTAAAATGAACATTGTGCACATAGGATTTTTACAGATATTTTCCCCGCAGATAAGCTGATGAACGCAGAATTGTTTCTCACAGATGCCACAGAATCTCACAGATATTTGTCGTGAGAAAATTGTTCTCTGTGGCCCTCTGTGCTTCTTTGATTTCTCTCTGTGTGAAATCCTGAAATCTTTCCTTCGGGGAAGTCTTGACCCAATGTTCACTCGAAGTGATTACAGCTTAATTTTACTTCATACTCTTACTTCTTAACTCTTTTTTTCTTAACTCTTCTAATAAGAGTTGTGGCGTGATATTATACCCTTTCACTTTTCTGCGTTTGCCAAGCCACAATCCCGAAGGGATTCCACGAATCTGCAAATCACGTGTTACATATTTGTTTTTGTAGGCGGCAATCCAGTTGAGGTTGGAGTAGCCTCCGAATATTTTGAGCTCGTATGATTTGTTGACATCAATAAATCCGACAACCTTCACGCAGTCTTTAAACTCTTCGGCAATCAGGCGCAGGGTGGCTGTATCTTGAGTAAATCCTTTGGCTGCCGGACCGGTATAATAAATAAATACGTTTTGTTTTTTGAAGTGTTTAAGCTTGTATTTCTTGCCTTCCCAATCCACAAATGAACAGTTGGGTGCTTTTTTACCAATGGGAATCCGGGCGCCTTGCAATGAATCAGAAACCTCCTGAAGGGTGATATACTGTCCGGCTGCATCGATCTGAATCACTTCAAACAATCTTCCGTTTTTCTCAAACCGTTTTTCTTCGGCAGTGGCGCCTAGCAACATGCTGCGCAATTCATCCTTGCTTTCAAATATGGTGTCGTTGTAGTTGGCCGTAATCAGTTTGTCTGTTCCTGCTTCGTTGTACAAGCCATTTCCATTTTCATCCTGCAAGGCAATTCTAAACGAGTCGTCAGCCATCTTCACCCAACCCGAACGTGTTTGGTAGCGCTGTTCGCGGAAACAATATTCGATACCCACAAATGTTCGTCCGTTGTTGTAAATCTCATAGTATTCGTTGAGCAGGTTTTTATAACTGTCTTTGGTCGAAAAATCCATGCGCGATAAACGGATGGCAATTTTGGCGTCAGGATTATCCGTTCGGGCAAGTTCAATGAATACCGATTCTTTGCGGTGAAACGGTGTGGGTATATGTACAGCCGGACCATCATCCGTAAAATCGTAATTATTGTTGCGGTCGATATACAATTTTGGGTCACGCTCAGCAATATCAACCATCAGTATATTAACCTGTCCCGGATTTTCGGCATTGGGTATACCGTTAAAAAATAAATATCCGTAAGCATAACCGGCATGTCCTTCAGGTTTGGTGATGCGTATCTTTTTCGACTCCCGCATGTTTTCAAAGTCGAGGGTTTGAATGGTATCGTTTTGAACAAGGTAAAACGGAGTGATAATTTGTAATTTATCAAAACGTTCATTTTTTGCCCACTCATCCAACTTGATATACAGTAATTTACCCGTTTGAGCTTTTGCTGCAAACGCACTGAACATACATAAACCAATCAGCAGCTTTTTCATCTCTTAATGTTGAATGCAAATAAATTGACGAAGGTCAGCATCATTTGGTGAGTGGAGCAGATACAATCCGTTGGGTAACGATTGGGTATGCAATACATACGTTTCATCTGAACCTTTTTCGATGAAAATATTCATTCGTTCACCTTGCAGATTCATCAATTCTAAAGTTGAGGTTGATTGGCGCATGTTTACCATCACCTTATCGGAAGCAGGGTTGGGGTATACTTCTATCACAGACTTACTCAACGATTCATTTAATCCAACGGGCCATTGCCCGAATGAAAGTGCATCTACATACCAGCGGATTTGAGTACCCGTAGCAGTCAGGTCATTGGTCAGTTCAATGGTAGCCGTATCAGGCAGTTGTGCGATTGCATAACGGTTGCGCAATGTTGCTCCAAAAGTATTCCATTGAACAGGTACCTGATTGTCATTGGCTACTACATGCACCGAATCATTAACAAATAAAATAGTATCTCGCGAATTGCCATTCCATTTTGTCATTAAGAGCTGAACACCTGCAGTTTGACTGGTGTTTTCAGGCAGGTAAAGATGGTGCAGGTAAAAACTGGCCGGGGTATCGGCCAACGGAAAGGTTTGGGTAAAACGCGAAGGCTTAATAGGATTGGTATCACTTTCGAGTTTGATGAAATAATTACCATCAAAGGCTGTGAAAGGCACAATGCCAAACTGTTCCACCGAAACGCGGGTAACTTTACCTTGTGTGATGTGCCAGTTGGCTATGGCTCCTGTGCTGTCTGTTTGTTCAAACGAAGGGTTTGCCAATTGTGCCATCCCTTGCAGCGAAAGCAATAACAATCCAGTCAATCCAATTTTAGTACGCATGATTGCAAGTATACGCAAGAAAATATGTATTTATGGTTAGTCGTTTGAGCCGAAAATCTTTCTTACCTTCGCCCCCATGTGGTATAAAAATGTATTGGAAACCATTGGTAACACCCCAATGGTACAACTGAACCGAATCACCAAAGATTTACCGTGTACGGTATTGGCAAAAATTGAAACGGGCAATCCCGGCAACTCTATCAAAGACCGTATGGCTTTGAAGATGATTGAAGATGCTGAACGCTCCGGAAAACTCAAACCGGGTTATACCATTATTGAAGGAACCAGTGGAAATACCGGTATGGGGTTGGCCATTGCAGCCGTAATCAGAGGATACCGTTGTGTTTTTACCACAACAGATAAACAAAGCAGAGAGAAAGTAGATGCCTTAAAAGCGTTTGGAGCAGAGGTGATTGTTTGTCCTACGGATGTTGAACCCGAAGATCCCCGTTCGTATTATTCGGTATCGTCACGTTTGGAAAAAGAAATTCCGAACTCATGGAAACCCAACCAATATGATAACCTGTCGAACTCGGCAGCGCATTACGAACAAACCGGTCCCGAAATATGGGCACAAACCGAAGGTAAAATCACGCACTTAGTTGTGGGTGTGGGTACCGGAGGAACCATTTGCGGAACAGGGAAATATTTGAAAGAAAAAAATCCGAACATCAAGGTATTGGGTATAGATACTTATGGTTCGGTATTTAAAAAATACAAAGAGACCGGTATCCTTGACAAGGATGAAATTTATCCTTATATCACCGAAGGTATCGGGGAGGATTTTTTACCGGCCAATGTTGATTTCTCTATAATTGATCATTTTGAAAAAGTAACCGATAAGGATGCAGCGGTAATGACCCGCAGGATTCCGCGTGAAGAAGGCATATTCGTTGGAAACTCGGCAGGTTCGGCTATGGCGGGTATTTTGCAAATGCGCCACATGTTTAAAAAGGATGATGTGGTAGTGGTGATTTTCCACGACCATGGAACCCGCTATTTGGGTAAGATGTTTAATGACGACTGGATGCGCGACCGTGGATTCCTCACCGATGAATCTCCGAAGGCCATCAATCTTATTGACCGCCATAAACACCTCAAACTGGTTACTGCCAATATGAAAGATATTATTCATGATGTGGTGACCAAGATGCGTAAATACGATATTTCTCAAATTCCGGTGGTAGATGATGCAGGTGCTTTTGTGGGTTCTCTTAATGATTCACATTTGTTCAGCAAACTGATTGAACACCCTGAGTTGAAAACAGAAACCATTGCAAAAGTGGTTCAACCATCGTTCCCGTTTGTACACCACGAAGCAACATTGGAAGAAGTATCGAAATTAATTACCAAAGAAAATAACGCAGTTTTAGTAAAAACTCTTGGAGGCGATGTACATATCATTACCAAGCAGGATGTGATTGATGCATTGGCGTAGGGAAGTTTGAAGTTGGGTTGTACAACATACATCGTTTATAATTCGTCATTCAATATTCATTATTTTAACTTCGGGTTGGCGTGTTGATTATTGCGAGTTGGTTATTGGTTATTGATTATTTGTTATTGAGTTACTCCATAAGTGTGACATTCGTTTTCAATTCAGCATTCCTTTTCTACTTTAAAGTTGCGGGTGGCGTGTTGATTATTACTGGCTGTGAACTTGCCAAACGTGGAGTCTGGTTGATTATTAGAAGGTCTTCGATTATTAGGCATTATTAATTGCTCATTGTGCAATAGTTACCAGCAATTCCCCATTTTTACGCAAGAAAATAATTTCTCGTGCTAACTTTGGGGTTGAAAAACAGAAAAATAATGATTAAAACATAAGAATGTAAATCATTATTTTTCAATATTTTACAAAAACGTTAGTCAGAATTGTACATGGACAAATTCATTAAGACCATAATCATCATACTTTGTTTTAGCTCCTTTAAAAGTGACAAAGCCGATTGTAGGAAAGATTTATTCCTCGGAGTAAACATTAGAAATTCTGTAAAAATCATCCACAAAAAACTTGATAGTGACACACTATTCGCACCAAGACCTGTAGCAACTCTTCTTTCAGAAGATTCCTTAAAAAGCTATTCCTATCGTTACCTCGGACCGAATCTACCAATTTATAATGACTATGATTCAATAGTCTTTTACTTTTGCGAAACGGTTGGCACCGATGGTACGAAAGAAGGACATGGCATCAAATTGAAACTTATAGACGTGAATATTTACTACTCCGACTCAAATAAGTTAAACAATAACTATCGGTACGTTAAAGATAATCTTTGTAAAAATCTAAAATTTAATACTGCCGTTGTTTATAAATATCCAATCATCGAGTTAGAAAAACATATCAAAACAAATAATTTGTATCATCCGCACCCCTGCTATTTTTTGGATGTTATGTATGTTGATAAATTATAGACTCAACTGCTGGTAACAGCGGCCTTGCGCTAGTGCCTTTGATGTTCTAAGTTCAAGCTTTCTCTTTCAAATTAATTCTTATATTCGGGAGACAAATACGCCTTCGTGGCTCGGCACCATCGTAAGGCCGCGGAACGATCTCTTTTCTCAACGTTTATTTCTTCTGTGGTCAGCGACAATAGCAATAGTACATAACACGAAAAGTCCTCTATAACGAATTTAATATTTTCGATAAGCGATCTGTCTTTCTTTTAATCTCTTGGATTTCGGTATCTATCTCATTCTTTTTTCTTATTAAAATATTAAATCAATTTCATCAATTAATAAGTCATAAAAAGAAATTCCAAACACATTTGCGCAACCTTTAAGTTTTTCAATGTCGATATGCTTATCACATCCTTTTTCAAATTTTGAATATGACTATCGGGATATTATCAACTTGCCCTCGCGCACCCCTGGCGGGGACCAGCCGCACACTTTCTAAAAGACTTGTGGGCGGAACTCCCTTTAGCTTTAGGGGGTGCGGAGGATGGAAGAAGTTTAATTGACAATATCCCGATAGTCAGTATTTTGAATATGTAGAAGGATGCATGTTTAGCAAAATAGTTCCCTGATGCCACCAAAGTCTATTATTTATTGTTTGGTGGGTTAGATAAGATTATACGAAACTTTACAACTGGCCACAGTGCAAATAAAAAAGCCCCGTAAATACAGGGCTTTCAAGGTTGTGTGGAGGATATCGGATTCGAACCGACCACCTCTTGCATGCCATGCAAGCGCTCTAGCCAAATGAGCTAATCCCCCGGAAGGAGCGCAAAAATATAATTAATTCCTTACAGCACAAATTTTAATGCAACAATTGTTATCCCATAAATAATGGTGGCGAGGATAATGCCTCTGGCTGTGAGGTATAAGTTTTTATTAAGGAATACATAAAAGGTTCCCAGATTAAGAATCGCACATAAACTCAGCATGGGAGAGAGCACTCTGTTCTTAGTAGCCACCTGTATAAACTGCATGATGTCAACGGCTGCAAACTTGCTGTAATAAAAAACCAAAACACCTATAACGGGCAATACCAGCCCTATCATCAATCCGAATACAAGAGAGTCTTTAAATTTTGTCATTTATGAAAGGTTTAAATCCCATTGGTTCAAAAAAGGGATGGCATGGTGAGCAGTAAGGTCGAAGTGAACAGGAACCACCGAAACATAGTTATTGGACAGGGCCCATTCGTCTGTATCTTCCCCTTTATCGTTGTTGACAAATTTTCCGGTAAGCCAAAAATACTTGCGTCCGTTGGGATCCTGACGTTCGTCAAATTCTTCTTTCCATTTGGCACTGGCCTGACGGCAAACTTTGATGCCCCTGATGTCCTGCTCCAAAGCATTGGGAATATTCACATTGAGCAGGGAACCCTGAGGTAAACCTTGTTCAATAATTTGTTGGGCGATGAGTGTCGCTACTTTTTTTGCGTAGCTGAAATCAGCATCATAAGAAAAATTGCATAAAGAGAATCCTGCGGCCGGAATGCCTTCAATGGCGCCTTCCATGGCCGCACTCATGGTTCCGGAGTACAATACATTGATGGATGAGTTGGAACCATGGTTGATACCCGAAACCAACAAATCAGGTTTGCGGTGCAATACCTTGTCAACAGCCAGCTTTACACAATCGGCCGGAGTGCCGCTGCATTGGTAGGCCGTTATCGAACCATAAATATCGGTTTTATCCAAACGCAAAGGTTTGCTGATGGTAACGGCATGGCCCATGGCACTTTGCGGACTGTCGGGTGCTACAATCACAACTTCTCCCAAATGTTTTACAGCATCAACCAGGTTGCGTATACCCGGAGCGGTGATGCCATCGTCATTGCATACCAAAATAAGCGGTTTGTGTTTAGTCATGATGGGTTGGGATTAACAAGTGTAATATATCTTCTTCCAGCGTAAGCGTTGGCATTTCTACAATGGTCCCCATCAACTTTCCATTATAAAATAAAAAGATGGTGGGTACGTACTCAATATTCACCGGACTGATATCGGGATGCGAACATTTTTTTGTTCGATCTACACCCAATAACTCGATATGAGATTCGGGAATGTTCAGGTCCGAAGCGATGCGCAGCAAGGCCGGAATCTGTTCGCGGCTGTCGCTGCACCAGGTTCCCATCACCACAATCAGTTTAATATTGGGTGCAAATGGACGAATAGAATCCAATACTTCCTTTTTTGAAACATACTGCGCATACTCATCGGTATGCCATTTAAAGGCCTGTAGTTGTTGGAGGCTGATGGTTCCGGTGAGTATAGGTATAGAGTCGCTCATTTTTTGTGCATAAAGAGTGTTGATACCAAGGAGCCAAACAAGGAAGATTCCTAAACGCATGTATTAAAACGTAAGCGCTTTTTTGACCATGTTTTCCGAACCAATAAAAATCGGAACACGTTGGTGCAATTCAGTTGGGTTAATATCCAGAATACGCTGCGTGCCTGTAGTGGCAATACCTCCGGCTTGTTCAACAATAAAGGCCATCGGAATACATTCGAACATCAAACGCAATTTTCCGTTAGGAGCTTTTGCGGTTGGCGGGTAAATAAAAATACCTCCTTTAAGCAGGTTGCGGTGCAGGTCGGCCACCATCGAACCGATATAACGGGCGCTGTACGGGCGTTTGGTTTCTTTGTCTTTTTCCTTGCACCAGTTGATATAGTTGCGAACACTTTCGGGGAAATCGGAAGCATTTCCTTCATTCAACGAGTAAATCGAACCATCTTTCGGGCTTTGAATATCAGGGTGTGACAGGCAGAACTCACCGATTGAATTGTCGAGTGTAAATCCGTTTACGCCTTTACCGGTGCTGTATACCAGCATGGTTGATGATCCGTAGATGATATAACCGGCAGCTACCAGACGGTTTCCGGGTTGAAGCACATCGGCTAAAGTTGGTTCTGTTCCTGCTGGTGTTACACGTCTGTAAATCGAAAAAATAGTTCCGATTGAAACATTCACATCAATATTGGAAGAACCATCAAGCGGGTCGATGCACACTACATAATTTCCGTTTTTAGAGTGAGTACCACGCAGGGCAATCATATTGTCCTCTTCTTCGCTGGCAAAGGCGCAAACCTCGCCACCACGTTCCAATACGGTGGTAAACATTTCGTTTCCGATAAGGTCAAGTTTTTTTACATCTTCCCCCTGAATATTAACCGATCCAACATCACCGATGATCTCGGCAATACCGGCCTTGTTTACCTCGCGGCTGATTACTTTGGCTGCGATTCCGATATCGCGCAATAAGCGTGATAACTCGCCTTTTGCAAATTGAAATTCGCTTTGGCGTTCAATGATAAACTGTCCGAGAGTGGTAAAGTTAAACTGTGACATACGTGCTTTGAGTTAAATAATAGTGGCGCAAATATAGCTAATTTGTTAGATGATGGAAGTTGGAAGTTGGAGGATGGAGGATGGAGGATGGATGTTGGAGGATGGATGTTGGATGTTGGAGGATGGAAGTTGGAGGATGGAGGATGGAGGATGGATGTTGGAGGATGGATGTTGGAGTAAGTCACTTCGAGTAA
>CAYMRD010000004.1:95924-143050 GCA_964392775.1 uncultured Bifidobacteriaceae bacterium
ACCTTGGGAGGATTGAGGGCAAGCGTTTGTATCGAGAAGTGATTGGATGGAGGTTGGAGGATGGAGGATGGAGGTTGGAAGTTGGAGGATGGAGTAAGTCACTTCGAGTAAACCTTGGGAGGATTGAGGGCAAGCGTTTGTATCGAGAAGTGATTGGATGGAGGTTTGAGGTTCAATGGAGAACCCATTGCTGTTTGGTGTGCGTGCCGGATTGCAGCGGCATCCTTTTGTTGGGGCGGGAGGTGCGGTTGGACAAAAGATACAGCGAAAAGCCGGTTAACACGCCCTAAAAAAAACGAAGTCGGCCATTTTACAAGAATGCTTAAGCATGAAGTATATTATATTCGCACCGTTTTAGGATTGTGCAGTGGTGTATTTGGAATCTTGTAGAGGAGTGCAACACAAACAGCATAAACGAATTAATAGAATTGAGTTAGATGAAAGTATTCAAATTTGGTGGGGCATCGGTGAAAGATGCCGCTGCGGTAAAAAATGTGGCCAAAGTGCTTGGCCTTTTTAAAGATGAACAATTGCTGGTTGTGGTATCGGCTATGGGAAAAACCACCAACGCTCTTGAGCGTTTGGCCGAGGCGTACTATAAGAAGCAAAAGACCAGAAATACAATCTATAAGGAAATCAAATCTTTTCATGATGATATCATTGCCGGGTTGCTTAAGCACAAAAACAGCAATGCTTACGATGATATCGAAAACCTGTTTATAGAGTTGGAATGTATTTTGGAAACCCGTCCCGAAAGCAGCTTTGATTGTGTATACGATCAGATTGTGAGTTATGGAGAGGTGTTTTCGAGCCGCATCATCAGTACCTATTTAAACGAGCTGGGCCGCAGAAACCGCTGGATGGAAGCCCAGAACTTTATTGTTACCGACAGCACTTACCGCGAAGGAAAGGTTGATTGGGAAGCTACAACAGAGATGATCCAGAAAAAGATGAAGCCGATTGTGGCCAAACAAATGGTGGTAACGCAAGGTTTTATCGGTCGTAGTCAGGAATTGAAAACGGTAACATTGGGGCGTGAAGGTTCCGATTACTCGGCTGCTATTTTTGCATACGGACTGGATGCCGAGAGCGTGACCATTTGGAAAGATGTGGATGGAGTGATGAATGGAGATCCAAAGAAATTTGCCGATGCCATTAAGCTGGATGCATTGAGCTATAGTCATGCCATTGAAATGGCTTATTACGGAGCCACGGTTATTCATCCTAAAACCATACAACCGCTGCAAAGCAAACATATTCCGTTGTATGTAAAATCGTTTATCAACCCTAAAGGAAAAGGGACAACGGTTTCAACCACCAGCAAAGAAAAAAATATCCCGACCTATATTTCTAAAACCAATCAGGCATTGATTTCCATATCAAGCAAGGATTTTTCGTTTATAGTGGAAGACAAGCTAAGCGGTATTTTTTCGTTATTGGCTTCGCACCGTGTGCATATCAACCTCATGCAAAATTCGGCTATCAGCTTTAGCATTTGTGTAGAGAACAATACCGGGAAACTGGCGTTGCTTAAAAAGGATTTACTCTCTCAGTTTTCGGTGAAGATAAATGAAGGAGTGGAGTTGCTTACTGTAATGCATTACAATGATAAAGCCTTGCAGGGAATGATTGAAAAACGGGAGATTCTGCTAGAGCAACGCAGCCGCAACGGGGTGCAGTTTGTGATTAAATAGAAAAGAATTTATTTTGATGATTATTGGTTTAATGGAATGGTGAAAAAATAATGCCTGCAATGCAGGCATTATTTTTTAGTGTAGTACAGATATTTTATGCTCAAATGAGCCTTGAGCCAACTTGATTTTTAGCAGATAAATTCCAGGAGGTAAATCGGCTACAGAAATTTTTACTTCATTATTGGTAATATTGGGTATTGCCGATAAAACTTCTACACCCTGAATATTAAATAACGAAATAGAATTCACTAACGTTCCTTCTGGTAAATTAATCGTCATCATTTCGTTTGATGGGTTAGGGAACACTGTAATTGCATCAGAAATGGGAGTTTTACCATCTGTTTTATTTGGGACTAAATCGGTAAATGGAGTGGTCTGAGGTTTTGCTGTTTCGATTTTATCGCAATTCCAGATTGTTTTTGCAAACTCAACAGGAGTAATTAGCCCTTGAACCAACATGTTTTCTTGTGTAAGTTGACAAATCCACTTATTCAGAAAGTCGTGGTGTCGACCATCATCAGAAGCTAATAAAGAGTCTAAAAGTAATAAAGCTCTGTTGTAATTATGCTCAAGTCTTAAGGTTAATAAATAATCTACTGTCAGGTCAAAAGCTTTCTGTTGATTGTTTTTGAATGTAGTGCTGATTAAACTAAGTTGGATTTGCTTTAATAATTCTGTTTCTGGTGTCGGCATTCCATAAACAATTTGCTTTTGAGAGTATCCCGTTCCTAACAAACTAAGCATTTTATCATAAACGATGCCTTTCAATGATCCAACTTTATTTGGGTCTGAGTGATGAAAATCGGAAAAGAGAATGTTTTTGCAAGATGCAAAGGATACGGAGTAATTTTTTGATTTATAAATATTGTGCAACTCTTCATTTAATGTACTCCCTGATGGAGTTGTTATATTGGAGATGTTTTTGACAAAATAATTTTCTGAAATATCAGATTCTCCTTGCTTTCCATACTCAGGATTGTCGTCTTGCATTAAAGTAGGGCATAAAGAAGCCAAATCGGGTGGAGTTGTAAGAATACTGTTAACCATTACAGTGCCGTTTCCACTGTTGCCAAATCTTTTATAGTCAAATTGTCCTTCTATATAAGGGTTTGGAACAGCGTAATAGAATGAATAAAAGTGATTTGTTTGAGATGGACTTTCTGCCCATTTCCAATAATTGTTATTTGCCCATAGCTCATTGACATACATAGAATAGTCCTTGGTCATACTTCCTTCGAATGCATCCAGATCGCTGCTTAAGTTCGAATAGGCATTGTTGATTTGAATATCACTTGCATAGTATGCCTGAATAGTGGTTCTGTATCCGCTGAGGTCAGATCGTCCTCCAAAGGCCGCAAGGGTTGGGTCCATTATCAAAGATGCAGAATTGCTAATGGTTATTGCTGCTGGATTGCCACTACTGTATCCGGTAGTTTTAATTCGGCTACACGAAATTGATACTGGTGCATTATTGACAACTAATCCTGATACTTTTTGATTAAGAATATTACATCTGATAATGTTTAAGCTACCTCCTGTTGCCCCAGAAAAGTATACTCCTTTTCCTCCAGATATTGGAGGGCCATTTTGTGAATTTGTTTGAACGTAAATACCCTCCAAATATGTATCAAAGGATTGTGCTTCGAATTTAATTGGTTCGGAACTATTAAGGAATGAGGAATTAAATATTTCGGTTTTTGAGTTATATACCTTCAGTGCATTTGCATCTAATTGACTAAATATAACATCATTAATATAGAGAACGTCATTTCCTGTATAAATATTTGACCCCGTAAGTTGTCCATTAAAAATACCGTTGGTAATAGACGTGTTTGAAAAACAATAAGCATCCGCAATGTCCCAATCAGTATTGGCAGAAGTTAAAGGTTTATTAAAGTAATAATATCCCCCGTTTATGGCACAGTATGAAAAAATAATAGGTGCTGAAAACGTTACGTGTGCACTGCTTATGATTTGCCCGCCATCTACAGTTATCGGATATGTTGATGTGATGTTTATTTTGTTGTTAGAATTGAATGGCTTAAACTCAAGAACCTTGTCGGTTTTACCTGTTCCCATTATATTAAGCAGCCCATTACCTGTTATATTTACGCTTTTCGTACCATCTCCTCCTGTGAAACAAATGAATCCGTTACCTGTGTAGGTAAAGTGGAAACCATTGGATAAAACAAGATTAGCTCCCGGTTCAAATTCAATAGAACTTTCATTGTCACTTAACTGAACATTTACATATTCGTCAAAAACTAAGGTAGAACCGTTATGGACAATAATCTTAGACGAATTATGTAATATAAGTGCCGACCCATATTCGAACCGGACTGTAGCGTTGTTGTTTATATTGAGAATCCCGGATCTGTTATCTGTAGATGAGCCTAATTCCATGGTTGAGGTGTTTCTCATGATTACGGTAATGGGTTCCTTTCCGCAGCCTTTGCCACTTAATGATAAGGTAAATACACTATTAGGGTCAGGAATAAAAGTATTGAATGATGAACTGTAGATATCAGGTAATAAAATAGGAGTTGAGGTGTTTATTTGTAAACTTGAGAGAGAACTACATGTAATGCTATGGTAGAGCACATTTCCCGTTGTAAAGCTTGGATTTGAAGGAGAGGTCGACTTTTGATACCCAAAGTTGAGCGGGTAAAAATACAGTTCTCCTCCACTGATGCTAAGAAGTTGCTGTATTGCTTCATCATAAGCCCTTGAGCTGCCTAAAATCTCTGTTGCTAAAATAAATCCGGATTGTGATGTGGGAATTGAATGACTTTCGTTCCAAAAATGATTGTTGGCTGACGTTGTAGATGGAGCAGATAAACTTTTAAAGAAGGTAATATTATTTGTGGGAGAATAAATAAAGTGAGGTTCAGTACCTCCTCCGGGTATTGGCACGTCAATTTGAATTTGCGAAAGGTCATACACGTAAGGGTATCTTAAGTCGCTTGTGTTTAATGCATTACTGCTGATGCTGGGAACGAAGCAAAACTGGTCTACGTATACTCCAACTGTTCCTCCAATTGAATGGCTTAATGTATTAATATTGCCACCAGTAAATGATTTTACTGATTGATAACCTCCCGGGGCATTGTCATACGACATGAAACCTTCACTGTTAGCAGAACTGTACCTATACCAACTGCTAATTTTAGTTGTAGTGCCAGAAACTGAAAATCCATTCCACACTTGCACATATAAATTTATATCACCTTTGTAAAACTCTGCACTAGGCTGGTTCTCTGGTAGTCCTCTGAGTTTAAAATCAATATTTAGAGTAGCAGAGGCAATAAGAGGAAACATTGCAACTTGTTTTGATGTAAGTTCTCCGATTAACATATTATCGGGTAAAAAATCGTATCCTAAATCTGAAGGATACTGTTGCCCTTTGGCTGCAATGCTCCCATTGCTAATGGCAATTTCCCTGCAATTAGATAAGCCGCCAAATGTCAGGTAATAATCATAAAAGGCTTTGTTAGCCGGCCCTGTCCATACACTATCTCTGTTTTTTACAAACATTTCGTTGTTGTCGTAAACATTTGAAATCAACAACTGCTTGGCTGCCGGGCAGTTTATAGTGGTAATTCCATCCCTAAAGGATTTGGGAAGGTTGAATAACTCTTTTATTTCTCCTTCTATGTTCACATTAACATCGGGCAGAAACCACGGAGTTCTCACTCTTATCTCTTTAATTTGGGAGATTGATTCAAGTTGCTTCATCAGCAACTGAATGGAACGAGGTACGTAAGCACCTTTATGTGGTGCATCAAGGCTAAAAAACACATCTGTTTCGTGGTCAATATTTTCATTTTCAAGCTGTTTTAACCCGAGGTGGCCAATTACGCCTCCCATACTGATGCCCAGTACCATATTGGCATCCGTGCTTCCGTTTGCATGTTTAAGTGTATTTATTTCATTTAATATTTGCTTAAAAAGTGCTGTGTTACGTTCAATAAAATCACCTCCGTTATTGTAGTCTATATATACTAGGTCATAACCTTGCGCTTCCAATTCTTCTAAAAGTTCTTTGGTTTCCTCATACCTTATCAATTTCAACAGAGTTTCGCTATAATTGAAATCGTTTAATGGATCAAATGGCTCCAAGATAATCAATGGTTTTGTAAGCTGTGTTTTACCACATCCTAAAGCAATTGTAACGGTTGCCCCACTGTGGTTGGATGTAGGGATAATGTGCCAATCATTACTAGGGTCATAATCATAAACTGGTAGGCTTGCTCTTTTTTGGAAGAATACAGGAGAGATTCCCCCTTGAACACGGCCATTAGCATACCATACAATGAACTCAGCCAACATATCTCCTTCAAATTGTGTAGCATCAATGGTTAAAGGTACATCAGGGTATAAGATATAATAAATGTCGGTATTGCTAAAGTGTATGGTAACTCCACTAATATCCATTCCCGTATTGGATAAAACCAAATCAGACGGCAACATCCATGTGAGCATACCTTGTTCAAAACGATCAGCACCCGGAGCAATGGCAAAGGCATTATTTTGCCCGTAAATGCCCATCCATGCATTAGGGCCGGATCTGATAACCGGGTCTGCTTCTGTTAATTCAAGTATACCATTGGCAAGTACATCGGGTAAAATATAGTTGTAATCAACATCAAACAGTACCAAAGGTGTAATATGGTTAGCGGTATAGGTATCAACCTTATTTCGTAAAACATCAGTGCTGTCCAGCAAGGTTGCCGTATCGCCTAAGTTTGCCATCTGAAACGCGGTATGCATACTGCAAATGGTTTCAAAGTGAGTGGTATCGTCTACCTCTAATTGTCCGGTATGTTTTTGCGGGTCAATCCAGTTAATGGCCCTGTCTATTAAATACCCGGTATTAACGGTACTCAGATCAATTTCAGAAAACAAGTTGGTCCATTTGGCTGGAAATTCATAATCGGTACTGTCGTAAAAATCAGTTCCGGATTGGGTGTAAACGATTTGAGCCTGTATTTGTGTTGTTACCAACCACACAAATACTAAAAATAAACGTTTCATAGTGTTAGGTTATAAGGTTAGGTTATTTTTTGATATCAAAACGGCCATCTGTGATATGCATTATATTCCCATCTCTATCATACAGATTGAAAGCAAAAGTTCCGGAGAAAATTCCTTTATTGTAATCTACCATAGAGAATTGAACAAACCCTGTTTGTAAGGTGTCGGCCTCGTAGTAAATAGTGCGATCAACGTTTGAATATAGTCCAGTACTTTTAGTTAAATTGTTAGCCGGAAAAAAAATAGTTATGGTGTCATTTATAGGATTCAATGTAAATGATAAGGCATCTTTAGATAGTGAATTGTAGGTGCTAATATTGATTTGATTAAACCAAATGTCCGCAGTTAATCCAGGGTTTAACCATCCATCTTTAGGAGTCCAATTTTTACCATTAATTTTACAGCCAAAAAAGTTGTAGCCTTTGGTGGTTATTGGGGGTAAGCAGGTATCGCAATAAGTAGGTTTGGTACTAACTGGTTTTGTGGGTGTGTGTGGGGTATCCGTATCTGTTGTTTTTTTGCAGCCGGTAATCAATAATGGCATACTTAGCAATAAAGCTGCAAAAAGTGCTAAGGCCATTTGCGTAGTGGCTTTCATGTGCTTTTTGTTTACAACCAGGTTATTCATTTTTGTATTTATTATAACGATACAAATCAAAGTGATTGAAAAATGGGAAATTCCCTAATTTTTTGGGAAATTTCCCTGGTTGTTTATTTTGAGTTGTGTTTTAAAGATGTATTTTAGCATTAAATAACTATCCACTTTTAGGCAAGTCAATCTTAATTGTAATAAAAATGTGTTTTAACGGCAGCGAAACGCTGCGTTCTTTCGCTGTGAACGCTGCGGTTTAAATATTGTTGACTATAAACGGATACTCATTTAGCATTATATAACCCTATGAAAACGTATAATATAGCCATCATTGATGACTGCCCGGTTTGGAGAACCCTTATCGAGTATCAATTACACAAATCGTCCTTGTTTAAGGTTTGCATGCAGTGTGAATGGATTGGTGATATTGAATCAAATATTGCACACTTATCGCAAGCCGATATGGTGTTGTTGGATATTTACCTGCCCACAACTGACGGGTACAGTATTTATAAAATTATCAGGGAACACCTGCCACAGCTACCTGTTGTTGTTTTTTCATCATCATCGCACAATTATGATATAAGCAGGTTTATGCATACGGATATTTTGGGCTATATCAATAAGTGCCGAATCGAGAATTTAGTGGAAGACTTATCTGTATTGCTTAATCTCAAACACAAAAATGGCTATAAGTACAATCCGATTAAGGATGAGGAGATGAGGTTATTACATCTTGTGTGTATGAAAAAGACCAATGATGAAATAGCTGAACAAATTAATGTGGATGCGAAAACGGTAGAGAATAAGTTGAATAAGTTATGCGATAAACTTTACATTGAACATAAAAAAATAGCGGTATATGAATTTTGTGTTCAATATGGTTTTTGGAATCCATGGAAACATACAATGGTATTGTAGCATAATATCAGAGCCTGTTTTATACTCTTGCCAAATGCAGAACAGGCCAGCTCCTGTTCAAATAATTCTGACAAAAGCTAACACAACAAGATGCAGGCTGCGGTTGATCTTACGTTCACAATTTTTCCATAACCTCCTGCATTTTCTATCCAGCTAAAGGAGCGTTACACAACTCATCTTTGGGGAATAACAGGAAAGGAGTGTAGCTCATTTCGTTTGGCTTAAATTCTTTATTCTTTATCTGCCTATGCCCTCATACTTTGTATGTTTTATTCAACACAGATAGATTTTGAACAGGCTCTGAGATTTTGTGTAACGCTATTTCAGGACGAAACAAATCGTTAAAAGTAAAAGAGGAGTAAGTTTCCTTACTCCTCTTTTTTTATGCGAATCAATTTGTACATTTGGCCTGTCAATATTTAATCATGGAAAACGAAAACAACAACAACAATCAAATCAATATAGAATTGAGCGAAGAAATGGCGGAGGGTACATACAGCAATCTGGCCATTATCACACATTCAAATTCGGAGTTTGTAGTAGACTTTATCCACATCATGCCGGGTGTTCCAAAGGCTAAGGTAAAATCACGTATTGTGCTCACGCCCGAGCATGCAAAACGGTTGTATTTAGCTTTGGGCGATAATATCACCAAATACGAAGATGCGAACGGAACCATTAAGTTTCATGACGGACCGGCTATTCCAATGAACTTTGGCGGACCTACCGGGCAGGCTTAATTTATTGTTTGCAATAATAACGGAAGTTTCATGAGCATGGTTCCGTAATACAGGATCACAAAGCCGATAATATGGAAGTAAATCAGCAGGGATAGGGCGATTTCAGTTACACGTATACCTGTTAGTTTTTGGATGCGGAGGGTACGGATCACCTTGCTCAAATGCGCTAAACATTTGGTGGCACACAGGATGCCGAGGATATATCCAGCAATGGCAATTTCGTATCCGCCATTGAAATAAAAATACCAAACGGATACAATGGCAAAAAACAGGAAGTTGATAAACCAGGTGGATGCATCATAGCGCTCATCGGGCAGGTGTTCGTGTTCCAGGTCGTAGTCGATATGGAAATACCGGATGAAGTGAAAGACGGAAACGAGGGCCAGAATGAGGATAAAAATGACCTTATACATGAGGTGTGTGCGATGCTCAAAACGTTTAACCTGTTCGTCTGCAATTTTCTGTTTGATTACGTTTTTGTAGTCAGGACCAAACTCTGCAGCAAAACTTTGGCGGGACATGCGGCTTTTAATCACCCGAAGCTGATAAATCTCATTTTCGGTGTGCTCAAGGGCCCTTCGGTATTCGAAAGCGCTCAAAACAACTAGGGTAAGGATGACTATAACCTGAAGAAAATTGCCAAGTCGCATAGGGGAAAGATAAAAAGTGTTAAAAAATGTTTGATTCGATTGAAGCCGAATATATATCTTTGCCCAAATCTAAGCAACCTTGAACAAGTCAATCACTAAATTCTCTGCCACCCTTGTTTTAGCGGATGGCACTGTTTTTAAAGGAACTTCCATCGGTAAAATAGGAACCACTACCGGAGAAATATGTTTCAATACCGGTATGACCGGTTATCAGGAAGTTTTCACAGATCCCTCATATTACGGTCAGATATTGCTGCAAACCAATGTTCACATCGGGAACTACGGTGTGGCCAATGATGAAACCGAATCTGATTCGATTAAAATAGCCGGATTGGTTTGCAAGGACTTTAATGTTCCTTACTCTCGCAAAATGGCTGATGGAACCGTACAGGATTATTTTGCCCTGAACAATATTGTAGGAATCACAGGAATAGATACCCGCGAGTTGGTACGACATGTACGCAGCAAAGGCGCTATGAATGCCATCATTTCTTCAGAAGATAAAACGGTTGAACAATTGCTGGCCGAGCTCAAAGCCGTTCCTTCAATGGAAGGATTGGAGTTGTCGTCAGTGGTTTCAACACCCGCCACCTATTATTTGGGTGATGAGGCAACTGCGGTAAAACGTGTTGCTGTACTTGATTTAGGGGTGAAGAAAAACATCCTGCGCAATCTGGTAAACAGAGGATGTTATCTGGCTGTATTCAACGGTAAAACACCGTTTGCCGAGATGATGAAGTTTAAACCGGATGGCTTTATGATTTCAAACGGCCCCGGAGACCCCGCTACCATGGAGTATGCAGTTGAAACCGTAAAAACCATTTTGGATAATGAAGTGCCATTGTTTGGTATTTGCCTCGGACATCAGGTTTTGGCCGAAGCCAATGGATTGAAAACTTACAAAATGCATAACGGTCACCGCGGGTTAAATCATCCGGTTAAAAACCTGATTACCGGTGTATGTGAAATCACCTCACAAAACCACGGGTTTGCGGTGAAGGCCGAAGATATCAATAACAATCCGAACGTAGAAGTAACACATATCAACTTAAACGATAATACGATTGAAGGTATCCGTTTGAAAAACAAGAAAGCATTTTCGGTACAATACCATCCCGAAGCTGCTCCCGGACCGCACGACTCGAACTACTTGTTTGATGATTTTATTAAATTGATGAACTAATATTGTTATTGAGTTATTAGTTAATTAGTTATTACATAATCCTTATGTATTCATTTGAAGAATTAGAGGTTTGGAAGGCTTCAAGGGAGTTTAAGAGAAAGTGTAAGAAGATAGCCGAATCTTTCCCTAAACAAGAAGAGTATCGATTGAAGGATCAGATATTCAGATGTACGAGGTCGATAACGGCCAATATTGCTGAAGGCTTTGGGCGATTTCATCATCAAGAAAATATCCAATTCTGTAGGCAAGCAAGAGGATCTTTAACTGAAACATTAGACCATTTTATAGAAGCACTTGATAGTGGTTTTATAACAGAAGAAAAATTAGTAGAAATACGAGGAGATTATAAGAATTGCTTACTTTTATTGAACGGATACAGAGCCTATCTTAAACGGGCAAAAAATGAACAATAGCAATATTGCCCATTAACGGAATAACCTAATAACAAATAACTTATTAACTGAATAACCAGAACTATGGCACAAATTATCGACATTCATGCTCGTCAGATTTTAGATTCAAGAGGAAATCCAACCGTTGAGGTGGATGTAATTACCAAAAGTGGAACAATGGGCCGCGCTGCTGTTCCTTCGGGCGCTTCAACCGGAGCACATGAGGCGGTTGAGCTTCGTGATGGCGACAAAAAAGTATACTTAGGCAAAGGTGTGTTGAAAGCCGTAGCCAATGTAAACGATATTATTGCAGAAGAACTGTTGGGTATGGATGTGTTTGAGCAAAACGAAATTGACCGTTTGATGCTTAAACTGGATGGAACCGACAATAAGGCAAAACTAGGAGCCAATGCAATTCTGGCCGTTTCAATGGCTGTAGCCAAAGCCGCTGCCGAAGAAAGCGCTATGCCATTGTATCGCTACGTAGGCGGTGTAAATGCCAATACACTTCCAATTCCGTTGATGAATATTTTGAATGGCGGGGCACATGCCGATAACGCTATCGACTTTCAGGAGTTTATGATTATGCCTGTGAAGGCTGATAGCTTCAGCGAGGCGATGCACATGGGCGCTACCGTATTCCATACCTTAAAAGGAGTATTGAAGAAAAAAGGATATTCAACCAATGTGGGTGACGAAGGTGGATTTGCTCCCAATATTCAATCGAATGAAGAAGCGATTGAAATTGTTTTGAAGTCGATTGAAGAGGCAGGATACAAACCGGGTAAAGATATTTACATAGCCATGGATGCGGCTTGTACCGAGCTTTGGGACGAGAAAAAACAATTGTACGTATTCCACAAATCAGATAAAAAAGAATTGACCTCATCAGAAATGGTAGACTACTGGAAAACATGGACCAATAAATATCCGATTCTTTCAATTGAGGATGGTTTGGCCGAAGACGACTGGAAAGGCTGGGCTGAGTTAACCAAATCTATTGGCGACAACGTTCAGTTGGTGGGTGATGATTTGTTTGTAACCAACAGCAAACGCCTGCAAAAAGGAATTGACAAAGGTGTAGCCAATTCAATTTTGGTAAAAGTAAATCAGATTGGAACCTTAACTGAAACCATTGATGCCGTAAACTTGGCTACCCGCAACGCTTATACCAATATTATGAGTCACCGCAGTGGTGAAACAGAAGATGTAACCATTGCTGATTTAGCTGTGGCTTTAAACAGCGGACAAATCAAAACAGGTTCTGCATCACGTACCGACCGGATTGCTAAATACAATCAGTTGTTGAGAATAGAGGAGGAGTTGGGTAAAAATGCATACTATCCGGGTGCGGATTTCAAATTTTTGAAATAAGCATTACCCCGTAAATATACTATTGACAAAGCCGATACTGTTAAAGATATCGACTTTGTTGTTTTTGCTATACAGGGTGTTTATATTAAAATGAACAATACAGAAACCATTGTTTTACCTTTGGGTAATGAATTTTCCCTTGAAAAAAATACTCGTCAATAAATACCTGATAGCGTCAGCGGTGTTTGTTGTGTACTTATTTTTTGCCGATAAAAACAATGTGTTTGAGCAATACAAGCTGCGTCAGCAATACACCAAGGTAAAACGTGAACACTCTTATTACGAGAACCAAATCAAAGAGGCCCGCGAACGTCAGGAAGAATTGTTCGGTAATGATAAGGCTCTTGAAAAATTTGCCCGTGAAAAATACCTGATGAAAAAAGACAATGAGGATGTGTTTGTCATTGTGAAGCAAACACACGCAACATCAGAAGAATAGATTCATTATATCGATTGTGTTTCCTCCACAATTAACATCCTCAACGTCCTCAACATATAGCGAGGTAAACTCGCCATCGCGAGCAAAGCCTCGCGAATTAACACACACCTACTTCTTCTTATACTCACCCTGTTTCCAGGAGTTGAAGAACTGGCTCCAGGCAATAGGGTCAAACAACCGTTGTGGTGGCAATTGCCCGTTTGAGTAATATTGGTAGGCTTGTGATTGCTGGTAGTAAAGTTGATTTTCCTGAGCATCCATACTCATGCCGGCACTTACTCCTTGTAAAGTTTTGCTGCGCAAATTGTTATTGGCACGGGTAAAATACTCATCAGGAATATTGGCCTTTACAAAGTAGTAATTGAACTCTTCGGGAGTTGGTCCGGGGCGGATAACTGTTTCGGGTAAGTATATGGTATCATCTTTCATGGGTTGAATGATCGAGAATTTGCTTCCCTTAATGTCTTTGGGGATAACATATTCTACTGTTTTAAGCCCAATGGATGAAAATATAATTGTATCCGACTTTCTGACCACAACTGAGAAAAAACCGGAGGCATCTGTATAGCTTCCCCGGTTGCTTCCCTTAAGATGTATCGAAACCAAGGGTATCAGCCGGGAACTGTCGGCTGTAACCACAACTCCTGCAAACTGCACCAAATCATCATCCCGCTGTCCGAAGGCAATATTTGAACTGATGATAGCAGCAACAAGAAGTATGGCAGAGATTAGTTTTTTCATGATTAGAACATCAGTCCTGCAAAAATACACAATAAAACAATTACAGGATTCGGAATTTTAGTGGTGAGTAAAATGAATAAAGTACCCAGCAAAACCAACATATTCATTTCGGTAACTTCTACAGGCTTAAACAAAAGGTAAGCCGAAGCGATTACCAGCCCTGCCGATGTAGCATTGATACCTTCAATTGCATTTTTTACAGGAGAGAAGTTCTTAATTTGGTCCCATATCGGATAAATAAAAAAGATGAGCAGAATGCCGGGAAGAAAAATGCCAACTGTTCCGATGATTCCGCCCAATAACATGCCGGGAGCTCCCATTGTTTTGAGCGACATGGCTCCGGTAAAGGTGGCAAAGCTGAAAACCGGACCGGGGATGGCTTGTAAAATTCCAACACCCGCCAAAAATTCATTAGAAGTCAGGTAGTGTTTGAACTCCACAAACTGATTAAACATCATCGGAATCAAAACATGGCCGCCTCCAAACACAATACTCCCATAGCGGTAAGTGTTTTCAAACAGCAATACGGGTGTCCATTTGGAAATTCCACCCCAAAGTGCCGCACCTAAAAAGACAGATAGAAATAAAATGAAATTACTCCATTTGATATTCTTGATTGGTTTTACATCATAATAGTCTGACCGGTTTATATAATTTGAAACCAACCCTCCAATAACTAATAATGCGGGGAATATAAAAGGCGTTTCAGATAAAATAGCCGCAGTTGCTGCAAGGATCATTAACACCCAATGATGGGTGCGTTTTACAAACAAGCCATTGATTTTATATGCAGCATAAATGATAAACCCGACAGCCATCGGTTGGATGTATTTCAAAAAGGTAAGCTTAGGATTAGACAAGTCAAATGTGTAAAAAACAAAAGCTACCAGGCCCATTAATACAGTTGCAGGAAGAACCCAAATGCCCAAAGTGGCAAAGGCCAAGGCAGGGCCGCCCAGTTTATATCCGATAGCTGTTATGGTTTGTGTGGAAGTTGGACCGGGAAGCATATTGCATAAAGAGTTGAGGTCCTTAAGTTCGCCTTCGGTTATGTAGTTTCTCTTTACAACCAACCTTCGGTGAATCATGGTAAAATGAATTTGAGGACCACCGAAAGCTCCCAAAGCCAATGCCAGTACATCCAGTAAGAAAATAAGATGTCGTTTGTTACGAATTTTATGAGAAGTATTTGGCTTCAAAATATAAATCAAAGATAAAAGAAAGGAGTAATTGTAAAAGTCAGGATGTAAGAATCTCCGTTTTTACCTCAATACTTGGTGGTCGGTAACATTGATTTTAGAGCGCTTTGTAGTATGTTTGCTATAAGTCAGCGGGGTTTATAGCAACTACTCTGACATCTTTTTTATATCCATTAGAATATTAATTTATGATCAAACCAACTACTTCTTTTAAGTTCCTGTGCTTAGTATTCTCTCTCTTTGTATCCAATATAGTCCTCGTTTTGTCTGCAGATGGTCAGGTTCCTGTGTCCGGTATTAAAACAATTCCGGGTGACTATGCTTCAATCCAAGCGGCAATCAATTCATTGAATGCGAATGGTGTGGGTGCCGGTGGTGTTACAATTACGATAGATCAGGGATATGGGGAAATAGCTCCGGCAGGTGGCTTTCGTTTAACAGCAACGGGAACAGAAACCAGTCCAATTGTTTTTCAAACAAATGGTATTGGTGTACATTCATATATTGTAGCTCCGGTTGGAACCGTTTCGGTGTCCTCTTCATCTTCAGCTCTTGATGGTGTTTGGGCATTTGTTGGGTCTGATTATGTAACGATTGACGGAATAGATTTGGTTGATAATAATACCATTACTATGGTTTCGGGTAGCGATATGCCCGAGTTAATGGAGTATGGTTATGGCTTTTTTAAAAGAACTTCTACCAATGGTTGTCAGAATAATACAATTAAGAACTGTGTTATTAAGCTTAGTAATCTAAATGGAATTGGTGGGGGGAGTGCTCCGCTTATGGGGAGTAATAACTTTAACGGGAGTACGGGTATTCTTTTTACAACGGTTATGGATACAGCTGTAGGGGCCGTAATCGCAACAACATCACCGTCAGGTTCAAACTCAAACAATACTGTCAGTGCAAATACTTTTGAAAATTGTTATACAGCTATTGGTATGTATGCATACGGAACCACTAACAGCACATTGGGTGACAATAACAATACGATTGGTGGGAATTCCCTCAGCGATGGAAACATCGTCAATAGTTTTGGAACCGGAATCAGCAATTATTTCGCTGCATCAAAAACATTTGCAACAGGTGATATTTTTACAACATCTACAGGGCTTGTATTTCGTGTAATTGCAGGTGGAACATCTGGTTCTACAGTACCTGCAACAGCGACAACAACAACCGGAACGTGTACGATTGCTTACCTTTATACCGCTGTAGCAGCAAATGCAGTATTGGTCAATAATCAGTATAATTTGACTGTTCAGAACAATACCATTTCGAATGCAAGAGGTACTGGAGCAGCTCCGTCTGTCACCGGGTTGCGTGCGATATTTGCGGGTGGGGCAGCTTCTGCCGGAGGTAGTATGATGATTGCTGATAATACAATTGCATTGCAATCGGTATCATCGGGTGATATAGATGGAATTTATACCAATGCCGGAGGTGCAGTTAGCCAGGATACAATTTCAATAACCAACAATACCATTTCATTGTATCAGGACAGCGTTCCTGATTCGTTGACGGGTTTATTCCGACAACCCTCCGGAATTAATCTTTACGGTATACGCAACGCTTCTAATGGAAGTGCTACAGTTCTTATTGTTACAGGCAATACTTTTGTTGATGATACCAGCTATGCCTCGTCAGGCTCTTTCCGGTTTATATACAATGCTGCGGTAATTAAAACGGTTAATATCTCAAACAACTCTATTGGCAATGTTTATTTTCCGGGTGCTGTCGGTTATTCGGGAACCTTATATGGTATCTGCAACGGTGCGGGTGCAGGCAATACAAGTGTGACCGTTCAAAACAATACCTTCTCAAACTATAATTTTACCGCTACTGCAACCGGGGAACATAATTTTATTTACAATGGAGGAACCTGTTCAACAGCTCTCATTAAAAACAATACCTGGGATAGTTTGATAATGAAAAGCAGCGGAGTAATCCATCTGATTCGGAATGTTGCAGCTGTGCAGGTCTCTATGACTGTTGATAGTAACCGCATTGAAACATTGTTTACCCGTACAGCTGCTTGTAATACATTTGCCGGATACTATGGTGATGGAACAACTAATGCAGCAACCAGTACCTTTACCTTTTCAAACAATGATTTTTCCAATATAACCGGAAATATTGCAGGGCCAAATTCAACCAGTTTTTATGGTATTTACTCAAAAGAAATAACGGGATCAACAACCTATCCCCGTAAAGTTTTTGACGGAAATAGCTTTACCCAGATTACATACCATTCATCCAATTTTTCGGATATAATATATGCCGCAGCTCTGGGGCATAATGGGGCCAATGGTTCTGTTATATCCAATAATGTATTTAGGAAAATTGTATTGACGGGAGCCGCAAATGTTAATGCAATCAATCTTTTACCGAATACTTTCTCGGCAACTATACCTTTGAATATTTATGGTAATACAATTGATAGTTTGGTTAGCAATAGTGTTGGTGCAGCGGTAACGGGTTGTAATTGTAACTCCGGAACTCCGGGATTACGGTTTTATCAGAATAAAATAGGAAACCTGCAGGCTAACGGAACTTCTGCTTATGTAATTGCACAGGGTGTTTATTTGACAAGTAATGCTCCCTATTCTGTGTTTAATAATGTGATTAGCGATTTGAGAACTCCTAATTCGAATAATCCTATATCTTCTGTTTGTGGTATTAATGTTTTGGGGACAGGATCAACGGTAAATATTTACCATAATACCATCAGGCTTTCGGCAAGCAGCAGTGGTGCGAACTTTGGTACTTGCGGTATTTACGCATCTACGGAACCAGTCGTTACTTTGAATAATAATATTATCATCAATACCTCTTCTTATAACGGAACCGGATATACAGTTGCTTATCAAAGGGCGTCCCCATCGCTGACAACTTACAGCACTTCATCCAACAACAATATTTTTTATGTAGGGGCAACACCATCTTGGCGTAATACCTTGTTTTACGATGGAACAAATTCGGACTCAACCCTTATCGCGCTGAAGAATAGAATTGCTCCGCGCGAATCTGTTTCATCTGAGGAAAACACTGTGTTTATCAGCACCTCTGTTTCTTCTGCTAATTTTTTACAGCCGGATAGTACCGTGGCTACAGCTTTGGAAAGTTCAGGAAGTGTGATTTCAGGAATTACTACCGATATCAATGGAACCATACGTGCAGGAAATCCGGGTTATGCAGGAACCGGCACTGCCCCTGATATTGGAGCCTATGAAGGTGAAAATATATTTGTGGATCTCAATGGCCCTGTTATTACGATGGCACTTTTACCCAATGTGGTTCAACCCGGAGATCAAACATTTTCAGTAACGATTGCAGATGCTTCAGGGGTAAATACACCGGTAGTTTATTATCGTAGAAATGGTTCAGATACATATCTGTATGCCACCGGAGTTCTTGAATCCGGCACTGCTCAAAATGGAATCTGGTCATTTACCATCAGTGGGGGATTATTAGGGGCTTTGGACATGGGCGACAGTATCTATTATTATATTGTTGCAGAAGATTTATCTGCCAATGCAAACCTGTCCTCTTTCCCGGAAGGAGCACAAGGAACAGTAGCTGTTTCTATTCCACCTCCCACACAATCAGGTTACCGGATTCTTATGTTGATATCGGGTGAGCTTACCGTTGGTACAAATGGGTATTATCCTAATCTTACGGGGCCGGATGGCGCTTTTGCTGATATTAACGGAAGTTCTCTTTTGTATGATGTTAAATTGGTTATTACAAGTGATTTGGAGGAACCCGGAACGGTAGCTTTAAATCAGTTCTCTGATTATTCGGTTAGCATCGTTCCTGATGATTCTGAAGTACGAACAATTACAGGCTCAACCACAGCAGCACTCATTACATTGAATGGTGCGGATAGAGTGACTATTGATGGAAGTTTTGCCGGAGACGGTAAATACCTGCGTTTTAGAAACCGCAGTACAGGCGGTGCAACGATCAGGTTCCAGAATGATGCGCACAGAGATACCATCCGCAATTGCTACATTGAAGGAGTTTCGGGTTCGGTTGTTCATTTTTCTACAGCAGGAGACGGTGGAACAGGAAACGATTCCAATGCTGTGATGTATTGTGAGTTGAGTGATACTTTGGATTCGCCAACTTCTGCTTCATTACCTTCAATGATGATTGTTTCCGATGCAGTTTCTAACAGTGAAAATTATATTGGATATAACAGGTTGTATAATTTTTCTGGTCGGGGAGTGAGTATTGCAGGGAGTTTAGCAGGAAACGACAATTGGGTTATTGACAGTAATTCTTTTTATCAGGGAGCTCATGGTTTGGCTAAAGTTGGTTCTGTTTCAACAGCAACACAACCCATTTATGTTTATTCCGGAAATGGACATACGATCAAGAATAACAATATCGGAGGTTCGGCTCCGGACAGAAGTGGAAATGCATTTAAGGCACTTTGGACTGCCTCAGGTAATGTTTTTCTTGCCATTGATTTGAGCGTTGGGACCGGGAGCGTAACAACCGTTTACGGGAATAAAATATCCAATATATCTTCATTTGCAGCAACAACAACAACATCTGCATTTACCGGAGTGAATATTAGAGGCGGATTGGTGGATGTATTAAACAATACCATTGGCGGTGGAGCAAATGTGTATGATACCATTAGTGATGCAAGTAACTCTAATGGAGGAGGGATTGCAATATCTTCTTTAACTACAGCAGGAAGTGTAATCAATATCTTAGGAAATACGATCGGTAATATTACCAATTACTGTACTACAGGCGCATCAAACCGAACACTTGGCATAAGTGTTTTAGCTCCGGCCGGTATTGTGGTGAATGTTACTAATAATATTATTCATGATATTAAGAGTCCGTATGCGGTTGCCGTTTCTGCATCTGGTTCCACACCGGGAGGGATTTTTGTTGGTACTACCACGGGGATAACAATTGAGGGAAATACTGTATATAATATTATAAACACGTCAACTTCTACAACAGCGGCTAGTGTAGCCTGTGGTATTGCATTTGGAAATGCAGCTACAGGAGGAATCGTGAAGCGCAATCGTATTTATAATATTTATGGAACTTCTTCCGGAACAGGAACATTTTCTCCAGTATGTTATGGAATCTATTTGTTAACCAGAGGGCACACTGTTATTAATAATCAAATTTCAATTGGGGCTTTAGCAACGGGAGAATCAAGAGTGTTTGGAATTGGAGATGCGTCTACTACCGCAGCAGGAACCAATTCGTATTATTACAATAGCATTTATATTGGTGGACAAACACAGAGTGGATCCAATAATTCGTATGCCTTTCAGCGAATGGGAACAGCAGCCACATCTTTGGCTTTACTGCGTAATAATATCTTGTTTAACAATCGTACATCTCTTGGAACAGGAAGGAACTATGCTTACGGTTCGAATGCGAGCGCAGGCTATTCCCCTTATTATTTAATGAATAACCTGATGGTGGTTGGTGATACTGCGAAATTGGTGGAGCTGGTGACCGGAACAGCTCTTGGAGTTAATACGTTCAAAAATTCGTATACAGCAGTCCATAATAAAAACTGGATGGAATCAACAAATAATTTGTCTGCCGCGAATTTATTTACGAATACAGGTTCGGGTGATTTAAGTATCGATGCAACCAATGCTGCAAGTTGGTATGTTAATGGAAAAGGTCTTGCATTAGCAGGTGTATCGGGAGATTATACGAATGCATCAACACCTCGTTCTATGTCTGTCAGTGGAGGTGCAACGGACATCGGGGCGGTGGAATTTACAACGACAACAACCCCTCCATTAGCGGTTGCATCAGCATTGCCTGCTGTAGGTACAACAACAACGTATAGTTTTGCAAACCGTGCTGTGGCAAGCATTACCTGGGGATCTTCAGGAACTGTGCCTGGTGCGGTAACCGCTACTTATTACAGTGGCGAAAGCCATCCTGCAATTATAGCCGGAAGGCTCCGGTATAACGGATATGTAAGTGTAGATGCTGTGGGTGGTTCGGGTTACTCATTCGATATATCAATGATTGCTGATAGTGCCATTTGGGGTAATATAACCGGAAATGCAGGTGCACGTTTGGCACATTATGAAAATGCACAATGGAGTATGGTAAGTACAAGTTCCAGCAATATTACTACAGGGTTGTTATCGTCTGCTTCAAGTTTAGCACTTAATACCCTGCCTGCAGATTTTACAGGTGCTGATGTTTCAAACCCACTTCCGTTGCCGGTAAGCCTTGTGAAGTTCACTGCCAATGTTTCAAACAAGGATGTTGTGTTAAATTGGAATACCTCAAGCGAAAGCAATAATGTAGGATTTGCCATTGAGCGTTCGGTGGATGGAATAAACTTTACAGAAGTGTTGTTCGAAAAAGGAAATGGAACAACGCTTAAACCGCATCGTTATGCTGCCATTGATTATGCAGCATTTGAAAAAGAACAAGTAAGTACATTGTACTATCGTTTGAAACAGGTGGATGGAGATGGTCAGTTTAACTATAGCAATACCGTGATGGTATACAGCCAGCAACAGCAAATGGCTGACGTTAAAGTAAGCCCGAATCCTTTTACTTCTACGGTTGATTTGGAGATTATATCGATTGGCGATAAAAAATGTTCAATTGTGATGAGTGATGTGAGTGGAAAGGTTTTGTTATCAAAAGATATAAACCTGTATTCAGGAATCAACACGATTCAGATTAGTGAGTTTTCTCAGCTTCATTCGGGAATTTACTTCGCAACTATTTTGATGGGTAACGAAACCAAAGTTATCAAACTGATTAAAGCCGAATAGGGGCTGTTCAAACCATATTCAATAAAGGTCGATCTCAGGCAGGTCGGCCTTTATTGTTTAAGGAAGGATAGCAGGCTTTCCGATAGTATTCGTGTCTCACACAGCAATATCATCGGTACCGATAGCTATCGGGATTCTCGCCCGGGCTGCACAAAAAAAGCCTCACCGTAAAGTGAAGCTTTTAGTAGAGGGTGGAATACCGGGCTCGAACCGGCGACCTCCTGAACCACAATCAGGCGCTCTAACCAACTGAGCTAAAACCACCGTTTAGTCAAATACCTTTTTGGGTACTTGGTTTTGGGAGTGCAAATCTAAGATTTTTGAGCAAGTTGTCAAGGGTAAAATTATTTATTGCTGTATAATTCTTCTACACGCTTCCAATTCAACACATTCCAATAGGCTGCAAGGTAATCGGCACGCTTGTTTTGGTATTTAAGGTAATACGCGTGTTCCCATACATCAATTCCCATAATTGGCCTGCCTTTGGTTGTTGCAATATCCATTAAAGGGCTATCCTGATTGGGTGTGGTGGTAATCTTCATTTTTTTGTTCTCATCCACAATAACCCAGGCCCAACCGGAGCCAAATACAGACATAGCAGCTTTTTCAAAATCTTTTTTGAACTGCTCCATTGAACCAAATTGAGCCGTTATTTCTTTTTGAATATCCTCACTTGGTTCTGTTCCTGTTTTGAGCAGCGACCAGAAAAAGCTGTGGTTCCAATGTCCGCCACCGTGGTTGCGAACGGCCGCGCGAGCGGTTTCCGGAAGTTTGTTAATACCTGAAATCAGTTCGTCCAATGTTTTTGTTTTCAGAGAGGATTCTTTTTCAATGGCCTCGTTGAGCTTGTTGATATAAGCCTGATGATGCCTGGTATAATGGATTTCCATTGTTTGTGCATCTATAAAAGGCTCCAGGGCATTGTAAGCATACCCTAAAGCCGGTAGCGAGAATGGGTAGGCGTGATTATTAGTTAGAGCAATATTGCGAATGGCTGCGGTAACAGGGTGTGCAGCAACAATACTTCCGGCAGAAACGATTGCCGCTGATTTGATAAAAACTCTTCGTGATGGCTTCATACTTGAAAAAAATTAGAGTGCAAATTACAATTTTACCCTCCATTTCTATGGGTGTGCGCAAACTGTTCATTTATTATTTTTGATAATAGCAAAACGATTCGGTTATTTGAACAGGATATCTTCAGCCATTGAAAGCAAAAGAAAAGGGACTCAATAAGTTTAACAGCCTGCAAACATTTCAGTTTTTGCGGTTCGGAACTTTTTTTCTCATTTCCATACTACTGGCTAAAATTGCATCTCTGTACCAGCATGAATATGGGCTGCATTTGATCAGTCAGTATGAAAACCTGATGTTGGTTACTTCGAGCCTTACATTTTTTTGGGTTTCGGCTGTTTGCAATACTCTCATACCTTATTACAGTAATTCAGACGGGCCAGCCCGCAAGAAGGTATTGTTCAATGTATTTACAGTGTTATTGGCTTTCTCTATTCTTGCAGGTGTTGCAGTTTCGGTACTTGGACGAATAAGGGGGAAGGACGTGGACTTGTACAATATGTTTGCTTTGGTGGTACTGCTCAACACCCCAACTTATATTGTAGATTATATTTTTTACCTTAATGAAAAGTATAAATCGCTGATAAAATGGGGTATTATCACTTTTATTGCGCAGATACTGATGTTGTGTCTGCCTTTGTACTTCAAACAATCACTCACCCTGGCTATTAATTTACTATTGGTATTATCACTGGTGAAGTTCAATTATGCCATCATTTTGCTGATGAAGTTTTCGACCATCAGCGTTAATATTTCGCTTGTTAAAGACTTTATGATGAAGGCTATGCCTTTGATGTTTTCCATCCTTTTGGCCGGGAGTATGGAGTATATCAACAGTTATATCATTGAATATAATTTTTCGGAAGAGGAATTTGCCATGTTCCGTTATGGTGCAAAGGAGTTGCCTGTTTTTCTGATTCTTGCCAACTCTTTAAGCAATGTTTTTAGTGGTGAAATAGCCCGGTACAATCAGGATGGGAAGTTGGAAGAAGGGTTGGCCCGTTTCAAATATTCCAGCACAAAATTGATGCGCTGGCTGTTTCCGGCCACCATGGTATTAATGTTTGTGAGTCCGTATATGTTCCGCTATGCATACAGTGAGCAGCTTATGGATGGATACAAAATATTCAATATTTACCTGTTGCTGATTGTAAGCCGCATGATTTTCCCCCAAACGGTGATTATGGGTATTATGAAAAGCAGAGTTTTCTACCTTATTTCGTCCAACTACCTTATCATTAATTGCTTGTTGTCGTTCTGGTTTATCTATTTGTTCGGCATCACAGGTATTGCTTATGCTACCGCTATTTCGTTTTTAATTGAAAAAATAATGCTGGCAACCTACTGTAAAATGGAAGGTATCAATTTCCGTCAATACACCTCAATATACGAGTATCTTGTTTATTCAGCACTCACGGTAGGTGCGTATTACCTTTCAGTGCAGGTTCAAATGCCAATGCCATAAAACTATGTTAAAGTATAATCTAAAAACAACCGAAGGCCGATTTCTGGCCGTAGCTTTCCTCGAAGGAATCTCTTACCTGATTTTGTTATTTATTGCCATGCCGCTTAAATATCTGGCCGGGCAACCACAGATGGTGAAGCAGGTGGGCATGGCGCATGGACTTTTATTCGTATTGTTTGCGCTTACACTTACACAGGTAACAATGGAACAGGGCTGGAAGTGGACCAAAGCAGCCAAAGCAACGGTGGCTTCGTTTCTGCCGTTCGGAACCTTTTGGTTTGAAGCCCAACACCGAAAAGGAAAGGCATAAAAAACTGACTCGGGATATTGCCCCCCTGTCCCCGTCCTTAAAGGGAGTTTCGAGTACAAGTATTTTAGCAAGTGTGCGGTTGGTCCCCGCCAGAGGCAGGGGTGTGCAAGGGCAAGTTGACATCTTTCCGATAGTCAGGCATAAAAAATCCCGCACCGTGTAACGGTGCGGGATTTTTTATGAAATGAACTGGTTTAAAGTAACGCCTGAATAATGATGGCAACAACAGGCGGAATAATTCCGGCTGCAATCCACCATTTTCCCCGGCCTGTAATGCCGTGTTTACCTTTGAGTACAAACAAGCCGGTGACGGTGATAACGATTAACAGCACTGCGAAGATATCAGATACCCATTTCCATCCTTTTAAACTGTTGCGGTGAATAACGTTAACCTGATAAAAAACAGGACGTTTGGCAACCTGTTCAAGAACAGCTCTTTTCTCGGCCAGATAGATGTGCAAAGAGGCATTGTCGTAATATATCTTCACCTGATCATTGGTTGGGAAGTCAAACACTTTATACGACTCTTGTCCAATCAGTGCTCCAAATTGCTGGATTTGTTCCGCATTAATCTGATTCCTTTCGTAGCTCTGATTTAACGGTATCGTTTCTTTATGCAGGATAAAGTCCGCATTCCAGTCGTCAACATGGTTGAGCGCTAAGCCCGAAATACAGTAGATGATAATGAGCGAAGAAAAGAAATACCCCAGATCACGGTGCGTGGCAACGTTCAGCTTTCTTACCTTCTTGGTTGTAATGCCAAACATGTTTAGTTCGATTGAGTGTTGATTTTGGTTACGTATTCGTTGGTAATAGAATGTACCCAGTTTTCAATATTTGGATCCGGCAAAATAGCATCCGGTTTATATGATACTTTTTGGGTGTGGTTTGCAATCTTTTCAATTCCTCCGCCAATGATTTTAATTTGAAAAGTCTCGTCATGAGCAACCAATACAGGAATCACAACAGCATGTTCCTTTGTAGCCAATACTTTGTTGATGGCTTTGGTGGTTTCATTCGGGTCGTAATGCGCAATATGTCCGCACCATCCATAACTGTGTTCGGTGATACCCAGATTTGTTTTTACATGTTCAGCTACTTTATCAAATAACTGTCCCCATTCTTTATCGTATGTTTCATCTCCGTACCCAATCAATACCAAGCCTTCGTTTGCCGCATCTTTAGACAAAGCCTGAGTACGTCTTAACACATTTTTTTGAAGGATATCGGTAAAGTCCAATAAAGGTGTAATCGTAGTTGTGGCTTTAGGTGTGTAACGGGCAATTTTCTCAATTTTGAGCATTTCCATTGATTGAGGGTCTTCTTTCTGACCAATAATAGTAGGAATGTCTTCAAACGAGTGCGGGCTTACCGTTAAGAATATCGGTACAATAATAATGTCGGTGAATCCGGCTGAGTCAAACTCTTTTAAGCGGGTAGCAATCGAAGGCTCGGTGTATTCCATGAAAGCTGTTTTGATGCCGCCTACATTGGGCATCAGGAGGATGGAGTCGGTTACTTTTTTTTCCAGATCAAGCAGGGCATTTCTCCATGTTTCGGAGCGGGAGCCGTGGTTTACAAGCAATACGCCTATTTTTTTACCTGAGTGAGTTGAATTGGCTGAACCTGAACCACCGGATGGTTGGCATGACATGAACAAACTGCTACCTACCAGAAGAGTTAAAGCAATAAGGGTGAGTTTTTGAAATGATTTCATTTTTATATAGATGTATATGTGAAATTGTCATGCAAATGTAAAATCATCTTATAACTAGTCTAAATAAAAATAATTTTTATCTTTCATACATCTAGTAATCAGTAGCATAAAATATAATAAAGGGATAATTACAGGTTTATTACTTAGAACTATTTTAAATAACGACTTCTTTCTGTTTAGATTTGCGTCTACAAAATCAAAAAAACATGAAAAAATACTACTTATTTTTAGCATTGGGATTAACCCTTTTGGGCGGTGCAAATGCACAAACAACAATTACCGACTCTATCGAAACCGGTCCAAGTTATGGTAATGAAGTTTACTATAGTTTAAAAAATGGAAAAGTTTCTGAAGTAGCCACCACCAACTGGCATCTTGCATTTAGTATTGGTAATGCGAATGTTGCCGTACGTGCTAATACAGCAGGCAACTATACCGCGGATCAACGTGTAGCTGTTTATGAAATGGTAGAAGCCGATACAAGTGAATGGGCAGCATTTGATACTACCGGATACGAAACGGATACAAGCAAGTGGGTAATGGTTGACAACTCAGACGAAGATTGGCAAGAAGGTGCATTCAACCAAAATGCAGCCGGACATCCTGATTATGGATGGGGAAAATACAATTCGACAACACATGTTATTTTAGGACAACGCTTGTACATGGCAAAATATATGTCTGGAGCTAACACCGTTTACAAAAAGATTTGGATTTTGAATAAAACATTGGGAACATGGAATATTCGTATTGCAAATATTGATGGAACTGATTTAAAAGATATTCAGGTTGCATCATCAGAATTTCCTACTAAAAACTTTGTTTACGTGTCTTTGGAAACAGGTGCAGTAGTTGACCGTGAACCGGTAAAAACTGACTGGGATTTTGTATATACATATTATGCGGCTTGGCAAGCTGGTGCCGGTATGTACTACCCTGCTGCCGGAATATTAACGAATCAAGGCGTTAAATCAAGCAAAGTAGTTGGCCAAAGAGATTCAACAACTCTTGCGGATACAACAACATTCTCTTCAAATATTTCTACAATTGGCTATAACTGGAAAAGTACAATGGGAGTTGTTGATACTACTTTGTCATATTTCATAAAAGCCCTTGATGGTGCATATTGGAAATTAACTTTCATTAGCTTTAAAAGTGGAGCAAATGCAACAACCGGTACAGGCAGAGTGGTGTTTGACAAAACTAAACTAACCCCAAGTACAGGTGTTGCTGCCATTGGAGAAGAAGTTAAAAACGTAACGGTTTATCCAAACCCTGCAAGCAGCCAGTTAACAGTATTGTTCGAAGCTCAATCGGCAAACAGCACAATCATTATGACTGATATCACCGGTAAACAAGTTTACAACCAACAAGTTGAATCATCATCATTTACTCAGCACACAATGGATGTAAGCAATTTTACCAAAGGAATTTATTTCTTAAATGTAATCAATGGCAATAGCCGTTCGGTACAAAAAGTAGTTGTAAACTAATACAAACTGTTGATTAGCAATCAAACGTGAAGATTCTTTCCGGCATTTTTAAAAATCCTCTTGCAACTGTTGCCCTGTTTTGTATGCTGCCGGCAATGGCAGCAGGGCAACAGCTTGCAAGGGTTTATACGCCCAAAGGAGAGGCGGTAGAAGATGCCATTATCGTTTACCACCCGGTAGGACTTAAATCGTTTCAAAAGGTAGCCATTACCAACTCGGCAGGAAAAGCCGTGATTGAAGCTGATGCAGACGTTGTTCTGGTGATAAGTAAAATGGGTTATACAACCTTGCGGGATACTTTGTCAAAAGGCCGGTCCCAAAGTTATACGCTTGTTCAAAACAATGTAAACCTCAAGGATGTTGTGGTTACCGGACAGTTTGAAACCAATACATCCGAAAAAGCAGTTCAGCAAATCAGAGTTATTGACCGTAAACGGATTGAACAACAGGGTGCAGTGAGTTTACGCGATGTGTTAACCAATGAGCTTAATATCAGGGTTACACAAGATGCTGCCCTAGGAAGCCAAATGACTATGATGGGGTTGGGTGGGCAAAATGTAAAAATATTGATTGATGGTGTGCCCGTGATTGGCAGGATGGATGGTAATATTGACCTTAGCCAGATTAATCTCAGCAATATTGAACGTATCGAAATTATTCAGGGGCCTATGAGCGTGATTTACGGTACGGATGCACTTGGAGGCGTTATTAACTTAATCAGTAAAAAGCCCACTTCAAAGCAATACACTGTTTCGGTAAACTCATATTTTGAAACGGTTGGAACGTACAATTTTGATGCTAATGCAGGGTTCAAATACAAAGGTTTGGGGGTTACCGCTTCGGGGGGGCGAAACTATTTTGATGGTTTTTCAACAGTTACCGGAGATAGTATAAGGGCACAACAATGGAAACCCCGGGAGCAAATTTTTGGTGACATTCAACTTTCATTCAAACACAAGAAACAATCACATCGTTTCACAACACAAGCCTTTAACGAAACAATTATAGCTAAGGGAAACCCTGATATTACGCCATACTCAGTTACTGCCTTCGATAACTATGTTGTCACCAATCGGATGAATTACTCATTGTACTCCGATTTTTATTTTAACAACAAAGCATCGTTAAACCTCATCAATTCATATTCAACCTTTGTGCGGTCAAGCGATTCATACATCAAAAATCTGGTAACAGGATCGCAGCAGCCAACACCTAACAGCGAAGATCACGATACAACTACGTTTGATTTGCTGCTGATGCGTGCTACTTATACAACACACAATACAACTATTTTTAACTCGCAGATGGGTTACGATATCAATCGCGAGTCGGTAACAGGTGAACGAATTAAAGATTCTGAGCAGAGCATTGGCGATTACGCGGTGTTTTATATTGCTGAGATAAAGCCTATAAGTAAGCTGACCTTAAATCAGGGGGTACGATTTATTTACAATACAAGTTACGGAGCTCCTGTTATTCCAAGTTTTAACGTGAAGTATGATGTTACCCAAAACCTTGCTATGCGAGGTTCGTATGCACAAGGTTTCAGAGCGCCTTCGTTAAAGGAGCTGCACTTAAACTTTGTGGATAGGAATCATAATATACAAGGGAATCCGGATTTGAAAGCCGAAACCTCGCATAATTTTTTGTTGTCGGCAACTCATACTAAGACTATGCAGAAAGTGTATGTAAAAACAGAAGTATCCGGTTTTTATAATCATATCAGCGATATGATCCGTTTGGTATTAAAGGATCCTGCAATAAATGAATACAAAAATGTAAATATAGCGGAGTTCAGAACGCATGGCATGAATCTGTCGTCAACAATCAAGTATAAAAACATTTCAGGCTCACTGGGATATAGCTTAACCGGAAGTTATGGCCAATTAAACGATTCGGTATATTATCCCAACTATGCCTATGCCAATGAGTTTAAAGCGAATGCCACTTACAGTATCCCTAAAACAAAAACAGATTTTAATATTTTTTGCAAATACAATGGCGTTATGCCCGGTTTTGCATTAGATGCCAACAACAACTTGTATCAAACATTTATGGGTGCTTTTACAATGTTGGATGCCAGTATTACCCAGAAATTTTTTAAGGGCATTTTTTCACTTACCGTTGGTGCTAAAAATCTGACTAACGTAACGTCCATTGCATATAACACAGGGGCTTCTGCTCACTCATCGGGTAGCGGGAATTTACCAACAGCAATGGGCCGGTATTATTTCACCTCAATTCGAATCAACATTGCCAAACAATAAACACATATTGCTTTTGTTTTCTGTAAGCTTAATTTTTTGCGCATGCGAAAAAGAAGAAAAGTTATGGGAGCTTCCGCCTGCCGGAGATGAATCCGTGGCTAGTGTGAATATGGGTGTTGATTACGATAATGCCGTATTTTTTAACCTAAAAACAGGGAACTCCCAAACACGCGATGTGTATTGCTGGCATTTAGGTTTTGCATCCGGATCCACCGAAAATCATATTGTGCTGAATGGTGGAAATGAGGTACAGCTTTATGCAACAAACGATACTGTTTTTTCGAAAATATATACCACAGATAAAAATACGGTTTGGCAGTGGGACAACCCTAATGGAGATGCGGATTCTACGGCATTTACAGGCTGGTTAGACAATACAACCCTTGTTTCAAACAATAAGGTGTATCTTCTTGACTTAGGTGTACGAGCAACGTCAAGATACAGGAAAATAAAAATACTTTCCGTATCGGCTGCTGATTTTAAAGTCAGGTACGCAAACCTGGATGGTTCAAACGAGCGTTTTATAACCATTCCAAAAACAACTACAAGTAACTATACATATTTGAATCTGGAAAGCAATCTGACAGTTGCGTATGAACCAACCGGCTTCATCTGGGATATTGTGTTTACCAAGTACAGGCATGTTTATTATGATATGCAACCAATTACACCTTATTATGTAACAGGAGCGCTAATCAACACTAAAAATATTCAGATAGCAGAGTTGGATAATATTGCTTTTGAGACAATAGATTACGCAAAAGCCAGTCAGATTTTGTTAACATCAAAGATGGACGAAATTGGCTACGACTGGAAGTTTTATGACCTGAATGGTGCCGGTAAATATGTTGTGGATGGAAAAAAAATATACATCATAAGAGAGAAAGACGGGTTTTTATATAAGCTTAAGTTTATTAGTTTTTATGATAATACAGGGGCCAAGGGGGTTCCGGAGTTTGTGTACAAACGACTGTAGTTTAGTATTTTGCAGGTTGTAATTCATTCATAGTTATAAAGAACCAAGTTTTCATTACAGATTAACAATGTGCAAACCCATTACTCTGCACCATACTAAACATGGTTATGTTTCCTGGTGCAAACAATGCAATCATATCAATATAGCCTATGGAACGATTGTATTTGCACTGACACCCGAACAGTTTGTAAGCTTTGTTTCCCTTGTTAATGCCGATGTGGTGCAGTATCAGGGCCGGATGTGCTGCCGGGAAAAATCACTGATGTACAATACCGACAGCAGCAATGTGAATATTGTATTGTCGTACAGTGAATTGCTGGTATTGTCTGATTTGCTGATCAATGCGTCCCTGCTTTATGAAGCGCAACAAATTTTGAATACCTGATGGTGTTTGTGAACAGGGACTTTGGCACAGGTCTAAGGATTTTTTTTCATTTATCCAATTGCTAAAAACAAAACACAAAAATTACAATTGAGATTGGTTCGTGTTGTATAATTGAACAAAATTGCGGCTGTTTTAAACAACCTTATTGATAGCTAAAATGAAAAAAACGATCTGCAGTATTTTGTTTCTGGGCGCATTAACCGCGAACTCACAGTCAACGGAGTCCCATTTTAAAAACCTTACCCAGCTTACGTTTGGTGGCGATAATGCCGAAGCTTACTGGAGCTATGATAACCAAAAGCTTACGTTTCAAAGCAATAACAAAGCATGGGGCTTAAAATGCGATCAGATCTTTGATATGGATATTTCGAAGGCTGCAAAAGACAGCACGTACCGTCCGCAGCAAATAAGCACCGGAATGGGACGAACCACTTGTAGCTATTACCTTAAGGATAATAAACATATTTTGTACGCCTCTACTCATTTAGGCAATAAAGAGTGTCCGCCTGATCCTCCTCATACCGGCAAGTATTTGTGGGCCATTTATGCCGACTTCGATATTTTTATTTCTGACCTCAATGGAACCATCACCAAACAACTTACCGATGCTCCCGGATACGATGCAGAAGCAACGGTTTCTCCTGATGGGAAAAAAGTAGTGTTTACCTCTATGCGCAGCGGTGATCTGGAATTGTGGACTATGGATATTGATGGCAGCAATCAAAAACAAATTACGTTTGGACTTGGTTATGATGGAGGCGCATTTTTTTCACCGGATGGAAAAAAGCTGGTGTTCAGAGCATCGCGCCCGCAAACGCCTGAAGAAATTAAGGAGTACAAAGATCTGCTGGCTCAGGGATTAGTGGCTCCAACCAATATGGAAATCTATACATGCAATATTGATGGGAGCAATCTTACTCAGGTAACCAAACTGGGAAAAGCCAACTGGGCTCCTTTTTACCACCCTAAAGGCAAAAAGATTGTTTTCTCAAGCAATCATCATTCGGAGAAAGGATATGATTTCCAGCTTTACATAATCAATGAAGATGGAACAGGACTTGAACGTATCACCAATGAAAGCATATTCAACGCGTTTCCGATGTTTTCACCGGATGGCAAAAAGATTGTTTTTTCATCCAACCGAAACAATCATGGAACCCGTGATACCAATTTGTTCATAGCTGATTGGGTGGATTAATATGGTAAATGGCTTTATGGTTTTGTGGCTTGGTGTAATCAATGCGTCATAACATAAAACCATAGAGCCTTCAAACCATAAAACCAACAACTGATTTAACCAAACATTACAAATACAATAATTAAGATGAGAATTTACTTTACAGCAATACTATTCTTCGCCACTACATTATGCTTCGCACAAACATTCAGTGCAGCCGAAATTCAGACACATATTGAATACCTTGCTTCAGATAAGCTGGCAGGACGTGAACCCGGTACTAAAGGTGAGAAGTTGGCATATACCTACATTCAAAAGGAGTTTAAGGCAAACGGATTGAAGCCAAGTGGTAACAAAGGATACCTGCAATCTTTTACCTACAAAACCAAAACATCGGTACACGATACGATTGGTGAGGGCAAGCAAAAAAGCGGAACCAATGTGATTGGCTTGCTGGATAACGGTTCGGCCTATACCATTGTGATTGGAGCGCATTACGATCATTTGGGTGAACACGAACATGGTTCGTCACGCGATAAAGACAAAAAAGGCATCCACAACGGAGCTGATGACAATGCAAGCGGTACGGCAGGTGTGCTGGCATTGGCCAAATATTTCGCGAATAATGGCGTAACCGAAAAATACAATATTCTGTTTATGTGTTATTCGGCCGAAGAAGATGGGTTGATTGGCTCAAAATACTTTACCAATAACCCGACCTATCCGCTCGAAAAAATAACCTGCATGCTCAATATGGATATGGTAGGTCGTTTGAACGACAGTACCCGTAAAATAACAGTATTTGGAGTGGGAACAAGTCCGGCTTACACAGCCGTTTTTGCAAATATCAAAACTGATCTGGTATTGGGGTATGATTCATCCGGCATCGGTCCCTCGGATCAAACTTCGTTTTATTTAAAGAATATTCCGGTACTGCATTTTTTCAGTGGCCAGCATACCGATTACCACAAACCAAGTGATGATGCAGATAAGATTAATTACAAAGGAGAAGTTGCCATATTGGACATCATCCGTCAGGTGACAGAACAATTAGGTGAATTGCCAACCATTCCGTTTACCAAAACCAAACAGCCCGAACAGCAGCGTGTAAGCTTTAAAGTAACATTGGGCATTATGCCCGATTACTCATTTGAAGGAAAAGGAATTAAAGCTGATGCTGTAACCGAAGGCAAATCTGCTTTCAACGCGGGTATCAAAGCGGGTGATGTGATTGTTCAATTAGGTGATATGCCGCTGAATAATATGCAGGATTATATGAAAGCCCTTAGTATGTATAACAAGGGGGATAGCACTCAGGCCCGTATCAAACGTGGCAGCGAAGAAATTGAAGTGAAGGTAACGTTTTAACGTAACCACAGCGAGCGAAATGTCACTCTGAGTTCACCGAAGGGGACCAAATGCAAAAAAAATGTCAGACTGAGTTTATCGAGGTCTGACATTTTTTTTGCTCTGGTATTGTTGGATTACTGAATGATAATTCCGTCAGCAACAATGCTGAGTTGAACTTTACCATCAGTTGTATCTCTCACAGCTATGCCATTGGCAATAGCTGTTTTGTTTTCGATATTGTGTGGCAATACAAAAGCTTTGTCTTTTACCTCCACAAACAAATCTTCTCCGTCATCATTTTTAAGGGTTAACCAGCAGCCTTCGCCTTTGCAATACTGGCTGATGGTTCCTGTTACTTTTACGGGAATATCATTGCCGGTTAGCAACGCCTCTGTTACCTGAGCAACGGTTACGGTACTGTCAATGCTAAAAGCAGTTCCGAATGTGCCTGTTTGCGGCATTTTTATACGAGGGTCGTTGTTACAGGCAATAGCCATAACGATTGTGGCTATGATGAATGTGATTTTTTTCATGCGTTATATTTTAAATTCTAGTTTATTTATTGCCCCGGGTTTAAACCCGGGGCAATAAATAAACTAGAGGCAATAAACTAGAGATTATCTTACAATAGTCATTTCGTTGATGAGATTGCCGGCTTGACCGTATTTGTCAATCAAAAACAATACATAACGAATATCTACACTGATGGTACGTTTGTTTTTAGGATCGAAGTGAATATTTCCACTCATGGCTTCCCAGTTACCGTCAAATGCCAGTCCGATGATACGGCCTTCACCGTCAATTACCGGGCTGCCGCTGTTTCCACCGGTGATATCATTATCACTCAGGAACGCAACGGGAAGTTTACCATCTTTCGTAGCATACATACCGTAGTCTTTGTTTTTATGCAATTCGCGCAAACGGTCAGGGATGCTGAATTCAGTGTTTCCGGCATACTTATCACTTTTTGTAATTACCTCATCCAAGTTGGTGATTACTGGAAACTTCATATAACTTTTTACCGATCCGTAGGTTAGACGCAATGAAGAGTTCGCATCCGGATAAAACTGCTTGCTTGGATTCATCTCCATCAAACCTTTGATATACAAACGTCCCAAAGCGGCATTTTTTTCATTGAATTCATCCACTTTAGGTTTGAAGTTTTTAGTGTAATGTGAGCGGAACGCTTCAAAGTGTTTGTAAGCGATATCATTCTTTAACAGAGCTGTACGAGGGTTTTTCAGGAACCCTTTGGTCATATCGGCATTGGCAAAAATACTGTTATCAAATACATAGTTGGTGTATGCTTTGATTGCCTCTCGCGGAGTGGCAGCGTATTTTAAAATAACATCATTGAAATACGGAGTTTGCTGGTCTTGAGGAATATTGTTGTAATACAATACCAGTAAGCTGTCGAATAAGCGTTTGTCGGCCTCAACAATAGCAGCGTCATAAGGAAGGTCGGCAGCGGCCTCCAATAACTGAGCTTTTACGGCTTCGGTTTTAGCGGCATCACCTTTAGCCATCGTTTCATCCAGATTGGATGCATACATGGCATACTTAATGATGGTTGGCGCATAAATACCTTCACGCAAATATGTTGATTGCAGGCTGTATGGTTTGTAAGCGGCAAATGCTTTATCTACATCACTCAATAAGTTTTTGTATTCATCGTGTTTGGCAGCCCATGCTCCAAACGCTTTTTCTTCTTTTTGCTTTTGCTCGAATACTTTGTTGTTTTTTAACTGCTCAGATTCACCTCTGAAATACTTCCAGTAGTTGGAAACCTTGGCATAATCACCGCTCAGTTTCAAACGGATATCCACGTCTTTGTTCATTTCCTCTTTCCAGGCATTCAAACGCACCTCGCGCAACTCAACAATAGAAGGGTTAACCATATCGGTTGCAATCTGAACACCCTGACTAAACTCATAGCGGTTGGTACGTCCCGGGAATCCCATGATCATCGCATAGTCACCTTCTGCAATACCTTTAAGGTTGATTGGTAAATGGTGCTTGGCTTTTAACGGAACATTATCTGCTGAGTATTTTGCAGGTTTTCCATCTTTAGCCATGTACACACGGAACATGCTGAAATCACCGGTATGGCGGGGCCACATCCAGTTATCGGTTTCACCGCCAAATTTACCAATGTTTTGCGGAGGAGCCCCCACCAGACGCACATCCGTAAAACGCTCGAACAGGAAAACGTAGTAAGCGTTTCCTTTATACATCTCGCGGCATTGTGCTTCGTAGTGTGTGCCTTGGGTTACACGTTCGGTAATGGTTTTATATAAAGCAGGTATCTTGGCAGCACGGTCTTTTTCTGATAAACCTTTTACGGCCTCCAGAACTTCGGTTGTGATATCGTCTACTCGAACCACAAAGGTAACCGTTAAACCCGGCACCGGACGTTCTTCGGCATAACTCTTTGCCCAAAATCCATTGTCCAGAATATTGTCGGTTGGAGTACTCAGGTTTGAGATATAATCGTAACCGCAGTGGTGGTTGGTCAACACCAATCCGGCAGCCGAAACGATTTCTCCGGTACATCCTCCGCCAAACCATACAATCGCATCTTTTAAGCTCGATTTGTTGAGGTCGTATAATTGTTCAGGAGTCAGTTTCAGACCTTTTTTGTTCATGGCTCCAACGGTTTGGCTGTTCAGCAACCACGGCATCCACATTCCTTCATCTGCTTTTACTTGCAAGCTGCTGATTAAGAATACAGCAACCATCATTCTAAAGACATTCTTCATAGAAAGTTTTAATAAGTTTTGGTTAAAAAATTGAGCAGCGAATGTATTAAAAATCGGCTTAACCGTAAAACTATATGATAAGCGGTACTGTTTGTTGTTTTCTGTTTTTCGGTTAGTGTTGTTTAAGAGGTGTTTAGGAGTGGTTTTGGGCTGTTTGAGGAGTTGTGTAAGATAGTTTAAGAAGTTGTTTTTAGATTGTTTAGAACGGTTAAGGAGTTGTTTAAGATTGGTTTAGGAGGCGTGAATTTGCAACTGTATTAAGATGAAAGGGCTTACATTTAGAATAATGCTTAAAAGGACGGAAGAACTGCTGTTGTTGAAGTGGAATTTTCTCTGGACACTAATGATTTTAAAAGAAGATTTGCCGTCTCTGCTTCATTGGCTATTTTCGCACCTCTAAATCCTATCACATGAAAAAATTCCTTTCGCTCACGGTGGTTCTGGCCGTATTCATTATTGTATCATCCCACACCAATAAAAAAATGGAGGAGGGCATGTTTCCGCTATCGGATATGCAGGCTCTCAATTTGAAAAAGATTGGGTTGAAAATCAGTCCGCAGGAACTGTACAACCCCAAAGGTGTGAGTTTGATTGATGCGATTGTTCGTGTGGGCGGATGCACGGGCTCGTTTGTATCGAATGATGGATTGATTGTTACGAATCACCATTGCGCGTTCAGTTTTGTTACACAAATCAGCACACCTGAGCATAATTATATGAAGGAGGGATTTTTGGCCAAAACCCAAGGTGAAGAACGTCTGGCCAAAGGCTTGGTGTGTAAGATTACAGCAAGCTATGAAGATGTATCAGCTAAGGTATTGGCGGGAACCGATTCGATAGGTGATCCGAATATGCGTCTGCAAGTGATTGCAGCCAATATCAAATCAATTACTGCTGCTGAAAACAAAGCACATCCTGATTTGCAATGTGAAATTTCGGAGATGTTCACCGGTCGCACTTATGTATTGTTCCGCTATAAATTATTGAAAGATGTACGTTTGGTATATGTTCCGGCACGCAGCATCGGTGAATATGGAGGAGAGCTGGACAACTGGGTATGGCCTCGCCATTCGGGCGACTTTGCCTTTTTGCGTGCCTATGTTGCTCCTGATGGAAGTGCAGCAGAATACAACGAAAAAAATGTGCCATACAAACCCGCTAAATTCTTAAAGGTAAATCCGAAAGGTGTAAAGGAAAATGATTTTGTATTTGTACTGGGTTATCCGGGACGTACTTTCCGCCACCAGCCTGCTAAGTTCTTCCAGTACCACGAAGAATATTACCTGCAATACATCAGCGATTTGTATGATTGGCAAATCAACAAGATAGAAGAAATGAGTGAAGGCAATACGGCCATGGAAATTAAGTATGCCGGAAAAATTAAAAGCCTGGCCAATACAACTAAGAATTTTAAAGGCAAATTGCAGGGCTTTAAACGTGCAGGACTCACACAGCAAAAATTTGCTGATGAACTGGAGTTGCAAAAGTTTATTGCAGCCGACCCAACATTACGAAATAAGTACAGTGATGTGATTCCGCGCATCAATACCCTGTATGATGAGATTATCGCAAAAGCTCCGCGCAACCTCTGGTACGACTTTGTATACAATGTATCGCCATCGTTGCAGTTTGCAGCAGCCATTGATAATTATGGAGATACTTACCGCGCACTTAAAACGGATGCAGAGCGCAGTGAGTTTATGACCAAACAAAAACCACGCTTGGAGCAAATGCTGGGTAAATACACGTATGGTTATGATCGCTCTTTCGAAGAGGCTGCGCTGGAACACATGCTGGTACAAGCTTTGGCGCTCGATTCAAACAACCGTATAACTGCTGTTGATAAGTTGGTAAAATCAAGGGAGTCGGTTAAAGAATTTGTAAAGACATTGTATTCAACATCATTGTACAATAACCCTGATGATGTAAAACATTTGTTTGAAAAAGATTTGGCGCAGCTATTTGCAGTAAGTGATCCGATGACCCAGTTTGCTTCGTTGCTGAATGAAGAGATGAATCCCGAAGATGAAAAAGACCGCAGAAGAGAAAGTGAACTCAACCTGCTGATGGCAAAATATGTGGATGCCAAATCAATCTGGAAACAAAAACAGTTTATTCCGGATGCCAACGGAACGTTAAGGTTTACGTATGGATTTGTAAAAGGATACAGTCCGAACGATGCCGAATACCAAAAACCATTTACCACCTTAACAGGTGTGGTTGAAAAAGAAAGCAAGGAATATGAGTTGTTGCAGGTAATCAAAGATTTGGCAAAAGCAAAAGATTACGGCAACTATATGCATCCCGATTTGAACGATTTGCCGGTTGATATTTTATACAATTTGGATACCACGGGTGGAAACTCTGGCAGTCCGGTGATGAATAATAAAGGCGAATTGATTGGGGTGAATTTTGACCGTGCCTATACAGCCACCATTAATGATTATGCATGGAACGAAACCTATAGTCGCAGCGTGGGGGTTGATATCAGGTATGTATTGTGGGTGCTTGAGAAAGTTGCGAAGGCGGATAATGTGTTGGCGGAGATGGGAATTAAATAGGAGGATTTTAAGTTCAATATTCAACATTCGAAATTTATCATTGATTTATTGAGGTTAGAAGTTGGAGATTGGATGTTGGAGGTTTACTGCTTAAGATGGATATTGTGCGAGTGGGCATCCTTTAGGGTTAGGGGAGCGGAGGAAATAGAAATTGGATAATGGAAGTACGTTCCCCCGTTGTCGCGGACGTGCCGTCCGTGACTTGTCCAACAACCCAAATTTTATTATTGAAGAGCAATCACACACGGACGACACGTCCGCGTGAACGCAGTAGTCGTCTGGCAACATGCTGCCCATCAAACTTTTCATTTCGCTGGCTGATACCCTGTTGTCGCGGACGTGCCGTCCGTGACTTGTCCAACAACCCCAAATTTTATTATTGAAGAGCAATCACACACGGACGACACGTCCGCGTGAACACAGTAGTGGTTTGTTGACTTTTACTTCCCAAACAAACTTCCCAATCCACCGGGCAACATGCTGCCCATTAAACTTTTCATTTCCCCCCGTTGTCGCGGACGTTCCGTCCGTGACTTGTCCAACAACCCCAAATTTATTATTGAAGAGCAATCACACACGGACGACACGTCCGCGTGAACGCAGTAGTCGTCTGGCAACATGCTGCCCATCAAACTTTTCATTTCGCTGGCTGATACCCTGTTGTCGCGGACGTGCCGTCCGTGACTTGTCCAACAACCCCAAATTTTATTATTGAAGAGCAATCACACACGGACGACACGTCCGCGTGAACGCAGTAGTCGTCTGGCAACATGCTGCCCATCAAACTTTTCATTTCGCTGGCCGAAATGTTTTCGGCTTGTAACATGGCACGTTCAATGGCAATCACCATCAGGTCTTCCAATTCTTCTTTGCGCTCAGGTGTGAGCAGGGAAGGGTCGATGTTTACGTGTTTGATATTTTTGTTTCCGGTAACAAGAACGGTTACTCCATTGGCTGTTCCTTCAACAGTAATCGCTTCTAAGCGTTTTTTAATTTCTTCAGCTTTTTGCTGAGCTTCGGCAAGTTTTCCAAACATAAGTTTACGGTTAGCAGTTTGTTGTTTATGGTTTTCAGTTCAAAGTCGCGAGATGTAGTCGCACCAATGTTTTGTTTGTTATTTGAGGTTGAGTTCTAAAATTCAGCATTTGATATTCAACATTCATCATTGACTTTTCACTGTTGACGGGGCATAAATCACAGTTCATACATCACAAATCACAGATTAATTACTCGCGACAACGTCCTTGCGTTCCCCAATCTGCTGTCTCCACATGGCATAATACAATCCTTTTTCGGAAAGCAGTTCTTCGTGTTTTCCGGTCTCAATGATTACGCCTTTTTCCAATACAAAAATACGGTCGGCATGCATAATGGTACTCAGGCGGTGGGCAATCAATACAGTGATATGTTCTTTGTGCGCGGTGATATTGCGAATGGTATTGGTAATCTCTTCTTCGGTCAATGAATCAAGGGCTGAGGTGGCTTCGTCAAATACCATCAAGCGAGGGTTTCGTAACAACGCACGGGCAATAGACAAACGTTGTTTTTCACCACCACTCAATTTCATGCCGCCTTCTCCAATTACGGTTTCAATTCCATTTTCACTGCGGGCAAGCAGGTTGGTACAGGCTGCACTTTCCAATGCAATATTCAGTTGCGTATCTGTTGCATCTGGTTTCACAAATAATAAATTTTCTTTAATGGTTCCCGAAAACAACTGCGTATCCTGGGTTACAAAGCCCAGTTGTTGCTGGAGCTCGTCTTTGTCAATATCCATTGAGTTGATGCCATTGTATGTGATGCTTCCTTGTTTTGGGGCGTACAATCCCACCAGCAATTTTACCAAGGTGCTTTTCCCTGCACCGCTCGGCCCTACAAAAGCAACGGTTTCGCCTTTGTTTACCGAGAATGAAATATTGCTCAACGCATTATACGAAGCTGATTTGTGTTTAAAGGTAACATCGTGAAATTGCAACGCTCTGATGTCGTGAATGGTTTTAGGATTGGCGGGTTTAACTTCAATCGGTGTGTTGATAATGATTTCGAAGTTATGCAATGAAGCTTCGGCTTCGCGGTAGCTCAAAATCACATTGCCCATTTCCTGCAACGGGTTAAAAATAAAGAAGGAATAAAACTGCAAGGTGATGATTTGTCCTACGGTTAAGTTGCCTTCAAATACCAGATACATCAAGATGAACAAAATGGTTTGACGCAATAGGTTCACAAAGGTTCCTTGTACAAATGCAATGCTTCGGATATCACGTACCTTTTTGAGTTCGAGTTGCAATATTTTGATGGTTGCTACATTCAAGCGTTTGGTTTCTTGGTTGGTCAATCCCAAACTTTTTACGAGCTCAATATTGCGCAAGCTTTCGGTGGTGCTACCGGCCAGCAATTTGGTTTCGCGTACAATATTGGTTTGTACTTTTTTAATTCGTCTCGATAAGTAGTTTGTTATCACACCCAATAATACCGAAGCCACTAGGTATACGGCAATCAATGAGCCGTGAACATTGATAGTATAGGCAATCACAAACCCAATTCCAATCACCGAGGTGAAAAGGATATTGATAAAGTTGGAGATAAACTTCTCGGTATCGGTTCTTACTTTTTGCAATACATTCAAGGTCTCACCGCTTCGCTGGTCTTCAAACTCACTGAAGGGCATTTTGAGGGTATGCTTCAAGCCATCGGTATAAATATCGGCACCCAGTTTTTGAATGATGAGGTTGAGGAAATAATCCTGAAAGGCTTTGGCAATGCGGCTTACCATGGCTACACCAATGCCTGCGCCAATCAGCATGGCTACACCTCTGATGAACTCATCTTTGGTATAATCGCTTGAATGGGAAGCAAAGCGGTCGATAATCTTTCCATAAATAAACGGGTCGAGTAAAGAAAAAATCTGGTTGATGGAAGCCAATAACATTGACAGTATCACCAGTTTTTTATATCGTTTTAAATAGGATATGAGTGTTTTCATAAAATAGGCTGCGAAAATAGCACTTAAACTTGTATATACATGGGTGGTGCAAGATAACAATCCAATATTGTCAAATGTTAGCGTTATCCTTTACTTTCGCGGTATGACAGTAGATGAAGGGTATCTGCAACGTTGTATAGAGTTGGCCCGACTTGGGGCCGGTTCGGTATCACCCAACCCCATGGTGGGTTGTGTGGTGGTGTACAATGGTGTGATTATAGGAGAGGGCTGGCACCGGCAATATGGTGGTCCGCATGCGGAGGTAAATGCCATCAACAGCATTGCCGACAAATCGCTGCTTCCTCAATCCACGGTATATGTGAGTTTGGAGCCTTGCAGTCATTTTGGAAAAACACCTCCTTGTGCCGATTTGCTCATTCGCAGCAACGTAAAAAAGGTGGTTGTGGGCATGGTCGATCCTTTTAAGGAAGTATCAGGCAGTGGTATTCAACGCTTGCGCGATGCAGGGATAGAAGTGGTTGTGGGTGTGCAGGAAGCAGCCTGCAAAGAGCTCAATAAACGATTTATCACTTTTCACCAGCAACAGCGACCATATATAATCCTTAAATGGGCTCAAACCGCTGATGGGCTGATAGCGCCCGAAAGGGAAGGACTGAGCGAAGAGGAGTTTGCTGTTAAACGACTCATCACCGGAAAGCAGGAACAAGTATTGGTGCATAAATGGAGGGGTGAAGAAGATGCAGTATTGGTGGGTACACGCACAGCATTATTGGATAATCCGGCTTTAAACACCAGAGCATTTCCGGGTAAAAATCCGTTGAGGGTTGTGATTGATAAAGAAGGGGAACTGCCCTCTGATTTGAAGCTGTTTGACGGAACCCAACCCACTTTGGTTTTTACAACTACTGCAAAATCTTCCGATTCTGTAACGTATGTTCAACTGGATGCAACACAATTGTTATGGCCTCAAATGCTCAGGGAATTGCACAGCAGAAATATTCAGTCACTCATCGTTGAAGGAGGCGCCAATACCTTAACACACATTACCGATTCGGGTATTTGGGACGAGATTCAGGTATTTGTTGCAGATAAAAAACTCAACTGTGGCATAAATGCCCCTGCAATAGAAGGCAAGCTGCAGAGCCAAACGAGGCTGTCTCAATCCACTCTTTTTATATACAAAAACGTATGATGTATTTGTTGCACAGCATTTCTTTGTTCGTACTTCCTGTTTTATTTTTTATCGTATAATGTTGTTTACAGATACATATCAGGTTGTTTCAAAACCCGGAGAAGGACTTTATAAAGACCGGGGCAGTAAGTTTTTGGGTTATGCTTTTCCGGTGAAGAATGAAGAAGAGGTGAAGCAATATATTCAGCAACTCAAAAAAGAACATTTTGCTGCGGTGCATCATTGTTATGCGTATGTGTTGTTACCCGATCAAAGTATTCAGAAATCAAATGACGACAGGGAGCCTTCAAACTCGGCAGGAAAGCCTATTCTGAGAAGTATCTTATCCAATCAACTCACCAATACGTTGGTGGTTGTGGTGCGTTATTTTGGAGGGAAATTATTGGGAGTTCCCGGATTGATTCATGCTTATGGAGAGGCTGCAACGGATGCATTAAACAACGCTGTTATCAGTGAACGGGTGGTTACAGAAAAGCATCAACTCGTGATGGATGTATCGGCCGAAAACGAAGCCTTTAAGCTGGTGAAACAATATGGGTTAAAAATTGCTGACCACCAGTACGGAGACCGGATAACGATTATATTTGAGGTCCGTAAATCCATTGCCAGTCAAGTGCTGTCAGCTATCAGGGATAAGCGTTTGTTTGAAACAACCTTTTTGGGTGAACAGTAATCTTAACAGTATGATGATTTTTTTGAGTAAGCGTATTTCTTTTTTCTTGATGATGTTTCCATTTATTGCGTTTGCTCAGCAATCCACCAATCGTCAGGTTATTCAACAAACACCTGTTGATGCGCTTAAAGCGGCTGAGCAAACGATTCCATCGGCCAATTTTACAACCTTTGAGATTGATGTCACCAAAGACATTAATCAATCTATTCTTGCTCATTTTCAACAATCAGAACCCTTGCTTGCACAGCCTGATATGGGTTTGATGCATGTATATACCAAATACAGCCGATTGGGTAGGCATATTCTCTATCAACAAACCTATAAAGGTATTCCTGTATTGGGGGCAACTCTCAAAGTAAATATCAATCCCGAAGGGAAAATATTGTCGGTATTTAATACGTTGCAAACTATATCTGCTACTGAATTCGCTCCTTCATCTACTGCTAATGCTCATTGGCTATTGGTTAACCAGCAACCACAACTTGTATATGCTTACCATGAAGGCGAAAACTATATAGTGAAAGATGGAAATGGTTCGGTGATTAGAGAACGGGATGCAAAGCTCTATCTAATGGCTGATGATAGTACGGTAAGCGGGAAAGTTTTTCTTCCCGACCCGTTAACTCCTATTGGCGTTATTTCCGGACAGGATGGAACGTACAAGCATTTTAACGACAGTGACTATGCATTGATTAATGATCAGCGAATGTCAGTTGTATTTCCGGCAACGTATGACAGTAACGTGTTTTTACTTAAGAATAAGTATGTTAAACTGGTGGATATACAAACGCCTAATATTTCACCTCCTGTTTCATCTACCCCTTCATTCGACTACCTGAGAGGAGAGGATGGTTTTAAAGATGTGATGGTGATATATCATATTACCAACCTGCAACAGCAATTGCATGCTATTGGAATCAATCAGGTGGATATGCCGATTCGATGTGATGCACATGCCGGCACTCAGGATAATTCATCATTTATGCCAACGGATACCACCCTTCGTTTTGGTACCGGTGGCGTTCCGGATGCTGAGGATGCAGATGTTATTGTGCATGAATTTACGCATGTCTTATCCTTTTTTATCACACCATCGGTGAGCATGTCGAACGAACGCAGAGCGATGGAAGAAGGCATCTGTGATGTACAAGCGGCCATCTATTCCCATCGATATGCGGGCTTTAACTGGCGCAAACTGTACAACTGGGATGCCCCCAATCCGGTTGCATCTGGTACTTCACCTTTCTGGCCCGGGCGCAACGGGGCTTCAACCAAAACATACGCACAGTATTCAGGAAGTCCATACAGTGATTGTGAAATATGGACAAGTACCATTTTGGATATTGCCGAAGCGATCGGTCACGATAGTACGCTGGTTTTATTATTTGCTTCGCTGGCTTCTTATACCGATCAAACAACGATGCCACAGGCAGCCGAATTGTTTATGCAAGCAGATAGCGTGTTGATGAACAAAGCTTATGGATGGAAAATCGGTCCCATTTTTAACGCACGCGGATTAGGGGATTTTCCAACAGCCATACCAGAAGTTCAACGTTTGATGAAAACCCTTACGATGGCCAATACTGCTGAGTTTGCAATGGGAATAGGTGAAGCCTCATTGGAGTTACCATTTCAGGCAACAATTAATGTGTACGATATGCAGGGACGTTTGGTTGAAAGTCGAAAAGCAAATGCAGGTGTTACAACATTCAATCCTCAACAATATGTTTCAGGAATGTATATCGTGCGTATTGAATCGCAGGGTTCAGAAGCAGCAATCAAATTGGTACGGTAACGATTTTAGGTTAGAGGACGGTTTGGTAGGTTTCTCACAGATGCCACAGATGTGCACAGATTTTTTGAGAGCAGGGTTCTTTCTGTGGTTTTCTGTGAAATCTGTGAGAGCATATTTACATCAGATACCTCTCGAATTTAATCTTCGGCAGCGGCTTCGGCCATCATTTGTTCGGCAAGCTCTTTTCCTAAATAATTGTCGATGATGGCATGCACTACATATAATGCAGGCGTAAGCACAATGGCAATTACAAACTTGTAGATATAGTTCACAACACCCACAGCCAGCACCAATTTAAGCGGCCAGTTGCCTCCAATATAAAAGGCGATGAACAGCACCACAAAACTGTCGATAAACTGCGATACCAATGTGGAGCCTGTGGAGCGAAGCCATAACATCTTGTTTCCTGTTTTGAGCTTGATGGCGTGGAACACAAATACATCAACCAACTGACCTATTAAAAAGGCAACCAGTGAACCCGCAATAATCCATAGGCCCTGACCAAAAATACTGCTAAAAGCCAGTTGCATATTCACCGGTCCCTGTGCGGTTTCTTTCACCAGCCAAAAACCTGCAGGCGCTACTTTGATGGTGGTAAACACCATTAAAAATGAATATGCAATGAGGGCTGCGGCAATGTATGAAAACAGGCGAACACCATGTTTTCCAAAATATTCATTGATGATGTCCGTCATCACAAATACAACGGGCCACAGCAATACACCGGCAGTCATATTGAATGAATAGGTATCGCCCCAAAGTTGGATTGCAAAAGGAGGAATGCCGAGCGTATCTTCTACCGAAAAAATTTTAACCCCTACAAATTCGGCAATGATTGCATTGGCAATAAAAAAGGAACCTAATACCAGAAACAGAATGGTGCGTTTGGATTCTTTCATGTTTGTTAGTTTTCAGTTTGTTGTTTACTGTTTGTTGTTCATGGTCGACTGTCAGTTCGAGTAGCTGGCGTTGGGTTTGCTGGGCGCGTATCGAGAACTTGTTATGAGTTGATGGTTGATAGTCAGTTGTCAGCGGAGTCTGACTTCCTTCATCCTCATTAACATATTAACACAATTAACATTCTCACTTCTCGATACAAACGCTTTCACACTAGGCCCACCCAAGGTTCAAGTGACTTAGTCAGTTCGAGTAGCTGGCGTTGGGTTTGCTGGGCGCATATCGAGAACTTGTTATGAGTTGATGGTTGATAGTCAGTTGTCAGCGGAGTCTGA
>CAYMRD010000004.1:143150-146457 GCA_964392775.1 uncultured Bifidobacteriaceae bacterium
CATCCTCATTAACATATTAACACAATTAACATTCTCACTTCTCGATACAAACGCTCCCGCACATCCCTCCCAATGTTCGAAGTGACTATCCTGTCAGTTCGAGTAGCGGGCATTGGCCTTGCCTGAAGCATATCGAGAACTTGTTCCTTGTTCTTGGAGGAACGTTCTAACGTCTTAACTCTTACATCTTACTTCTCTAATTTTATATCTCAAACGCTTGTCCAAAGGAAGGAATTTGAACATTGTGATATCCCTTGGCTTCCAGCTTTGATTTAAAAACATCCTGCACTTCTTTTTCTCCATGCACCAAAAACAGGTGTTTAATTTTTTGCTTGTTCTGACATTTGAAATAAGTAAAAATCTCTTCGTAGTCGGCATGCGATGAGTAGTATTCGAGTGAGCATACACGAGCCTTTACAGGTTTTTCTTCTCCAAAAATATAAACCATTTTTTCTCCGGATTTGAGTCGTCCACCCAAACTTTCAGGAGTACAATATCCCACCAGCAGAATTGTATTATTTGATTTTTCAATATTGTTGAAGATATGATGTTTCACACGCCCTGCCTCTGCCATGCCCGATGCTGAGATAATGATACACGGTTCTTTAAGGCTGTTCAACGCTTTTGATTGCTCTACCTCGGTAATATAATGCAGGTTTTTAAATCCAAACGGATCAGGATCGGCATGAATATACCTGACAAATTCTTCATTGTAACATTCTTCATGTTTGCGAATCACTTCAGTGGCTTTTACCGAAAGCGGGCTGTCTACATACACTTTGATATTGGGAAGTTTTCCTGCGTTCGCCATTTTATCCAACGCGTAAATCAACTCTTGTGTACGGTCTACACTAAAAGCCGGAATAATAAGCTTGCCCAAGTTTCGAACACAGGTGTCAGTCACGATTTCAAGCAACTCTGCTTCGCTATCAGCAATTTTAGGATGCAACCGATCGCCATAAGTACTTTCGCTAATCAAAATATCACACTGGCGGAAGGGTTGAGGATCGCGTAAAATAGGGTCTCCATATTTGCCAATATCACCTGTAAACGTAAGCTTGTGTTTATTCTCTTTTTCGTGGAAGTCGATGTGCACTGCACAACTTCCCAGCAAATGCCCCGCATCTGTAAAATGAAACGACCAGTCTTTGTCAACTTTTACGATCTCATCATATCCAACGGGCTGCATTAAATCCAGCACCTTTTGAACATCTTCGGCATCGTACAAGAGTTCTAAAAGATCTTCGCCTCTTTTTTTTCTGCGCTCGTTGGTTCGTCTGAGATCCTCCATTTGAATATGTGCAGAGTCCATCAACATAATTTCACACAATGAAATGGTTGCAGGATGTGCAAAGATGATTCCTCTGAAACCTTCTCTTACCAATCGTGGCAGTAAACCGGAGTGGTCGATATGCGCATGCGACAAAACAACATAATCAATATCATAAGGAGAGAAGCCAAAATGCCGGTTTCGGTCTTCCTTGCTAGGGTTACGACCTTGTATCAACCCGCAATCCAGCAAAATTCTGGTTCCTGAATTGGTTGTAAGTATATGCTTGCTGCCTGTAACATATTGTGCGGCTCCGAAAAATTCTATTTTCATATTGAGGATATTAGAGGATGGATTTTAGAAGTTGGAGGATGGAAGTTTGATGTTAGAAGATAGCTGTTATAAGTTTTCATTTGCACATTTACTAATCTGCACATCTTCATATCAACTTGGCTTCGTTCCAGTAAACATCCATTTCTTCAAGAGTCATATCGGTAAGTTTACGGTTTTGTTCTTTGGCCTTTTCTTCGATGTATTGAAACCGTTTGATAAATTTCTGATTGGTTTTTTCTAAGGCATCATCCGGGTTGATGTCGTATCTGCGTGCAAGGTTGATGAGGGAGAAGAGAAAATCGCCCAGTTCTTTTTCGGTGTTTTCGGAGGTATGGTTGTCTGCAAATTCTTCTTTGAGTTCGGCCAGTTCTTCATCAACTTTGGCCCATACTTCTTTTGCCGTGGGCCAGTCAAATCCAACCTGAGCAGCTTTTTCCTGCATACGCAAAGCTTTTACAATGCTGGGAGTTCCTTTGGCTACGCCACTCAATACCGATTTGTTTCCTTCTTTGAGTTTGATTTGTTCCCAGTTTTCTTTGACCTGTTCGGCTGTTTCGGCTTTTACGTTTCCATAGATATGCGGATGGCGCGAAATGAGTTTATCACACAAGCTGTTGCATACATCAGCTATATCAAATGCTCCGGTTTCGCTGCCGATGCGGGCATAAAACACAATATGCAGCAATACATCACCCAGTTCTTTTTTGATTTCGGTAGAGTCGTTTTTGAGAATGGCATCACTCAGTTCGTAGGTTTCTTCGATGGTGAGGTGACGAAGGCTTTCGTTGGTTTGTTTTTTATCCCACGGACATTGTTCACGGAGTTCATCCATGATGTCGAGTAAACGGGAAAAAGCATCTAGTTTTTGTTGTTTGGTAGTAGCCACGGTTATCAGGTAAATAGTTCAAGCAAGTTAACCGCAAAGGCGGAAATTTTAATGAATAATGTGTAATTAATAATGAATAATTGAGGCCGAGTGCAAACTAAGTAGGCAAATAAGAAAGTAGGCAGTAGGCAAGAAGAGGAAAATTAAGAATTAATAATTGGGACTCGTACTAACGAGGAACTAATAACTCAATAACAAATAACAAACCAGCAATTCAATAGCACAAAGTACAATCAATATCGAATGCCAATAACTGTGAACCGAAAACAGTGAACTTCTTTAATCCCCCAGCCTCACCATACACCGCACATCTTTATCCGACAGATACCACTCCAAGCAATACCCGGTAGCAGCTCTGTATACAATGCCTCCTTGTTGCGGATAGGAAATACCAAAATACCTGCGAGTGGGTATGGGCGGAAACATAGCCCTCAGTTTGTCGTGTGCATCCTGAATGCCATCAGGAAAAGAAACCGCCTTTACGCAGATGACTTTAATATCGTTTTCGAGGATGATGGTTTCCATAATTGAAAGATACTGCTTACATACAAAAAACGGAACACCGATTGAATCAGTATTCCGTTTTTCGAATGTATTTGTCAGGCTGAGTTCATCGAAGCCCATTCAACTGAAGCACTCAGTTTCTTTATGTCACTTCGGTAAACTCAGTGTGACAATCGTGTCAGGCTGAGTTTATCGAAGTCCACTCAACTGAACCACTCTGTTTCTTTACCCCACTTCGGTAAACTCAGTGTGACAATCGTGTCAGGCTGAGTTCATCGAAGCCCATTCAACTGAAGCACTCAGTTTCTTTATGT
>CAYMRD010000004.1:146557-153614 GCA_964392775.1 uncultured Bifidobacteriaceae bacterium
CACTTCGGTAAACTCAGTGTGGCAATCGTGTCAGGCTGAGTTCATCGAAGCCTACTCAACTGAAGCACTCAGTTTCTTTAGGTCACTTCGGTAAACTCAGTGTGACAGGAATTAAGAATTGCTATACGCAATCGCTTCTTTCACAAACTTTACAAACAAAGGATGCGGGTTTTCAACTGTACTCTTATACTCGGGGTGGAACTGAACGCCCACAAAAAACGGATGGTCTTTTACTTCCACAATTTCGGCAAGTTTGGTGTCGGGGTTAATACCCGTAACAAGCATTCCTTTTGCTTCAAACTGCTCGGTAAATTTACTGTTAAACTCATAACGGTGGCGATGACGCTCCGTGATTTTGGTTTTTTCATAAGCCTTGTATGCATTGCTGTTTTTGGCAATCTCGCAGGTATACGCACCCAAACGCATGGTTCCGCCTTTGTTGGTGATCTTTTTCTGATCGGGCATCATATCAATTACCGGGTGTTTGGTTTTTGGGTTCATCTCGGTAGAGTGAGCATCTTTCAATCCAAGCACATTGCGTCCGAATTCAATAACGGAAACCTGCATGCCTAAACAAATTCCAAAGAATGGAATTTTGTATTCGCGGGCATAACGGATGGCCGAAATTTTTCCGTCAATGCCTCTGTCTCCAAAACCGGGAGCAACCAATATACCATCCAAATGACCCAGTTTATGTTTGGCGTTTTCATCGGTGACTAACTCCGAGTGGATATATTCCAATTTTACCTTGCACTGGTTTTGTGCGCCTGCATGTACAAAGGCTTCGGCTATTGATTTGTAAGCATCGGGAAGTTCAACGTATTTACCAACCAACCCGATTTTTACTTCGTGTTTAGGGTTTTTATGGCGGGTAAGGAAGTTGAGCCAGCTTTCCATATCAGGCTCGTTTTTTGTCGAAAGTTTTAAACGACTCAATACGGTTTTATCCAACTTTTCTTTTAACATGGCCATTGGCACATCGTAAATAGTTGGCATATCCAAGGCTTCAATTACTGCGTTTTGAGAAACGTTACAGAACAAAGCAATTTTACGTTTGGCTTCTTTACTGATAGGATGCTCGGCACGACACACCAATACATCCGGTTGTACTCCGCTTTCCAACAACATCTTAACAGAGTGTTGAGTAGGTTTTGTTTTGAGTTCTTGCGAAGTGCTTAAGTATGGAAGCAAGGTGAGGTGAATCACCATCAGGTCTTCGGGTTTGAGCTCCCATTTCAACTGGCGAACAGCCTCGATATAAGGCAATGCTTCAATATCACCCACAGTACCACCCAATTCGGTGATTACGATTTCGTATTTACCGCTTTCTCCCAACAGTTTCATTCTGCGTTTGATCTCATCGGTGATATGCGGAATCACCTGTACGGTTTTCCCCAAAAAAGCACCCTCGCGCTCTTTGTCCATCACGTACTGGTAAATACGCCCGGTGGTAACGTTGTTGGCTTGCGAAGATGGAACGTTCAAAAAACGCTCGTAGTGACCCAAATCCAAATCAGTTTCGGCACCATCATCCGTTACAAAACACTCTCCGTGTTCGTATGGGTTTAATGTTCCCGGATCAATATTGATGTAAGGGTCGAACTTTTGGATGGTTACACTGTAGCCACGCGCCTGTAACAGCTTAGCTAACGAAGCCGAAATGATCCCTTTTCCTAATGATGACGTAACACCACCGGTGACAAAAATGTACTTGCAATTATTCATGAATGAAACGAGTTTTTACTGAAGAAAACTGGGTTAGAAGAGCAGGAAACCCTTAACTCGTTGGCCCAAATAGTTATTTTACTATATGGGATACAAATGTACTATAATACGTTTGACTTGCCTAACTGCTTTTACTCAGTTTTTAAATACTTTTCAACAAGCAGCAAATCGGCAGGGGTGTCAATGGATATGTTCTCGGTTTGGGTTTCTACCAGGGCAATTCGGTATCCGTTTTCAATCCAGCGCAGCTGCTCAAGGTTTTCGGCTTGTTCGAGTGAACCCAGTGGCAATTGTGTGATCTCGCGGAGTGCAGCAGCACTGTACCCATAAATGCCAATATGTTTAAAGTATGTCACTTCGGTATCGTGGTTTCTGCGGTAGGGAATGGGGGAGCGCGAAAAATACACGGCATCACCCGCCCTGTTGCTGATTACTTTTACGGTATTCGGATTTTGAATATCGGCCTCCGTGGTCAGCCGTTTTTTCATGGTTGCCAGTTGGGTTTGTGGGTTGGCAAACACAGCCGCTAAGGCATTAATCTGGTCGGGACTGATAAACGGTTCATCTCCCTGAATATTAATGATGGCATCGCAGGGTTTGGTATATTGTTTCAGCACCTCGGCACAACGGTCCGTTCCGCTTTGGTGCTCTGACAAGGTCATTACTGCCTGTCCCCCAAAAGATTTTACATGTTCGGCAATGCGCTCATCATCGGTGGCAACAATAACATCGGTAAGTGATATTGCTTTTTTGCATTGCTCGTACACACGCTGAATCATGGTTTTACCTCCTAAATCAATAAGAGGTTTGCCCGGGAACCGGGTAGAAGCGTAACGTGCGGGTATGATGCCAATGATGTTCATGGGTGAATATTAATCGAGAGAGTAACAAAATTTTCGACTGAAAGAGTCAAACTGATATAGTATTTTATGTCACCTACATCAGGAATATAAGTGGTATCGGGATAACGGGCAGTAACCGCAAAGTCGTTGATTTGACGAATGTCAAACTGGCTAAACGGAGGTTCTATTTTGCTGCACAGGTTAAGTAAAATGGCAATGTCGTGGGTATAAGGAGGATCTATCTGATGGAAAATAAGAAAAGTCTTTAAATACTTTTCGATAGACTGTTGTAAGTGGAAGCAGCAGATTTTAAGGATGTAAACATCTTCTTCCTCGGAGAATAATCGTTGTGCAACTTCAAAATCTGAATGGGCGGTATGAACCCATTCCATTAGATGCTTACGCGTCAATTCATTCATATTTCGATGCTCTCTTTCGAAACATACCTTACAATATGACCGGGTAATTGTTGATTAAGACTGAAATCGCGCTCACTGCTCATCAACAAATCAACAGATACCATCAATGAATCGGCTAGTTGTTTATGTATTTTACTTCTTAGTTTTAGGTTTTCGTTTGGAGCGTATTCTTCTGAAGTAACAATGTAAATATCGTAATCACTTTGGGCATTAGCATTACCGGTTGCTCTCGATCCAAATAACAATACTCGAGCATCAGGCACGTGCGCGCTGATTATTTGTTTGATGCTCTGTAGAATTGTTTTCATTACTCAAAATTAAGGAAAGCTTTGGAAACAACAAATGTATAGTGGTGCTAAACAAAAACGGCCTGAAGTTACCTCCAGGCCGTTTTGTATATTCTTTCGTCTTTCTTTCTTCTTTCCTCTTTTTTCTCTCCTCTTAAATCTCTCTGTTCACATCCCACTGTTCCATGTAGTCGGCTACACGTCTGAGGAATGAACCTCCGAGTGAACCATCCACCACGCGGTGATCATAGCTTAATGAAAGGAACATGATATGACGGATGGCAATAACATCACCCATTTCGGTTTCAAGTACAGCCGGTTTTTTCTTGATGCTGCCGGTAGCCATAATAGCCACTTGTGGTTGGTTGATGATAGGTGTTCCCATTACGTTTCCAAAACCACCCACGTTGGTGAGGGTAAAAGTTCCACCCGAAATTTCGTCAGGAGACAATTTATTGGCACGTGCACGGTTGGCCAGGTCGTTTACCGATTTGGTCAACCCGATAAGGTTCATATTGTCGGAGTTTTTGATTACCGGTACAATCAGGTTACCCGAAGGCAAAGCTGCGGCCATTCCGATATTGATGTTTTTACGTTTGATGATGTTTTGTCCATCCACCGAAACATTGATCATCGGGTAATCTTTTATGGCTTTCACCACGCACTCAATAAACATTGGCGTGAACGTGATTTTTTCACCTTCGCGTTTTTCGTATACTTTTTTCGCTTTATCGCGCCATACCACCATATTGGTTACGTCTGCTTCCACAAAGGAAGTAACGTGTGGCGATACATGCTTGCTCATCACCATGTGATCGGCAATCAGTTTGCGCATGCGGTCCATTTCAATAATTTCGTCACCCGGCATTAAAGTAACCTTAGGTGCCTGCGGAGCCGAAGCCGGTTGAGCAGCAGGAGCGCTTACTTTCACTTCGGGAGTTGCTACCGGAGCACTTGGTTGTGCCACAGGTGCATTGCCACGGTTTTGAACGTAGGCTAAAATATCTTTTTTGGTTACGCGGCCTTCGTTTCCGGTACCGGCAATGGTTTCCAACTCAGTCATGCTGATGTTTTCTTCTCTGGCAATATTGAGCACCAATGGAGAATAAAAACGTGCACCACCACTATTGCTAACAGTTTGGGTAGCTACTGCAATTGTTTTTTCAATGTTTACAACGGCAGCTTTCACTTCGGGAGTAGCTTCGGCTTTGGGAGCCGGAGCGCTAGGTGCAGCCGCGCTGCCTTCCATGGCAATAATGGCAATGGCAGAACCTACTGCTACTACATCACCTTCTTTAAAAAGTATTTTTTTGAGAACGCCTCCTTTGGGAGACGGAACTTCTGAATCTACCTTATCGGTAGCAATTTCCAATACCGTTTCATCCGGAGCAATGGTGTCTCCTTCGTTTTTCGTCCAGCGAATGATGGTTGCTTCGGCAATACTTTCACCCATTTTGGGCATCACTAGTTCAAAATCAGCCATGTTTATTTGGTTTACCCCGATGGGTGTTGGTTAATCTATAATATGGAGCAAAAATAAGTTTTTGATGCACTATTGCAAGTTTGAGAGTGATTAGGTAATTAGGGAATTAAGTAATTAAGGGATTAGGTTATTGAGCACAGGACTTAACCAACCAATTACTTAACCAACTTAATTACTTATCCAATTACTTCTCATCCTCACTGATCATTTCCCACAGCTTGTCTTTGAGCTTGGTGATATTATACCCTGTGGCCGAACTGATGAACATGTGCGGAACACGGGGTAGTTCTTTTTTAATGGCTGCCATTAATTCTTCATCCAGCATATCGCTTTTGCTGATGACGAGCAATCGTTTTTTGTCCATTAATTCTTTGTTGTACAGTTTCAGCTCATTGACCAAAACCTTGTAATCCGCTTTGATATCATTGCTATCTGCCGGAATGAGGAATAATAAAGTAGCATTCCGTTCAATATGACGCAGAAAGCGGGTTCCGAGTCCTTTGCCTTCGTGGGCTCCTTCAATAATTCCCGGAATATCGGCCATCACAAAACTTTTGTAATCGCGGTATTCCACAATTCCTAAGTTAGGCACCAATGTGGTAAACGGATAGTCGGCAATCTCAGGTTTGGCAGCACTCACTACACTTAGCAAGGTTGATTTTCCTGCATTGGGAAATCCAACCAATCCTACATCGGCCAATATTTTTAGTTCCAGAATTTTCCATTCTTCTTTTCCGGGCTCTCCGGGTTGTGAAAAACGAGGGGTTTGGTTGGTAGCTGATTTGTAGTGAGCATTTCCCTGTCCGCCACGACCACCGTACAACAACACTTCTTCCTGTCCGTCTTCGGTGATTTCAAACAATACTTCTCCGGTTTCGGCATCTTTGGCTACGGTACCCAGGGGTACTTCCAAAAATTCATCGATTCCGTCTTTGCCGTGCTGGTTGGCTCCGCGACCGTTTTCACCCGGTTGGGCAATAATATGCTTGCGGTATTTTAAGTGGAGGAGGGTCCATTGCTGGGTGCTGCCACGTACAATGATATTGCCACCCCGGCCGCCATCGCCACCATCCGGCCCACCCATGGCAGTACGTTTGTCGCGCAAAAAGTGCATTGCCCCCTTACCGCCTTTTCCTGTGCGGCAACAAATTTTTACGTAGTCAACAAAGTTTGATTCGGCCATTTTCGGTTTTCAGTTTTTTGTTTTCGGTTTCTGTTAACCGGTTTTATAATTTCAGTTTAAGATTGTTTAGGATAGTTGAAGAGAGTTAAAAATATTGTTCAGAATCTATTCGTCATAAATTATGAACTTTCCCCTCCAACCTCCATCATCTAACCTCCAATCTCTAACCTCTTACTGCTCCAATTGCATTGCAGAGATCGTTGAAGATCGTTTCAATTTCTCCGATACCATTGATGCCTTTGTATTTACCTTGTGCGGTGTAGTAGTCTTTCACGGGCATGGTTTCGCTGTTGTAAACGTCAATACGTTTTTGGATTACGGCAGGATCCTGATCATCGGCACGGCCGCTGTCTTTGCCACGAAGCAACAAACGTTTGCGCAATTCTTCTTCTTCCACTTCCAAAGCCAACATCATTGTAATAGATGTTCCTTTATCGCTCAAAAGGTTATCAAGGGCTTGCGCCTGAGCCTGTGTACGCGGGAATCCGTCAAAAATAAAACCTTTGGCATTGGGATTTTGGTTCACTTCACTGGCCAACATGCCAATGGTAACTTCATCCGGAACCAATTGTCCCTTGTCGATATAACTTTTGGCAAGGTTCCCCAGCTCGGTTCCTCCTTTGATGTTTGCTCTGAAAATATCGCCTGTTGACAGGTGAACCAATCCGTATTGCCCGATTAAACGAGCTGACTGTGTTCCTTTGCCGGCACCCGGAGGGCCAAAAAGTACAATGTTTAACATATTATGCTAATGAATTGAATATGCTGCGAATTAACGGAAAAATATTGGAAGTTGGAGGAGGGGAGTTGGATGATAGAAGTTGGATGTTGGAAGTTGGATGTTGGAAGTTGGAAGATGTTAATAGGTTAAATCTATCGGGATATTGTCAACTAAACTTTTCACATCCTCCGTACCCCCTAACTCTAAAGGGAGTTCCGCGCACAAGTCTTTTAGAAAGTGTGCGGTTGGTCCCCGCCAGGGGCAGGGGTGCGCGAGGGCAAGTTGACAATATCCCGATAGTCATAATAGGTTAATATGTTGAGGAGTGAACGCTGTGCGTTGGTCATGTCGATTTCTATGACAAATCCAAATGAGCTTGATATATCTTTCTATTATT
>CAYMRD010000005.1:0-142485 GCA_964392775.1 uncultured Bifidobacteriaceae bacterium
GGTTAAAGTATCAGGCCGGAATATTAACACGGGACTATTTAGACGATATGCACTACCGACACCAGTGGTGGTTATAGGAGGAAGCTGTTCCTGCTGTGGTGTTTTAGGGGTTGGTGTTTCATCGGGGTTGTTATCTTTACAGCAGCTTAAAGCTAGGCTTAGTAACAAAACGGTTGTATAAAAAAGTGTTTTCATGAGGGTTATGTAATTATTGGTTAGTATGTATAATATCCATCAAATCTACCATCAGTAATTTTCAGTACCTCGCCTGTTTCTTTATTAATGCAATCGAAGTAAAATGTGCCGGAAATGATTTGGTTAACTGAATCAAAGCGTAGAATTGTTATCTGCCCACCCCTGATGGAATCAGTTCGCCAATTAATGTTTTTAACCACATCCCAATAACTTCCATGTGGGTCATTATTATTGTTAAACCCAATAATATAATCTTGTTTATTATCTTCTTTTTTAAATAAGACATTAATGCTAAGAAATTTCTCGTTTTTGTTTACTATATCTCCACTAATTGTAGTTAAGTATTGATTATGTCTATCCACCGAGGCATAAGTAGGCGGCCAACCTGTTTTATTGCTTTTTGCCACCCACACTTTACCGTTTACTTTACAGCCAAATGTGCCGGCTCCTGTTGTGGTGATGGGAGGAAGCTGTTCCTGCTGTGGTGTTTTAGGGGTTGGTGTTTCATCGGGGTTATTATCTTTACAGCAGCTTAAAGCTAGGCTTAGTAACAAAACGGTTGTATAAAAAAGTGTTTTCATGAGGGTTATGTAATTATTGGTTAGTATGTATAATATCCATCAAATCTACCATCAGTAATTTTTAGTGTTTCGCCAGTTTCTTGATTGATGCAATCAAAATAAAAGGTACCCGAGATGATTTGTTTAATAGAGTCAAATCGCAAGATTGTTACCTCACCCCCTCTAAGAGAATCGGTTTCCCCAAAGATATTTTTATCAATATCAAAATACCCTGCTTTGGGGCTATTGGCATTACCATATCCTAACGTAAAATTTGAGGAGTTTGGAGAATAGTGCCACCTAAAGTTGACTTGTAGAAAATCCAAATTATTATTTTTAATGTATCCATTCACCCCGATACAATTACTATCGTTTTTATCAAATGAGCAGTATAAATTAGGCCAACTGGTATTGCTTTTAGCCACCCACACTTTTCCATTTACCTTACAGCCAAATGTACCGGTACCCGTTGTTGTAATGGGTGGTAGTTGTTCTTCAGTTACCGGTGGTTTTGTGGTTATTGGGTCGGGGTTTTGCTCCTTCTCTTTGCAGCTCCATAAGCAAGAGCTTAATGCAAAGATGGATAGTATGGTAATGATGGATTTTGTTTTCACAGGGTTTTTATTGTTTATCAAACCTAAAACCATTTGCAGCAAAAAGAAAAGAGTATACAAACACTAAGGGTTGTTTTTGGGGTAATATAATGGCGTAACAATCTGGTTATTAGTTGTATTATTTTAATGGTGCTCGTATAAATTATAATGATTGTCGGGATATTGCCAACTCCCCCTGCCCACCCGGCTCTAAAGAGAGTTTCGTGCACAAGTTTTTTAGAAAGTGTGCGGTTGATCCCTGTCAGGGGTAGGGGTGCGCAAGGGCAAGTTGGCCTCTTTCCGATAGATTCTGTTAAATTATAGAAACAGTGCCGCACAATACGGGCTTTCATACCATTCATAGGGCAAAAAAAATCCCGTCAGACTCAGTCTGACGGGATTTTTGAGTATGGTTAAAAGTGATTACTCACCTTTTTCCAGTTGCGCTTTCAAAGCAGCTAGTCCTTCAACATCAGCAAAGGTTGATTTCTCCTGAGCATCGTTTGATTTTTTAACAGCTTTCGCAGTTTTTCTATTGCATCAACCTATTCCGACAGGATTCTGTATAGTTCAAGGTTGAGGTAGTAAGCTCCTCCTGAAATCATTCTTTTTTCGAGGATGCCCATAGCGGCCAATTCATCAAGGTATTTACGTGCTGTATTTTCAGCATAATATTGCTTATCTGTAAGGTGTTTTACACGGGTAAAAGGCTGGGTAAAAAGTGCGTTGACTAACATATCAGGACGAGTAAAGCTCCCTTTTTGCTCAATGGCCTGTAATATGGCATCTTTGGTGGCGATGATATCGTTTATTTTGGTATACGTAAGATTCGCTGTTACTTCTACTGTTTTGAGCATGTATAGGAACCATGTTTTCCAGTCGCCACGCTGGGTAATGCCCGATAACCCGGCATAATAGTCGTCCTTTTGTTCCATAATATACCTACTCATAAACAAAATTGGGTAATCGAGCAATCCTTTTTTTGTAAGATAATGTATATTGAAAATACGTCCTGTACGCCCGTTGCCATCTCTAAAAGGGTGAATGGCTTCAAACTGGTAATGGGCAATGGCCATTTTTAACAGGGGATCAAGTGTATATGTTTTGTCATCATTCAAAAAGGCATATAAATTATGCATTTTGGCCTGCACAATTTCGGGCCCACGGGGTGGTGTGTAATAGGCTTTGCCTGCATTAGGGCCGCTGCCACCTTGTTTGATATAGATCTGTGCTACAGGTGTGCGTATACCATCATTAAAAGAAGTAACTATTCTGTATATCCGGGTAAAGTATTCTTCATTAAATGCGTTATCATTTTCGAGCAGGTAATGATAACCCTCCCAAAGTGCTTCACGATAATTCAGGATTTCTTTAGCAGGTCCCTGTAAGGATTTGGATTGTTGCTCGCTGTAAGCCTGATAAAGCTCATCATCAGTAGTAAATATATTTTCAATAGCACTCGATGCCTTTGCCTCCTGTAAACTGATGGAGTTGATGAACAGGCCTTGGTTCGGTATAGCTATGCTACGCCCTTGCAAGCGGCCCAGTGCAGCTTTGGCATTGCCTAGCTGCTCATATATTTCTACCGATTGGTAATACTGTGGTTCGGGCGGCAACAAAGGCAGCGCGTTCCAAGGTAGACTTCTGTCAGGGTTGATTGGATATACCATTTGAACAAATATAAGGAAATAAATATACACCGCCTTAAAAATGGCATTATTTTGAGGCGAATATTGTTTTTGACCTTAAAGTTAGTGCTGAATGTATAATACACCTCAAAAGTTAGATAAATTTAAGGTACGTTCGGGATTTGGCCTTAGGCACGCAATCTCAATCCGATTTAGCCTTAAAATGGCGATATTGTTAAGGCTTAGTGTCAATTATTTGTGACCGGTACAAATGAAGAAAGAATGCCGCTATGGCCAAAAGGCAAAAAAAATCCCGTCAGACTCAGTCTGACGGGATTTTTGTGTATGGTTAAAAGTGATTACTCACCTTTTTCCAGTTGCGCTTTCAAAGCAGCTAATCCTTCAACATCAGCAAAGGTTGATTTCTCCTGAGCATCGTTTGATTTTTTAACAGCTTTCGCGGTTTTCTCTTTTTCTTCAGCTTTGGTTTTTACTTCCTCAACTTTTTTCACTTCGTTGTCAGCTTTCCAAACAGATGTATGTGAAACCACAATACGTTTGTTCTCTTTGTTGAACTCAGTTACTTTAAAGTCGATTACTGAATCTTCTTTTGCAATTGATTTGTCTTCTTTGGTCAATTGTTTGATTGGAGCATAACCCTCAACACCGTAAGGAAGTGCAATGGTAGCACTCTTCTCATCTACTTTCATTACAGTACCGGCATGTACCGATCCTACTGTGAAAATAGTTTCGAATGTATCCCAAGGGTTTTCATCCAATTGTTTATGGCCTAAGCTCAATCTGCGGTTTTCAAGATCCATCTCCAATACCACTACATCCAACTCCTGGTCTTTTTTCACAAACTCATTCGGATGTTTGATTTTTTTGGTCCAGCTCAAATCTGAAACGTGTACCAAACCGTCAACACCTTCTTCCAGTTCTACGAACAAGCCGTAGTTGGTCATGTTGCGAACAACACCTTTGTGTTTAGAACCTACAGGGTATTTAGATGCGATATCAGTCCAAGGATCAGGTTGCAATTGTTTAATGCCTAATGACATTTTACGCTCTTCTTTATCCAAAGTAAGGATAACGGCTTCGAGTTCATCTCCAAGTTTCATGAAGTCGGACGGGTTGCGCAAGTGCTGGCTCCAGCTCATTTCTGAAACGTGGATCAATCCTTCTACTCCTGCAGCGATTTCAAGGAATGCACCGTAATCAGCGATGTTTACGATTTTACCTTTTACTTTAGCACCTACCTCAAGGTTAGTGTTTAAGCTATCCCAAGGATGTGAACTCAATTGTTTCAATCCTAAAGAGATACGTTTTTTCTCATCATCAAAATCAAGCACTACTACGTTGATTTTCTCATCCATTTTCAATACTTCTTCCGGATGGTTGATACGTCCCCATGAGATATCAGTAATGTGAAGCAATCCGTCAACACCACCTAAGTCGATGAACACACCGAATGAAGTCATGTTTTTAACGGTACCTTCCAATACTTGTCCTTTTTCAAGGCGGGAAAGAATATCAGATTTTTGAGCTTCGATATCCTCTTCGATCAGAACTTTATGTGAAATAACTACGTTTTTAAACTGGTGGTTAACTTTTACCACTTTAAATGGCATGGTTTGACCTACGTAAATATCGTAGTCTTTGATTGGTTTGGTGTCGATTTGTGAACCGGGTAAGAACGTGTCGATACCCATTACATCTACTACCAATCCACCTTTTGTGCGGGTTTTAACGTAACCGTTAACGATTTCGTCATTCTCCTGAGCTTTCATGATGTTTTCCCATGCGCGTTCGCTCATGGCTTTTTTGCGTGAAAGCACAAGCTGACCGTTAACGTCTTCTTTGTTTTCAAGCAAAACTTCTACAACATCGCCTACTTTTAGGTCGGGCATGTCACGGAATTCTGTTCTTTGGATCAAACCATCTGATTTAAATCCAATGTTTAATACCACTTCTTTGTCGGTAAAACCTACAATGGTACCTTTTACGATTTCTTTCTCGGCAATTGTACTCAATGTTTTTTCGTACAATCCTGAAAGTGTTTCTTGTTCTGCTGGCGAGTAACGGCTAAAGCCTTCCTTGTCCATGCTCCAGTCAAAGTCAGCTGCTGGTGCTGTTAAGTTGTTGTTAGTTTTTGTCAATTTATTTGATCTCCTTTCGCTTAAAAAAGCTGGCAAACTTACTAAAAATATGTGGATTACAAATAGTTTTTGGCAAAAAAATAGCTCAATTGGGCCATTTATTTTGCTGAGGTGGGTTCTTAAAATAAATTCAGGTAGTTTTTAATCCATCCCACACCCTATCCCTAAAGGGTACAGCCCCAATTGTACTGTGGGTGGGCTCCCTTTAGGGTGGGGTAAGCGCAGGGGAATGACTGTCCAATATCAATTTATTTGACGCGACCGTTCATAGCTATACTTCCCATTGGTCCAGCGGGCAAAACCATCGGAGGTCCAGGGCTGAGCCTCCAATGTGCGCCAATATCCGGGCACAAATGTACCGGGGTAGCTGTAATTTCGTTTTAGTATCCGAAAGGTATTGTTCTCCAGTTTAATATGATTATTGTTAGCCCAAAAACGGATTAGTTTGTTAACGCCCTCTGCTTTTGCCGAATCTTTTCCAATGATATAATGGTTGCAGAGTTTGGTCCATTCTTTATCTCGGTTTAAATCGCTGTGGCTGTGTCCATATACATTGGTATAAGGAAGCCACTGGCAATGGCCGGTACTATCTACATAGGTAATAGCGTAAACAGTATTCATTCCATAAATGGCGCGGTCGAGGAAAACACCTTTTGCGTTAACGCCCAAAAAAGTTCTGTAGATGGATGTGAGTTGCCATTTAAAGCCTTGCTCGCTGAATTTAACGTGGTTGGTTTCTTTTATATGATTTTGCCTGGTTCGGATGAAATTCTTGAAGTGTATGTAATTGAAGAACAACTGTACCAAAAACAGATGAATGAAGAAATAATAGAAAATACGTTGCCTCACATCGGAATGAACGAGCGAAGGAAACGGAAGCGAAGATTGTTTTCCAATCAGCTCAAATCCCCATTTGAAGAGATTACCTGCAAACGTAAGTTGGAGTAGCAGTGCAAGTGGTTTTGTGAATGTGCTGTGTTTGAGTAATCGTATCAGAGATGATTTGGAATTCAGAATTACCTGCGACTGGTCTGCATCATTTACCTGTACATACCGGTTTCTGAAATCAAGACTGTATACAGCAGCCCAGATACGTTGGTAGAAAAGGTTGTGTTCGGGAATATATACGGCAATAGAAGACTTGCTTCTGATGCGGTTTTGAACCCAATACCAGAATGAGTCGGGGATGAGCAAGCTGTAAAATAAAATGGGGCCGATTGAAGCCTGCGGCAGGTATAAGAAGGTGCCAATGCCGATATGAAACAAGATTCCGGGTATGATGATGAATTTATGGGCACGGGGAATGAACAACAAAAACAGGAAACAAAATTCCCAAATCATTGTCGTGTAATTCGCAAACAGTAAAAGGTATTGTTGGTCGATTACCCAAGTATAAAGGGTGTTCCACTTCAATTGAGGTACATTTAGCGGCAACCAAATACCGATTCCGTGTTGCCACATAGGCGAGTATATTTTGGTGAGGGAGGAGCCGAAATACAATAAGCCTAAGCTTGCACCAACAAAAAAAAGATAGTTCAGGTAATTGGTTCGTTTGGCAGAGGTATCAATATACCGGATGCGGTGAAGCAAAGCATCGACAGAGCCTGTTTTTGATACCGGGAAAAACAGGCAGAACAATCCGCCAATTTTCATCATATCATGGTAAAAGGATGCAATGCCAAGGCGCAGAAAGATATCGGCTGATATGACCGTAAGCACATAATTAATTGCCGCAAACAGCCGTGTTCTGAATCCGATTAGCACCATCAATGCACTCACAAACCAAAGTGTAATGAATAGATTAAAAGGGAAGATACTTTTACTGACACCTGCAATCGAGTCGAACACCAGCGCTTTGTATACATTGGTATAATATACCGTTGACAAAACATGGGCAAAAAACAGCACCCTGAACAATGCAAACGAATGCGGAAGAGCGGGTCTCTGCAATCGGGTTAATCGTTGGTACAGTTTTTCAAGCAGATCCATTGTTCTTATTCTGTGATAACAAGGTTAGTACAGCAATAATAAACAAAGTAATAAAAGGAGAATGGAAATATCTATTGACTTTTGGCAGTAAATGGATATTAAACGATGGAATGCCGGCATACACCAACAAGTATTCAATACACATGATTCCCACCAACATGAAGAATATAAGTTTTGCGGTTGCTTGTGAGTACAGCAATTTAACAGTGAAATAAGGCAGCACTATAAAACAGATGCTGTAGAGATATGCCTTTATCCAAAAAAAAGGAAATACGATATGGCTCGACAAAGCCGAATGGTAATCTTTGTAAGCGGGATTGAGGAAAAAAGCATTTGGCGTATTGAGGTAATCGGGGGTAATAGCATCTTTGAACAAACTGATTGCAAAGAGCAAAATCAAACAACCATATCCTGATATTTTAGATGAGCGATTCATGCTATTTTTTGCTGAGTTTGTTCGCCCATACCATCCACAGTATAAATACTGCGCCATAAATCATAAAAATGAAAATATAGCGGTGAAACAGGTTGTAATGAGGATATTGATAATAGGCCATGAGGGTGAGCCAATAGGAGCGCAGCAGGTTTATGATATGTACAATGATACCCCCGATAGCGATATACGGAATTTTGTATTTGACCTTTCCCGGATAGGCAATGATGAAAAACAAAAACAGCATAAAGAGCTCCAGACCATTGCAGGAGGCTCCAACCTTTACAATTGATTTTGTGTACGGAGCAATGTAAATGAGGGTTTCTCCAAGCTTTTCTCCGGGTAAAAAATAAGCCTCTTTACCGGTAAGGCTAAGCAACCCACAGATTCCGCTGCTTACCCAATTGGTTAAGTAAAAATCAATGATTCCTGTTTCCTTCAGCCAGTACTCATACAGCCCGAAAAAGACTGCGGTAAGGCTGCCCATGATAACTAAAAAGCGTATGAGTATTGGATTGGATTTCATAAAAAAAGGAAGTTAATTGGATTAACCTCCTTCGATATTTTTAATTGTTAACTAAGTTTAATCTTTTTTCGACAAACGTTTGATGCCATATCCTACACCTGCTGCAAGCAATAAACCAATGCCGCCATCCACAGGCAATTCCGGATCCCCCCACGGAGTGGGATCATCCGAATCTGGTGGCCCATCCGGCCCATCATCCTGAGCGAATAGTGCTACCGCAAAACACATGATAAATAAGCTGAGGAGTAGGGGCTTCTTCATTTATGGTGTAGTTTAAACAGTTACGAAGGTATTGTTATTTAGATAGATTAGCAATCAACGATTCAATGAATGGTGGGTTTTTATATATAAATATAGTTTAATGTGGATTAACCAGTCGAAATCCTTTTAGGAAATCTTGTGTAGACATACGTTTTTTACCTTCAAGCTGCATCTCTTGTATGTGGATAAAACCATCTGGCGTTCGAAACGAGAATTGGCTTTTGTGGTCGGTTTGAATTTCTCCCGGAGCAAGTGAAGATTGTTCAATCGAATAAGAGGCTTTATATATCTTTAAAATCTTTCCATTCAGTTGGGTCAACGCACCGGGGTATGGAGAGAGTCCGCGAATACGGTTGTAAATACTCAGGCCCGGTTGATTCCAGTCGATTGTACAATCTGCCGTAAAAATTTTAGGAGCCATTTTGGTGCTTCCGTTTTTTTGCGGAGTGGGAGTGTATTTGCCTGATTCAATACGTTTAAGTGTTTCCACGATAACGCTGGCTCCCACATGCATCAGTTGGTCGTGTAGCTCTCCGGCAGTCATTTCCGGGCTGATGTTTACTTTCTCGGTGAGAATCACATCCCCGGTATCAATCTCATGTTTGAGCAAAAAGGTGCTGACGCCCGTTTCGGTTTCGCCATTGATAATTGCCCAGTTGATGGGAGCAGCACCTCTGTAATCAGGCAATAAGGATGCATGAAGATTTACAGTTCCTTTAGGTGGCATATTCCAAACAACCTCCGGTAACATTCTGAAAGCGATTACCACCTGCAGGTCGGCTTTATAGCTTCTCAACTCTTCAATAAATGCCGGGTCCTTTAGTTTTACAGGTTGCAAAACCGGAATATGATGCGCAACAGCAAATTGTTTTACAGCCGAAGCGGTCAGTTTCATTCCCCGTCCGGCCGGCTTGTCGGGTGCAGTTACAACAGCCACCACCTCAAAACCTGCTTTGATAATCGCATCTAATGAGGCGACTGAAAATTCGGGTGTTCCTAAAAATATAACTCTCAAAATTCGGGTCTATTAATTCTTTAATATTAAAACCTATTGTATTGTTATTTGTCCCACACATTAACACAATTAACAATCCTCAATCCTTCCACAGGTAAGGAAATAACAGGTAAGCCAATGCCAGTAAAATCGCATCTAAGGCAAGTATCACAAATAAATCAGGTATGAGCAAGGATGGATCCACCCCGTCCATGGCTTTTTTACTGGCTTTGATCAATACAAGCAATAAAGGTATAACGATTGGGAAACTGAGCACAGGCATCAGCAAATGACCGTTTCCACTTTTAGCTGCAATAGATGAAAGTAAGGTAAAGGTTGTGGCAAATCCAATGCACCCCAATAATAAGATCAGAAAATAATACCCGGCATGTTCGGCCATATTGCCGAGCAACAGTGAGTATACTCCAAAGCAAATAGTAGCAATACAAAGCATAAACAAATTGTTGAATGCTATCTTAGATAAGATGATATGCTGAGGGGAACTCAGACTATAATAATAGAGCGAACGGCCTCTGCTTTCACCCACAAATCCTTTGGCAACAGCACTTACAGATGAGAAGAGCAATATCAGCCAGAATAAGGCATTCCAGGTTGGAGCATTTAAAACCTTGATGGATAAGAATACTAAAAAAACAGAGGACACCACATGCAGTATGATTCCATTGAGCGCATACCGCATACGCCATTCGGTCATCAAATCTTTTTGAATATGGGCAAGTATGGGATGCATTTTATTTAGGGTCTTTAGGGAAATAATACACAAAATCTTTGTACAGCAAATAGCGGGATCTGTTTTTTCGATAAGGTATGAGTTTGGTATCCCAGCTGCCGCGAATTTCGGCTTCCGTTTTTCCGGCTATAATTTGTTTGCGAAGCTCATCGGTTCCGGCCAGCTTATCAAAAAAATCGTTGAAGTAAGTTTGTTTGGCTGTGTCTTCTTTGTACAAATTAATAAGCCATTCGAGGTATAAACGTGGGGATTTGCTCAGTACATTGGTTGCAAAATCAGTTAACTGATAGCCTCTGCAAAGCTGGTTTTTATAAGGAGGATTTTCGGCCACGCCCGCAATCACTTTTGGAGTAAAGGTGTAATTTCCACTAGTGTTCTGGGGTTTGCCAATACATTCAAAAGGTTTGTTGGTGCCGCGTCCTAAGCTGTAATTGGTTCCTTCAAAAAAACACAAACTTGGATACAACAGGATGGATGTTTGTGTTGGAAGATTGGGTGATGGTTTTACCGGAAGGGTATACGGTGTTGTATGGTCATACCCTAACATTGGAATGATAATTAACTTACACTGGATTCCGTCTTTAAGCCACTTCTCCCCGTTAATCATCCTTGCGTATTCAGCTATCGTCATACCATGAACCACAGGTACCGGATGCATGCCCACAAACGAATGAAAGGCTGTATCCAAAACAGGTCCGTCAACATAATGTCCATTCGGGTTGGGACGATCAAGTATCACCAAAGGTTTACCGTTTTCGGCACAAGCCTCCATCACATAATGCAGGGTAGAGATATAGGTATAAAAACGAGCGCCTACATCCTGAACATCGAACAGCATTACCTGAATATCTTTTAAATCGTCTTTGGTGGGCTTTTTATGATTGCCATACAGCGAAATCACTTTGAGTCCGGTTTTTGCATCTTTCCCGCTGTTAACCTGAACCCCGGCACCATGATCACCTCTGAAACCATGCTCGGGAGCAAAAATAGCTTTGATGTTTACCTTCAGCCTGCGCAGCGAATCCACGAGATGTGTACGCCCGATGACGGAGGTTTGATTGACCACCAGTCCTACGCTCTTGCCCTTTAAAACAGGCAGGTAAGAAGATGTTTGCTCGGCACCGGTAACAATACGTTGTGCGTTACTTTGGGTGATACAAAAAAAACAGAGGAGAAAAAACAGGAAGAGCTTCTTATATTCGGCCATTGAATAGGATGCGTTTTTCATTTTCATATTTTATAGCCAGACGACTTTCCTTCCAAAAAGGTTCGGGAACATCACAACTGATTATTCGTATTGCCACAGGTGCGGTAGCCTTAAGCATTGCGGTAATGATTGTGGCCGTTGCCATTGTGAAGGGTTATCAGCTGGAAATCCGCAGTAAAATTATCGGTTTCAGCACGCATATCCAAGTATCGCATCTGGATATGAACAATTCCTTTGAAACCACACCGCTCTACCGCGATTCGATGACGGAACTCCTGATTCACCAACACCCGCAGGTTACACACCTGCAACCGTTTGCCATTAAAGCGGGCATTTTAAAAACACCTGATGAGTTTGCAGGTGTGGTGCTTAAAGGTGTAGATAGTGTATTCGACTGGAGCTTTATCAATCAGCATATCCTCGAAGGACATTCGCTGGAGCTTGTTTCGGATGAGGTATCGCAGCAGATTTTATTGTCGCAGCAACTGGCTTCCAAGCTTAAGCTTAAGGTAAACGACCCTGTGATGTTGTACATCGCACAAAACCCGCCCCGGGTGCGTAAGTTTAAAGTAGTGGGCATCTACAATACAGGATTGTCGGATTTGGATGAAGTGTATGCATTTGTAGATATGCGTCAGGTGCAGAAATTGAATTCATGGCATCCGTTATCCATCAGTGGGTATGAAATTGGTGTAAAAGATTACAGTCAACTAACACAAACATCAGAGTCGTTATTGGGTATTCTTCCGTATAATTATCAGATGCGTACTATTCGTGAATTGTACCCGCAGTTGTTCGACTGGTTAGGTTTATTAGACTTAAATGTTTGGGTCATTATTTCACTGATGGTGGTGGTGGCCTGTATCAATATGATTACGGCACTGCTCATTTTAATCATCGAACGCAGCAATATGATTGGCATACTCAAGGCCATGGGTTCAACCAACCGAACAGTGGCCTCGGTATTTGTGTACATGGCAACTTACTTAATTGTGTGGGGAATGATTATCGGAAATATTGCAGGTGTAGCCTTGTGTGTTTCACAACAATATTTCGGTTGGTTTAAATTATCGCAGGATGCGTATTACCTGAGTGAAGTTCCGATTTTATTAGAGTGGTCGGATATTGCGCTGATTAATGCCGGAAGTTTTGTGGTATGTTACCTCATGTTATTGCTTCCGGCCCGTTTTGTGTCGCGGATTACGCCTGTTAAAGCGATTCGTTTCGAGTAGTCAGTTCGAGTAGCGGGCGTAGGATTGCCGGGAGCGTATCGAGAACATTTTTTTCGCCATCAAGGCGCTAAGGCCAAAGCATCACTAAGTTTGACAGGGGGTACATGAAGAAGTTCATAGAATCCCCATTTGGGATAATGTATCACTTAGTGAATTTCTTTGTGAAACAGAATCTTAGTGGCAACTTGTTTTCACCACCAAGATTCTAAGTCACAAAGTATGTACTAAGGCTGATTTACGATACACTTTCCAGTGTTTCCAGTTTGTTTTTGGATAGGGTGTTTTCTGGTGACTCTCCAACTTCAGCCAGAAAAATTCCCTCCCGTTCATTCAGATTGGCTTCAAGCAAATCCGACAGCAGCACTTTTCCGATTACATATTTGTAGTTTGTACTCACAAATTCTTCTTCAATGGTTTTAAAGCGGAGAAGCTCGAAGATGTTGTTGTGCCGGTAACGCAGGTATACATTGAGCAATACATCATTGTGCAAAGTTGGAGTATTGTTTTGCAGTTTTTTGTACCCGTACTTATAGTCGTAGGCCAATGCCGATATATCGGAAAGCACAGCCGCAGCCGTTGGATAGCTTCCTGCACCCTTACCTTTGAGCAATTGCTTATAGCTAAAGGCAGCCGAAACCTGTATGGCGTTAAACTCATTTTGTACATAAAAAAAAGCATCATCAGGTTTCACAAACCGGGGCAGGGTGTAGGCCTGAATCTGCTGCCCGTTTTTATGCGCATGTGCTACCAGTTTCAGCTTGAATCCTTTTTCTTCGGCATATTTTAAGTCGCGTTCGCTGAGATGATGAATCCCGTAATTCAAAATTTCATCCGGTTTCACAATCAACCCGAATGCATGTGCCAATAAAATAGTGAGTTTGTATTTGGGATCGAAAGCCTGCACATCGAGTTTTGGATTGGTTTCGGCAAAACCCAGTTGTTGGGCTTGTTGCAATACTTCGGCATATCCTTTACCCGTTTCACTGGTTTGGGTGAGGATATAGTTGGTGGTTCCATTCAATATTCCTTCAATGGAGCTGAGCGTATCATTATCATAATACTCTTCCAGTGTTCGGATAATAGGAATTGATCCTCCCACAGAAGCTTCATACAATAAGGGTTTGCCATACTCCTGTTGCAACAGGTACAACTCGGTGAAATGTTCGGCTAACAATTTTTTATTGGCTGTAACCACGGCTTTGCCTTTGCGCAAGGCGGTAGTCACAATCTCATACGCATCATCCGCATTGTCAATCAACTCAACAATCACGTTGATGCTTTCATCATTCAACAGCTCGTCTTTATCGTATGTGAAATGATGAGATGGAAGGTTTCGTTTTTTTTCGGGATGCTTCACGCAGATTTTTGCAATCTCCGCATTGAGTCCCGGTGTTTGTTTTAATACTTCGTATAAGCCACTGCCAACGCAGCCGTAGCCGAAAAGTCCTATGTTTAGTTTTTGTTTGTTCATACCAATTGATTTAAAATGTTTAGGAGTTAGTTACTTGCTACTGCATGCGGTTGTGCAGATGTGATTTTTTGAAAAGCCTGTTGCAAATCCTGAATCAAATCATCGGCATGTTCAAGTCCTATTGACAATCTAATCAATGAATCCTGTACACCCGAAGCCTGCCGTTTTTCAGCCGGAATGGATTTGTGGGTCATTTGCGCAGGATGGCAAAGCAAACTTTTAACGCCTCCTAAACTTTCGGCCAGTTTAAACAAATGTGTTGATGTAACAAATGCTTCAGCCGCTTCGATGGTATCTTGTTTAAGTGAAAACGAAATCACACTTCCAAAGCCGGATGATTGTTTTGCGGCTATATTATGGTTGATATGTGTTGGCAATCCCGGGAAATACAGTTGGTCGATTGCAGGTTGTTTGCTTAAAAACTCGGCAACTTTACGGGCATTGGCGCAGTGTTTTTCGATGCGGAGCGATAGTGTTTCAATTCCGCGAATGAGCAACCACGAATCAAATGGACCCAATACTGCACCCGATGAATTTTGGATAAACTTGAGCTTCTCGCTTAGTTCCCTGCACCGGGTAACAACAGCCCCCGCGATGAGGTCGGAGTGACCACCCAGGTACTTGGTGGCGCTGTGAATTACGATATCAGCTCCGAGCGTGATGGGTTGTTGCAGTATGGGTGAGGCAAAAGTATTGTCAACCACCAGCAGGGCATTAACGGTTTGGGCAATGGCCGCTACCGCTCTGATGTCGGTGATTTTCAGTGTTGGATTGGTTGGTGTTTCAATCCATACAATACGTGTTTTGTCGGTGATGGCATTGAGCACATTTTCAATGTTAGTGGTATCAACATACTTCACAGTGATGCCGAACTTTTCGTAGATATGCGTGAAGATGCGGAACGAACCTCCGTAAATATCATCGCAGGCCACAATCTCATCACCTGATTTGAGAAGTTTAAGTACAGCATCAATGGCTGCCAGTCCGCTGGCAAAAGCGAATCCTGCATCTCCTTCTTCGAGTTTGGCCAACAGGTTTTCGGCAGCCTGGCGTGTTGGATTGTTGGAGCGGGAATAGTCGAATCCCTTGTGTACTCCGGGAGCTTCCTGAACAAAGGTTGACGTTTGGTAAATGGGTACGCTGATAGCGCCTGTTAATTCGTCAACGGGAATATTGTGAATGATTTGTGTGTCGGGTTTATAAGTTGTCATATTGTTGTTTTTTAGAAACGGGATTCATCCCGTTTATGCTGTCGGTAATGCATACAAACGGGATGAATCCCGTTTGTACGGATTTAAATTTTTGTGCAAATGTTGCAGGATGCATCCTGCATCCTCATCAACGGTGGGATTGTGGTTGCGTTGAGCAACGCATACGCATCATCATCATGCAGTTGTTGCAGATGATTGAGGGATTGAACAGAAAGGTTTGAATAGAATTCACCTTTGATGCGATTTGATTTTGATAAGGATAAAATGAGTTTTCGTCAGTTTGTTTGTGAGGTGTGACGACCACCGGATGAGCTGTAAAATTACAGGCACATCATGCAACACATTCGCATGCAGCTTTGCATTCGATTCATTGGAAATGATATGTGTGTTTGCGTTGTCATTGTATGCCACAAATATGAATGAGATTTATTCTGATTTGCAAATTAATTTTTCAGAAAGGCGCGAGATGCTTGTTAATATTGAATCTTAAGTTAGTTAACCTCAACTATTTCTTCGCCATTTTCATTGAGCAATCCTTTTTTTGTACCCACAATAATAATCGCAAGTCCGTTTACAAACGGGCCTATATAATCGTATTTAGGTTCAACAAATACTTCTCCGGTTTCGCGTACCAGTCCAATCTTACCATTTTTAACAATTTTGGCGCGGCCTTTTTCAAACGGAAATATTTCATCATAAATGCACTCAATCACTTCTGCACCCGATTTGTCAATATAGCCAACCTTACCGGTACGTTCTACCTTGGCCCATCCTTTTTTATTGTAAGGGCCAATATTGTCGTATCCTTTGATGGATGTTTTTCCTTTTTGCGCAAAGGTGGTGTTGGCAATCAATGTAACGAGTAGCATTAATATCAATCTCATGGGCTTATTATTCTTTATAAATCAGCATTTTAGTTTGAGGGTGCCAATATAGCCTTTCTGGATGTATTTTACAGGAGTCTTATATTAGTTGCAAAATGCTGAAATAAAATTCAGCGCACGGGTTTCGCTCCAATATGTTTTGTTGGGCAGATGTTCCGAGAAACCAACATGGCCACCGTGTTTTGGGGTTTCGAGGTGCAGCAGCGGATGGCGTTCTGCAATGCTTACCGGGAAACATTTTGGTGTCAGAAAAGGATCGTTGGTGGCATTGACCAACAGTGTTGGAATTTGAATTTTGGGAAGAAATTGAAGTGCATTACATGATGCATAGTAGTGAGCGGCATTTTCAAAACCATGAAGAGGGGCTGTAAAACGATCGTCAAACTCTTTGAATGTTGTGATTGATTCAATCCCTTTTGTGTCAATGCTTCCGGGGAATTGTTTCGCTTTGTAAATCATTTTGGCTCTTAAACTTTTCAGAAAACGGCTCATGTAAATGCGGTTGGATAAACCGGACATTTTCTGCGCTGACGAAGCCAGATCAACAGGAACCGAAAATGCAAAAGCTGCAATGAGTAATTCGGGTACCGGATATTTTTCTTCGCCTAAGTATTTCAATAAGATATTACCACCCAGACTAAATCCTCCGGCTGCTAAAGTTTCATAATTCAACGTTTGCAGGTATTGCATCAGTGCATGAATATCTTCGGTGGCTCCGCTGTGGTAAGTGCGCAACAATTTATTGGGAACACCGCTGCAACTTCTAAAGTTCACACAGCATACATCCCATCCCTGCTCAAAAAAGTTACGTGCCATGCCTTTGACGTATTGCGAGGAAGAGCTGCCTTCGAGTCCATGAAAAAGCACAAGCAGGCGTGAACGCTTTTGTTGTAAAAAATCCAGATCCAGAAAATCACCATCAGGCAACGACATTCGTTCGCGTACATACGGAATGTCTAACCTGCGGAACAATGCAGGTACAATGGTTTCAAGGTGTGAGCCACTGAACAATTGATTGCCTTTGTAAAATGGCTCTTCAAGGTATGGCATATTTTATCGTCTCTTTTTTTTATCGCCTGATTGTTTATGACCGCGGCTGCCACGGCTTTTGGTTTTATCCTGCCTGCGCATGGCTTTTTGGATGCGAACCACTTCCGCATTTCCTGCAAAGTCAAGGTCTACCTGACGTTTTACGGTGTCGGCTCCTTTAACAACAACCTGCACCTGATCGCCCAACTGGTATTTTTTGTGGGTGCGTTTACCGATAATCCACTGGTTGTTTTCATCAAACGTATAAAAATCATCCGCTAAGCTGGCGAGGCGTACCATTCCTTCACATTTGTATTCGGTGATTTCGATATACATGCCCCATTCGGTAACGCCCGATATGATGCCCGTAAATTCTTCTCCGATAAAATCTTTGATGTACTCAACCTGTTTGTATCTAACGGAGGCACGTTCGGCATCGGCTGCCTGTATTTCCATGGCTGACGATTGCTTACACATTTCTTCATACTGATTGGCATCAGCCGATTTGCCTTTGTGCAGGTATGAGAAGAGAAGTCGGTGCGCCATCAAATCGGGATACCTGCGGATAGGAGAGGTGAAGTGCGTATAATAATCGAATGCCAGTCCATAGTGACTTGTTTTTTTTGTTGAGTAGTAAGCCTTCATCATACTCCTCACCGCCATTTGCTGGATGATGTTTTGTTCAGGTTTTCCTTCAACCTCCGTCAGCAATTCGTTAAACGATTGCGCAATGGCTTTGGCCGAAGTGGTTTGAATGCGGTATCCGAAGCGGGATGCAAAGGTTGAGAACAACCGCAGCTTTTCGTCACTTGGATGTTCGTGTACCCTGTAAACAAACGTTTTGAGGTTATCGCCTTTGCCCATTTTATGAACATCTTCGGCAACGGTACGGTTGGCCAGCAACATAAATTCTTCGATGAGCTTATGGGCATCTTTGCGAATTTTTTTATAGATACCAACCGGCTTAAAGTTTTCGTCCAGTTTAAACTTTACTTCCTCGGTTTCAAAGTTTACGGCTCCGTTTTTAAAACGTTTTTCTTTCAGCTTTTTTGCAATGGTATTGAGGATTGAGAGTTCCGAAGCCAAATCTCCTTCACCTGATTCAAGACGCTCCTGAGCTTCTTCATACGAAAATCTTCTGCGCGAGTAGATGACCGTTTTGCCCAAGCGGTGTTTCAATACGTCACCATTTTCATTCATTTCGAAGATGGCCGAGAAGGTGAGTTTTTCTTCATTGGGGCGCAATGAACAGACTCCATTCGAAAGTTTTTCGGGAAGCATGGGAATGGTGCGGTCTACCAGATAAACCGAAGTTGCCCTGCGCAACGCCTCATCATCCAGTTGTGTGCCGGGACTTACGTAATGCGATACATCGGCAATATGCACTCCGATTTCATAGTTGCCATTTTTGAGTTGTTGAAATGAAATGGCATCATCAAAATCCTTGGCATCTTCAGGGTCGATGGTGAATGTCAGGATTTTTCTAAAGTCTTCACGTTTGGCAATTTCTGCTGATGTAATTTCTGTCGACAATTTTTCGGCTTCGTGTTCCACTGCTTCCGGAAACTTGATTGCAAATCCGAACTCGGCAATGATGGCATGCATCTCCGTTTCATGTTCACCGGGTTTGCCAAGCACTTCGATGATTTCTCCCAGAGGGTTGTTATCTTCAGGGTTCCACTGGGTAATACGTGCAATGGCTTTGTCGCCTGTTTTGGCTTTATTCAGTTTGGTTAATGGAATGTATATTTCGGCATACATCTTCGGATCATCCGGATCCAGCAATGCGTAATTTGCATTGACTTCAAGTACACCCACAAACTCGGTTTTGTTCCGCTTGATGATCTCAACAATCTCTCCCGAAATCCGGTCGGCACCACGGCCTCTGTTAAATACATTTACTTTAACAATATCACCATTGAGGGCAGTGTTCAGGTTTTCGGCTCCAACATAAATATCTTCTTTATCTTCGGTGGGAATCACAAATCCGGCCCCCCGCTGGGTAATTTGCAACCGGCCTTCTGTAAAAGCCGGAACAAATAAGGCAGTGTATTTTCCGGTTGCTATCTCTTCAATCAATCCTTCCTTCTCCAGTTGTTTTATCAGTCTGATGATCTTATCCCGTCCGGCTCCACTGGTAATATCCAGATGTGCGGCTATTTGCTTGTAGTTGTATGCTTTTTTGCGGTTTTGTGCAAAAAGGTTTTCAATAGAACGTCTCAGTTGTTTGTCGTTGCTTTCTTTTGTCATAAACGTATTCGCTAATTCATTGATAAAAGTAATTCTTCGAACAGTAAACAGGGCAATTTAGTTATGCACGATGCGCGTACAACTCAATGGTTAATATTATATTAACAGACTCCGGATATTGTCAGGTAAACGTATTCTATTCCCGGTACCCCTGGCCCTAAAAGGAATTCCGCGCACAAGTCTTTTAGAAAGTGTGCGGTTGGCCCCCGTCAGGGGCAGGGGGAGGCAGGTTGACATCTTCCCGGCAGGCATTTTCTATTAAATTTTAGACGAGGCATTCGATTGATCATTGTTAAATGGTAATATGCAAAGAATTGCAAGAAATGTTTTTATCTTGCGTTGTAATTTATCCCATGAAAAAAGGACTTCTTCTTGTTTTAATGATTTATGCCCTCCCGCTTTTGGCAGCGCAAAGGCTTGAAGATGGCGTTATCAATATAACAAGGGAGGATCTTGAACAAGGTATTAAGCTGGATGGTCAGTGGTCTTTTTACTGGCAACAAACATTTGGCAGCCATCAGTCTTCATCAGCAACTCGTCAAAATATCCCGGTTCCCGGATATTGGGGATTGATAGGTTATCCGGCTAAAGGGCATGGACTTTATACAGTTAAAATTATTTCTCAGGATGTTAAGGGAAAACGGTGTGCAATTAATATTGCAAGCATTTGCAATAATTACAAACTTTATATTGATGGGATTTTAAGAGATTCGGTAGGGAAGTTTGCAACTTCCGAGCAAGATGCCCGTCCTGATTATCATCCCAAAATGATCCGGTTTATTCCTCAGGGTGATACAATAGAAATTGCATTTGAGGTATCTAATTATTTTTACAGGGAGGGTGGGTTAAACTATACCATTGTATTGGGGTATGCTCATACAATTGGTTCTCTCTTTAATCATACACTGATGTTAGATGCTTTTATGGCAGGAGTTCTTTTAATCATGTTTTTTTATTTCATAGCCTACTATTATAGCCGTCCGGGAGATTATACAGCGCTATTCTTCTCGCTTTTATGCTTTTTTTCGGCAATGCGTATTGTAACTACCGGACAAATCCTCATCAGGCAAATAGGATTTCCTCTGCCATGGGAGTGGCTGTACCGGCTGGAGTTTACCTCTATTATTCTGATTCCAATGTTTGGGGTACTCTATCTCTCAAGTTTGCTGGAACAAAAAACGTATAAAAAATGGGTGATTTCAGCAGTTGTTATGGGCATTGCTTTGTCGCTTGCAGCAATCCTGCTCGATAGCTATTATGCTTCTTATACCATGCCCGTTTTACGTTATTATGCACTGGCTCAGTTGTTGTTTTTGCTGTTTGTGGTTAGCAGGGCTGTTATGCTGAATTTACACCCTCTCGCCCGCCTGGCCGGTTTGGGGTATGTGGTGGTTTTTGCGTTAGGTATCAATGATGTTTTGTATTCAAAAGGACTGGTTCACACACAATACCTGCTACCTGTTGGAATCATTGTTTATGTGTTTATCCAGGCAATTGTGCTTACCCGTAAGTTTGCCGGCTCTTTTAATGAAGTGGAACAGTTGTCGGTAAAGTTGCAAAGTATCAATCGAAATCAGGAACATATTATTGACCAGAGAACTGCGGAGCTGGAAAACTACAATACCATTAAGAATAAAATTTTTGCAATTATCAGTCACGACCTAAGGGCTCCTATTGCAACTTTAAGCAGTGTGCTGAAGCTTTTGGAGGATGCCGATGATAAAACTGTATCTGAATTGCGAATGTATTTTAAGGGCATTCAGCGCAGTGTAGATAATCTCAATTTAACGATTGAGAATTTGTTGTCATGGTCACAAAGTCAGATTAATGGAATTACGATCAATCCGTCGGTTGTTGACTTAAATAAAGAGGTTGATCATGTGATTGGGCTGTATAGTTTAGCGGCTTTACAAAAGGAAATTTCATTATTATGTAATTTAGACGAACGGCTTAGTGTTGTTGTTGATAAAGCACACCTGAATCTTATGCTGAGGAATATTATCAGTAATTCGCTCAAGTTTACCAATGTGGGCGGTTCGATATCAATTACCTGCAATGAGTCTGAAACAGGTTTTGTTGAGTTGTGTATTGTCGACAATGGAACGGGAATTCATCAGGAGAAACTGGATCAGCTTTTTAACCCGATGGTGCATTATACGTCTTATGGTACCCAAAATGAAAAGGGAACCGGATTGGGGTTGATACTTTGCAAAGAATATATAGAGCGCAATGGCGGGCGCATTGCGATTGAAAGCTCACCGGGAATTGGATCAACGGTTTGTTTATGGCTGCCTAAGCCTTCCAACTGAAATTAAGAAAGCCTCCGGCACATTGACCGTTTTCCGTTCGTTATAATCAAAACAAACCATGCCTGTTTTGGCTTCGCACACCAAACTGTCGTCTTTGGTTTTTGAAAAACGATAGTATAAGTCAAAGCTGCGAGCGCCAAAATCTGCGGCAGCAACCTCAATGCGCAACTCTTCACCATAAAAGCATTCCTGCCTGTATACAATTGCGGTATCTCCCATAATTACACCTACTCCGGCCAAATCCATTTCACTGTATTGCATCTGTGCAAAAAAGCGCATGCGGGCTTCATGCATAAAGCTCAGGTAAACATCGTTGCTCATGTGGTTCCCGTAATTCAAATCGCTGATGCGCACCTGAATAGTGGTGCTAAATGGAAAGTGCTCAGGTAATTGAAGTTTAATTCGACTCATGCTGCAATATTAAAGGGCTTTCCAATGATTATTGGTGCTGTAAGTTAAATTTCAGGTTAATTTCAGGGATACTTTGCAGGTTTCAGTTTTTCTTTTAGGTTTGAAGCAGATGAATATTGCAGAAGTAGTCTTTTGGATAAGCTTGGGGGTTATCTTTTACACTTTTGTGGGGTATGCTTTGGTGGTGTTGATATTGGTAAAGATAAAAGAATGGCTTGTTCCCGTTAAAATATATGATATGCAGTATGAACCGGACGTTTCGCTAGTGGTTCCTTGTTTTAATGAGGGAGCAGTATTGGAGAATAAAGTTCAGAACTGTTTTGAGCTGGATTATCCAAAGGATAAGCTGCATCTGGTGTTCATTACAGACGGTTCGGATGACGGTTCCAATGAATACCTGAATGGTGTGGCCGGAATAAAAGTATTACATGAACAAATACGGTTAGGTAAATCGGTAGCCGAGAACAGGGCCATGCAATACATCCAAACACCGGTTGTTATTTTTAGTGATGCCAATACTCGCTTAAATAAAGAAGCCATTCGTGAAATTGTTAAGCATTATAAGGATGAAAAAGTGGGCGCAGTTGCCGGAGAGAAGCGTATCATGGCAAGCGATAAAGATTCGGCACCGGCTGCGGGTGAGGGCTTTTACTGGAAATACGAATCCTATCTTAAAAAATTAGATTCACGTCTGCATTCTGTTGTTGGTGGTGCGGGAGAGCTTATCTCATTCCGCTCAGCATTGTTTACGCCTTTAGAAGAAGATACAATTTTGGATGATTTTATTCAATCCATGCGTATCACGCTGCGTGGATACAGGGTTGTATACGAGCCTAAAGCTTATGCAGAAGAGACGGCATCGGCAACGGTGAAAGAAGAGCTGAAACGAAAAGTAAGAATTAGTGCCGGGGCCTGGCAGGCAATGACACGCTTAGGACAGGCATTCAATCCGTTTCACAATCTGGCAATAGCGTTTTCATTTATATCACATAAGGTTTTCAGGTGGACAGTTACTCCACTTGCTTTAATGCTGTTGATTCCGGCAAATTATTATTTGCACCATACGCTGGGTGGAATTTATTCGCTTATCGGGGTTGCCCAGATTGTGTTTTACCTGTTCGCCTTATTGGGATGGTATCTGGAGAACCGGAAGATACACGTAAAGCTGGTGTTTATACCCTATTACTTTTTTATGACTAACTGGTGTATGTATCTCGGCTTTAAACGGTTTATGACGGATAGTCAGTCGTCTAAATGGGAACGCGTTGAACGGATCATATAGGTTATTGAGGCCTGTACTTACTCAGTTTTAAAATCTTGTCTACATCCGTATCATTCATCAGTTGCTGCAATGTAACCTGAGGATTTTCCTGCATGTATTTCCGCACCAGTTGCAGTCCGGCCCATGTGCCAATCATCGGTGACGATTCAGCCGGAACACCATCGGCAGACGTAAAAGGTCCGTCATTGAAGTAACGCATAAACTGCGAGGGTTCATTCTCAAACAATAATTTTTTCTCGATAAAATGAGTCCACATCTGGGCCTCATTTTCCGTGCTCCATTTCAGTTGGTTTGCTGTATATCCCATGATGACGGAATCAGGCACATCAGGTAACAGGGCTTTGGTAAAGTAACGAACCTTGCCTTCCTGAATCATCATGGCCAAAAAACGTTTGTCTTTGGTTGTTTGCGATTCATAATTGCGGATGGCTAAGGCTTTGATGGCATTGGGCGCAATATATTCAGGCTGCAATTTGCGGATCATAAATTCCGGAAATTCGTAGGCCCGGTAATAGTTGATAAACCGTTTGTTCATGTACATGTCCAGCCCAATACAAATAGCGCTGTCGTAAGTAATATTGGCATATCCGAACTCCGAGATAAACGTAATAAAGGCAGGTATCTGCCGGCCGGGGAACGTTTCCTTGTAGATACTCATGGCATTGCTCAGTTGAGATTCAATACCGCTCATATCTTTAAACATGGAGTCAACGGTTTGGTGCAGTTCAATAAGTGGTTTGTATGAGAGCAACATTTGCATCGGCTTTACAAAAAGAGAATCATCCGGAGAGTACGGCATGTTCAGAATATCTCTTGCATACGAGCTGTAAAACGATCCGTATTTTTTATACAGGTTTAGCAGTTCGGGTTGCGGTTGCCTGGGATTAACGGCAAAGAGTTCGTTCTCAAAACGCATAAGCTTAACCGAAATATGCTCTTTGGGAGTGATTTCTGGTTGTGTCTTGTTTTGGCAACCATTGCATCCGGCCAATACCAGAAGTGTGTACAATAAGCCTACATATTGTAATTTCGCGGTCGTACATTTGAGCATTCTCATAACGGCAAAAGTAACGATGAAGCGACTAATTATTGCAGTGTTATTCCTGATGTTGGTATCAGGAGTATCGGCACAGGTAAAAATAGGCTTAAGAGCGGCTCTGCAACTTACATGGAGTAGTCCCGACAATAAAAATACATCGACCAATGGATCCAGAGTGAATTTTGGATACGGGATTACCATTGATAAATACTTCACTGAGAATTATGCTATTGGAAGCGAGTTTACACTTCAATACTTCGGAACGAATTTAAGTTTAGCCGAAAGTAAATATACCTCGGTAACTCATAACGGAACAGTGATTCCGGCTACAGGTGCGCTTACTTACAACTACCGTATGCAGTATATTCAGATTCCTGTTTTGCTTAAAATGCGAACCAAAGAAATCGGGTATATGCGTTATTATGCCGAGTTTGGAGCTGCTGCCGGATTTCTGACGAGAGCCAAAGCTGATGTAACGATGGGTACATTTGCATTGACGGAGGTGAATGTGAACAAACCGGATGAAGAAGATAAATTCACCATCGATCCAACCGGCTATCAGGATGGGGTGAGTTCCTTTCGGGGATCCATCATTGTTGGTGGCGGATTTATGTATAATATGTTTAGCGAAAGTTACCTGACGGTTGGTTTAAGATATGATCGTTCGTTTACCAGTTTTACGGAAGATGATCGCTGGAAAACCGGTTTGAACGGATTGGTGTTAAATGTAGGTTTTTTATTTTAATTATTGAGTGTTGGATTCTATACGTATATCGTTGGCTCAGCTCGATTATCATACAGGTAATTTCGAAGCAAACAGTCGTAAAATCATTGAGCAGATTGGTGCTGCAAAAGCAGAAGGAATTGATTTGATTGTGTTTTCTGAATTGTGTGTTTGTGGGTATCCCCCGCGCGATTTTTTAGAGTTTAGTGATTTTGTAAAACGCTGCGAAGAGCATGTAAGCCTGATTGCGGTGCATTGTGTGGGGATTGCGGCCATTGTGGGTTCTCCTACGGTTAACCCTGTACCCGAAGGCAAAGATTTGTACAACTCTGCTTATTTTCTGTACAATGGTAAAGTGGAAGCCATCAGGCATAAAACGCTTTTGCCCAACTACGATATTTTTGATGAGTACAGGTATTTTGAGCCCAACCGGGTTTTTGAAACGATACCGTTTAAAGGATTCAATATTGCTTTGACGGTATGCGAGGATTTGTGGAATATCAATGACAACCCGATGTATATCCTCAATCCGATGGATGAACTGATTAAACAATCGCCTGATTTGATGATCAATATTGCGGCTTCTCCGTTCAATAAGCAACAGATTGAAACCCGCATGCAGGTTATGGTTGACAATGTTGCCAAATATAAAATCCCATTGTTTTATACCAATCATATAGGCGCTCAAACACAATTGATATTTGATGGTGGTTCGATGGTGGTAAATGCCAAAGGCGAAGTGGTGGATACGCTGGGTTATTTTATCGAGAATCGTAAGAATTATAAACTGACCAAAGAACAGGAGGGTGTGTCAATCGTTTCATTGCATGAAGTTGATACAACTGTGCCTGATACGATGCAGCGTATTCACGATGCACTGGTATTGGGTATACGTGAATACTTTAGCAAACAGGGATTCTCAAAAGCTATTTTGGGTTTATCGGGCGGAATTGATTCGGCTTTGGTATTGGCACTTGCAGTTGATGCATTGGGAGCTGAAAATGTAAAGGCGGTATTATTACCATCCCGTTTTTCATCCCAACATTCGATTGATGATGCAGTTGCTTTGGCTGATAACCTTGGGGTTTCGCATGAACTCATCTCCATTGAAAAAGTGTTTAATGCGATTGAAGAAACCTTGGCAACTCAGTTTGAAGGTTTACCGTTTAATATTGCAGAAGAGAATATGCAATCGCGAAGCAGAGGCATTTTGCTGATGGCTTTGAGCAATAAATTCGGCTATATTTTACTCAACACATCTAACAAAAGCGAATTGGCTGTTGGGTACGGAACCTTGTACGGAGATATGTGCGGAGGACTTTCGGTGATTGGTGATTTGTATAAGACGGAGGTGTTTGAGCTGTGCCGATTCTACAATCGCCAGAGGGAAATCATTCCGGAAAATACTATTATCAAGCCACCTTCGGCCGAATTGCGTCTCGATCAAAAAGATTCAGATTCACTCCCTGATTATGAAGTGCTGGATGCCATCTTGCATTTATACATTGAAGAGTGCAAAGGTCCGGCTGAGATTATTGCATCAGGATATGATGAAGCATTGGTGAAACGAGTGCTTCGAATGGTGAATACCAACGAGTGGAAACGGTTGCAGGCTCCTCCTGTTTTACGTGTATCACAAAAAGCATTTGGTCAGGGCCGGAGAATGCCTATTGTTGCTAAATATCTTAGTTGATGAAAGGTATTGCCGCGATTATTTTCTTTTCTCTGATTGGCCTGAGTAGCGTAATCGCACAACGGTTGTACTTACATGATATGTTTAATGGAAATTACCGTTCTTACGATGCAGGTGATGAAATTGAAATCATGTTGCTCGACTCGGCTAACTATACCAAAGGAGAAATAACCGGCATGACAGCAACCGGAATATACCTCAGCACAGATCAGCAGCACCTGATTCAACTTAATCAAATTGCCACGGTTGTAACCAAACGAAGAGGTGTTTTTGTGAGGGTTGTTAGTGGAATAGCAGGAGCAGGGATATTGGTTGTGGGCACGATATACACGATTGGAGGGCTCATTTCTATTGCAGAGGAGCCGGCCTTGGGAGCCGGTGTGGCCATTATTGGAGGAATTATGGCTACAGGCGGGTATCTGCTTATTGATAAGGTAGCCCGCCCCAAAAATGTACACAAAGCCCTCAACGTTGATAATATCAATTACCGGCTGTTCATCGAATAAATCTAAATGATTATCGGGATATTGTCGAAAGGTATTCTGTAATGTTGTTTCCCACAGATTTCACGGATAGTACAGATTATCTGTGCGAATCTGAGGCACCTGTGAGAACCAATTTTGCACGGAGAAAACCAATGGAGAATGAAGCTCACAGAATACACGGATTTTCACAGAAGCAAAGAAAAGGAGGAAGTATCGCAAAGAAGATGTTTTCCGCAGACAACGTTAATCTTTTTCTGCGCTAATCTGCGGGAAACAGCCTTTTTTACTCCCTGAACTTGACAATATCCGATAATCTTTAAATCTATTCTTTCTCAAATTCGAGCTCGTTATTGTCGTTTTGTTTTTCCGGAACTTTTTCATCCAACCCTAACTCTTTACGCCATATTTTCTTAACCTTTTCCCGTTCCTGTTTTAAGTCGGCTTTTATTTTTTCGCGGGTTTGTTTTTTATCATAACTGAATTGCAGATTGGATGCGGGTCCTTTCATGTGTATGTAAACAAACATGCCGCCACCATGCTCTTCTTCTTCATACTCGTTGGAGCGTTGTCTGTATTTTTTTGCCAATACATCACCCAGCTTGAGTTTAAAGTGATAGTCAACTGTATTGTCAAATGTATGGTTGCCGGCTACCGACATATTCAATGCATTGTTTTGAACTTCCATTGCAGGAATGTAAATGGTGCGGTTGCGTATTTCGATGGTGTTTTTTAAATCAGCAAATTTCAGGTTTTGTAAATCTTCGATATTGGCATATCTCGAAAGACTTTCCAGCGGTTGGTAATTGAGTAATTGTCCGTTGGTGATATGAACCTGTGCCAACGCATACAATTTATCGGTTTCACATTCCAGTTTCGGACTCCAGATGCCCAGTAATTTTACTTGGGTAGAAAGTTGCCCGCGAATATATTTATCCGTTATTTCCTGTTGGCCGAAATTGGCACACTGTTTAAACAATTCTTGCATATCAACCTTTGAGCAATCGAGTTTGGCATTTACTAAAAAGCGGCCGTCACTTGCATTTTCGATTTGCCCGCTGACTTTCAAATTGCCTTTCATGGTCAAACAGCTGATGCCATTTGTTTCAATACGTTTTCCTTTCCACGTAATTTCACCTTTGAGCTGTTGCGCATTAAATGATTTGAAAGCAAAAGATTGGATATTCAACCGTGTATTCAGAATGAGATTTGCGGGCAATGAGAAGTTGGGATTGGCCGCGTTTTGATCTGACTTAGGAAGCGGAAGCTGTATATCATCAGGATTGAAGGATGTTGAGTTTCCGGAAAGGTCGGCTTCGAGGATTTGGTTTTTACCCAACAGCCAGGGAACAACATTCCGGATATTTCCGGTGAGTGAAATATCTGTTCCATTGAACTGAGCATTCAGTTGTTCAACACTTACATGAGGGCCGTTCAACGTAAAGCGTGTTTCCAATGCATCAAGTGCCGAGTTGTTTTGCGTCCATTCAATTCCCGATGCTTTGCAGTAGATATGTCCGCTTGCTCCCGATTGCAGCAACCCGTCTGTCTTTTTGAGTTCGGCAAGATTCCCTTTGATCAGCAGATTGGCTTCCAGATTTCCATCAGCCTTACGTACCCATTCGCCTCCGCTAAAATCAACCAGATCTTGCAATGGTGCTTGCCCGTTTAGCTTCAAGTCGATATTCGGGTTGTTGAAATTGGTGACCAATAAATCTCCAGAAAAATGGCCTTTACCTACATTAAATGTAAACGAAGAAATATTGAGCTCAGATGAGGTAAGAGATTGATGTTTTCCATTGGAGAAGGTTCCATTGCAGTTTAGTTGCGTAAGCTTGAGTGAGTGCCCGGCATCTAATGAGCCATTCTCAACACCAAACAGGATTTGAACAGCCGGTTGCTGTTTGGTTGAAGACTTGCCCCGGATGCTGCCTTTAAAATAGATATTGCCGCTGCTTTTGTACTGCTGAACAGACTTGCTAACCGAGCCGGGTAATAGTTCCAATAAGTCGGTAATGGATAATCTCCGAGCCTCAAAGTTAATGTCGAGCAGGGTGTATTGAGGCATATCGGTAATACTTCCGGTACAGGTCAGGGCAAGGTTTCCCATGTTAAAATTACCTTTACGGAAGGAGTAAGAGGAGCGCGTTTCATCAAAGTGCATCATCGCATTTACATTGATTTGCTTATTACGGATGATGTGTACATCTCCGGTTTTATAATCGCTGATAAATGCATCTCCTTTTACGCTCAGTTCATTGTTTCCGGTTTTAAAGCTGCCCGAAAGTTCCATTCCCTGAAGTTCAGTATTCAGCAATTGTTTAGCAAACCGGTTCTCATAATGCAGGTTGATATGGTTGAGTCGAATGCTTTGAAGCGAAAGCAATAAGCTGTTTGTATTGTTTTCGGAAGGTTTTACAATCAGGTAATTGAGCTGCTTCTGCTCATTGATAAACAGGTTGCAAAACCCACTATCAGCTTCGATGCGTTTGATTTGATAATCGTTGGTGAGGATATCGTACAAATTGAAGGCTATGAACAAACGCTTGGTTTTAAGTAAGATATGTTTGGTTCGAATAGGGTCGGCAATCGTAACCTCATTGAATAACAAGCTCACACGGGGGAATTGTTCCAGAAACGTAATATCAATGGATTGAACAGAAACAGGAGCCGTTAATTGTGTATTGATTTGAGCAATAGCATATTGTTTGATTTTATCCTGGCTGAACCATGCAAATGCTACCAATAATAAGAACAGGCAAACCAGCGAAACAAGGGTATAAAGGAGGATGCGGACAGATTTTTTCATTTTTTTTCGAGCTGGCAATTTATGAATTTCAATGCGTTACAAAATACTTTCAAAAATATTTTATACAGGGGTTGACTTTTTCATTTACCGCTTTATCTTTGCACTCCCTTCAACGAAGAAATAAGGCCAACAAAGCCGGAATCTTCAACGAAATGGAGGCTTAGCTCAGCTGGTTCAGAGCATCTGCCTTACAAGCAGAGGGTCACTGGTTCGAATCCAGTAGCCTCCACAAAGGTCACTAACGCGTTAGTGGCCTTTTTTTATGCCTTTTTTGAGGGTCATCTAATGGATCAAATACGGATCAAACACAAAAGTTGATCGATCATCCAGTCGCTAGAACTACCCCAACTCGCCAACCCGTAATAATTAACTCGCAATTAATGATGAGTTGAAATGAGATGTTCCTTTATTAACTCAATTAACATATCAACGTTATTAACCAATCTTACCCCACCTCAACTTCCATCCCGCTGAGCATGTGCGCCAATATTGGTTCACATTTTTCTTTGCAGCATGGGTAAAATTCACCATGTTTCCAATAGGCCGATTTGGGTGATTGTCCCCACCAGAACTCGGCTACTGCCAACGGTTTCAGTTGGTGTTGAAATGCATATTGCAGCAATTTTGGTGTTGCACACTCGGCAGCACCGGCCGGAGGGTTTTTATAGGATGCCGTTTTAAAAATGGCTTGTAAACTTTTGTATTCTCCTGTTGCGTTCAGGCAATGGTAATGTTCAAACAATTGCTGCTGCAAGGCAACCGAATGGTTCTTGCGGTTCGCTTTAAGTTGTTTGATTTGGGATTCATGTCCTGTAGGTTGTTCTGCTTCGAGTTGTTGTATCGCCTCTGTCATTCGCTTCAACTCCAACATTCCCGGATTCAAAAATCCACTTTCTGAAAGTCCGTCAAAAATGGGAGGGACAAACCTTGTATGCACATTTGCTCCGGCCAGTTTGCCCGAAAATGCACACAAATAACCAATTTCATTTGCCGGAGTTTGTACTACCAGTACGCCAAACATCTTTCCAATAATAGTTCCCTTACTGTTGGGTGTCAATCCAAAATTGTGTTTCCATTCTTGTTGGGTTTTCAAATATTGCTGCAACTGTTGGGCTGCCAGCAAACACAATGGGTGAGGAGAGTTGTTCAGCATCATTGAAAACCGCTTGGGAATAATATAGTTGTTCAATGAGCCAACAAAAGGTATCAGGTAAGGATCGATGAAGATAGTTGGAGAGGTTTGCATTAGCGGTGTCTGCAAACATAAAGATATAAGTATGATGTTTTGCTGTTAGAGCGATTTTAGCCACTCCTTGGTGAGTGGCTTTTCGATAAAGTCCAGAATATAAGGATTCATTTGGGCTCTTTCTTTATCACTCGGGTCAACAGATGAGGAGAGAATATAGATATCAATATGCTCTTTAATAGACTGGTCAAAACGTTCAAACTCATCCATAAAATCCCAGCCGCTCATTGATGGCATATTGATATCGAGAAATAAGATTGTTTTTGGAATTACAGGTTTGGAGTATTCTGATTTGAGATAAGATAAGCTTGCTTCGGGATCTGTAAATGTTTTAATCTCGGCTGTTGGAAATACAATCCTGGTGAGTTTTTTACAGATGAGATTGTTGAGTGACTCGTCATCCACAACAATAAAATGAGTATAATCTGTTGTTGTTGTCATCATGATTAATTGTCATTTTCAAACTCGATTCTAAATTCAGTTCCTCTGTTCACTTCGCTCTGAACGGATATTTTTCCATCGAGCGCTTCCACTTGTGATTTCACCATATACAACCCAACGCCTTTGCCTTCTGTATTGGGGTGAAACCGTTTGTACAAGCCAAATACCTGTTTCTCTTTTTTGCCAAGGTCGATGCCAATACCATTGTCCCTAATCAATATTACTATTTTATTTTCGGAAATGGAGCTGGTGATTTCTATAACAGGTGGGACGCCCGGTTGTTTGAATTTAATGCTGTTTGAAATCAGGTTGTAAAAGATACTGTATATATAGCTTTTAACCGTTTTGATGGAATCCACTTTGGAGAAGTCGGTGATAAACGTTACCTGCTCCTGCTTAATACTGTTTGAGAGTACGGATTGAACATTATGAAGCAATGATGAGAAAGACACCTCTGCTCTTTTTTCGTTAATTTCTCTTCTGATCTGAAGAATGGTATTGAGGTCTTTAATAACCGAATCGAGGTTACTAACCGAACTGCTTACGCCATCAATCATTATCTCTTTTTCTTCAGGCTCAAGGTTGTTTGTTTTTAACAAATCAGTTAATCCGAGAATGGTGGCAACCGGTCCGCGAAGATTATGCGAAACGATATAAGAGAACTGTTCCAAATCTCTGTTTCGTTGTTGTACATCATTCAAAATACGTTCGCGCTCCAGTGCCATTAGTTTTTGATGGCTGATATCTCTGAGCACTTTTGATGCTCCAACCACATTTCCGGAGGCATCCTTAATCGGAGAAACAGTTAGCGACACATAAATCAGGTCTCCATTCTTCTTTTTTCTTTGGGTTTCATAATGGTCAATGGAGTTTCCAGATTTAATACTTGCTATGATTATTTCTTCTTCCGGCATCAGAAACGAAGGAATGATGTTGGTAATGGGAGTGCCAATCATTTCGGCAGCAGAGTACCCGAATGTCTTTTCAGCGCCACTGTTCCATGATGTTATCTTGCCATCAAGTGTTTTACTGATAATGGCATCCTGAGAGGAATTGACAATTGCGGAAGTTAATAACTGCTGTTCTTCCAGTTTTTTTCGTTCTGTTACATTCCGGTAGTTAAGCACAATCGCGTTGACGCTTGGATTGTCAATCAAATTATTGACAGTACCTTCAACCCAAATATAATCTCCATCTTTATTCAGAAGACGAAATTGGCCGGGTAAAGGTATACCGGGCGTTAATTTAGATTGTTCAATTAACAGAAAGCAGCTTTGCAGGTCATCGGGGTGGACAAAATCCAGAGCTGTTTTTCCTTCGATTTCTTTAATGCTAAACCCGGCTGTACGTATAAATGAAGGACTTTGGTACAGCACTTCATAGGATTCGTTGATCAGAATAATGGTATCACTGATATTCTCAACCAAAGCACGGTGTTTTTCTTCGCTTTGTTTGAGGCTTAGCTCTGTCAGTTTTTGTTTTGTGATGTCGGTAGCAATCACAATCAGGTGTGAGATAACACCATCTATAACAATCGGAACAAAACGGGAACGCACCCACCTGTTATTCATTAAGGGGTTTTCAATCTCGTTGTTTTTACCGGTGTTAAAACATTCAATAATTGCCTTTCTTGCAATTTCCTGTGTTTCTATTGGCAAAATATCAATTGAGCTCTGGCCAACAAGCTCCGCTGCTGTAAGTCCATTGGGCCGTCCTTTATTGATGGATTCAATTGTTAAATCCCTGTTGATGATTACAATATAATCGGGTGAGTTTTCAAACTGATACCTGAAAAATTCGGTAGCTTTTTTACGTTCGGTTATGTTGCGGTAGGTTACAATAATTGCCTGAATACTGGGATTGTGAAGCAAATTAATCATACTGCCTTCTGTCCATAGTATATCGCCTTGTTTGTGTATGATTCGGAGGTTGTATTGTATCGGAGCCCCGGGTGTATTTTTTACCGATTCTAAAATCTGACTGAAGTATTCTTTGTCTTTTTGATGGATGGTAGCATCTATGGATAAATTTTTACGGTCATCTAAAGAGTAACCATTGATGCGTTGCACAGAAGGACTCTGATAAATAATATCTCCGCTTTCATTTAACAACAAAATGCCATCATCAATATTTTCAATAAGGGCACGGTTTTTCTCTTCATTTTTTCGCACTTTTTCTTCGGCAAGTTTACGTGCCGTTATATCATAAAAGGTCACCAGATATTCTTCTCCCAAATCCGCAAAATGAAATTCGATATGCCGCTTGGTTTTATCTTTACAACACACAAGCGCCTCCATAGGTTCAAAAGGAGTATTGTTTGTTTGAGAACGTTCTACACGGGCAAGCCACTCATTTCTTATCAAGTCGCGATATGCAGGGTCGGGATAGGCTAACTCCCACCAAACGGCAACAGTTGGTATGTCTTCTAATGTGTATCCCAATACATTTGTAAACTGTTGGTTGATAAAGGAGATAGCAAGGGTGGCGTTGGGTGTTAAAGCAAGCGGAATCGGTGAATTTTGCATCACCCGCATCGCCCGTTCCTCACTCTGCCTGATTTTGCTGATGGCAATATTCCGATCCGTAATATCACGTACCACAGATATAAAACCAACTCCTTCTACCGTTCGTACATTTACTTCTGCGCAAAGGATTTGTCCGTCTTTTTTCACCCATTTTCTTTCATGCACAGAACCACCGGTCTTTTTCACCAGATCCAATTTCATGTGAAATGTCTGTTGGTCTTCCGGAATGAAAAGATCGGAAATTTTCATTGTCAAAAATTCTTTCTGGGTATACCCAAGTAAATGGCTGGCTCTTTCATTCACTTCGGTAATCCGGGTGTTTTCATCCAACAGAAATATGGCATCTCCTGCATGTTGAAAGAAAACATGAAACTTGGCATCGCTTTCGGTTATTTTTCGGACACGCTTTATCAGGTAAAAACCAAATGGAATTGAAAAGGAGAGTGAGAGGATGATAAAAATGTAAAAGTTTCGGGAAGCACTTAAATACGTTTGATGAGCGGCTTTATAGTTTGCATTCGAAACATTAACCTGAAGCTCTACGAGTGCATTAATATTTGTAATAATGGGTCCGAAAGTTTGAAAGAGTTCATTGACAATGTTTTGATTTAAAGCTGATGCATTCTCTTTCTCAATAAGTTTTTCGAGCTTATGTATAACCGCATCCCCTTTTTGTATCTGAGTATTGACTTGCTCAACCAACTGAGCTTCCTCGGCAGTGAGGTAGGTTAGCTGATAAGCATTCCAGTTTTGGGTTATTGTTTGCTGCGTTTGTTTAATCTCCGTGAGTGCCTGATGATATGAAAGCTGTCGTGATTTTATTTTGGAAACAATGGCCAGTAAACGTGAACCGTATGAATACCGGATAGCCGCTAACTGCCCCATTGGTACCAAACGATCGTTATAAATCGTTTGTGTGATTTGATTCATCGCTTTGAGCTGCCTGATGCTGTATACTCCCGTAACGATAATCACAAGTGCTGTGAAACCCAATAACAGGTATAATCGCAAGGATATATTTATTCTGGTATTCATTAGGGAGCGTGAAAGACAGCGAGAATATAGGAATTGTTTTTATAAACAAAAGAGTTTCTATTCCAGTGTGTGTTTTTACGTATTGAATTGTTGAACGCTTTTTTTTATTGTGTAAAACAGGGTGTTTATCCTTTATTACGCAGAGAGAGAAACTGCCCAAAAGGATGGGTGAGAAAGAGTTATAAAGGAAGAAACCAGAATGCCATCGCTTATATCAATGAGCACTTTTTTGCCTGAGTTTGTCTTTAAATACTTTTCTGAATTTTTCAACTTTAGGTTTTATTACCATGCTGCAATAAGGCTCGTTCCCATTTTGGGTGTAGTAGTTTTGGTGGTAATCTTCGGCAGGGTAAAATTCGGTTAAGGCACTAATTTCGGTCACAACCGGATTGGGGAATGCGTGCGAAGCATCCAGCTCTCGTTTGGTATGTTCGGCAGCTTCTTTTTGTTGGGCATTGTGGTAAAAAATAACCGAGCGGTATTGGGTTCCGGTATCGTTTCCCTGACGGTTCAGGGTTGTCGGGTCGTGGCTCAGCCAAAAGGCCTGGAGCAAATCCATAAATGGAATAACCTTAGGGTCGTATACAATACGGCATACTTCGGCATGGCCGGTTAGTCCGGTGCAAACTTCGGTGTAAGTCGGATTGTTTACCGTTCCGCCCGCATACCCTGAGGTAACTGATACAACACCTTCAAGTTCCATAAACACAGCTTCAACGCACCAAAAACAACCGGCTCCAAAGGTAGCAGTATCCAAATGTGTTGATGAAGAAAGGTTGTTTGTGTTGGTCATGGTTGCAGCGGGATTAGGTGTTTGGTTGGCACACGAAAATACAGATAATACCAATATGAAAAGGAGGGAGGATTTGCTTTTTAAGGATAACGTTTTCATGTGCTTATAAAATAATATGACTATCCGAATATTGTCAACTATCCCCCTGTCCTCCCGACTCTAAAGGGCGTTTTGCGCACAAGTCTTTTAGAAAGTGTGCGGTTGGTACCCTCTGGGGGCAGGGGGGCGCGAGGGCAAATTGACATCTTTCCGATAGCCAGTTAAAGTAATGGTTAAAGGTAGAATGTTTTCGCAATAGTTGTGCAGGGTCCGGCATTTTTCGCCATATTTGCGTTATGCGTGTAGTTGTTGCAGTCGCCTGTTTGTTCTTATTCGCCTTCAGCGTTGGCGCGCAGCAACACCCTGTACTGTTTGATATCAGTGGTAAGCAGGTATCGCTTGATGGATTGTCGCGCAACCATATCACGGTTGTTTGTTTTGTTGCTCCCGATTGTCCATTATGTCAAAGTTATTCACTGACCTTGCGCCAATTGAATGAAACGTACAAAGGGAAAAACGTAACGATGCTTGGCATAATTGCCGGAACCGATTATTCGGATATGGAGATTATCAACTTTAAGAAAAAGTACAATATTCCGTTTGCCCTGTACAAAGATCCTGATTTTTCGGTGGTCAAACATTTTGGAGCCAGCATCACTCCCGAAGTAGTGGTATTGGATGCCAAAGGAAAGGTTGTGTATCAGGGCCGTATTGACAATTGGGCTTATGAGTTGGGAAAAAAACGCAAGGTGATCACCGAACATAACCTTAAAGATGCTTTGGAGTCGGTACTTAAAGGAGAAACGGTTAAAGTTCCGCGCACCAAAGCCGTTGGATGTTTTATTGAATAAGAATGGCAAAAGTGTTTAGTGTTTTTTTGCGTTTGATTGGATTGTTTTTGCTGGCTGCGTGTTCACATGCTCCCGAACCTCCTAAAGTAGTAACCTTTGCCGAACATGTGGCTCCTGTTATACACGCTAACTGTACCCAATGTCACCGTGATGGAGAAGCCGGTCCGTTTAACCTGATAACCTATAATGATGTTGCCCGAAGAGGTAAGCTCATCAAATACATGGTGGGTGAAAGGCTGATGCCGCCCTGGCCTGCCGATGCTTCGTACTCGCATTTTGCCGATGAGATGGTGTTGACGGATAACGAGATTGAACTTATCAGGCGTTGGGTGGATGAAGGCATGTTACCGGGAGATACGGCATCTCTTCAACCACAACTGACACAGTTTAAAAAACTACGTTTTGGTGAACCCGATTTAATTATTCCGGTTCCTAAAATAAACATCAAAGGAAACAATGAAGATTTGTTTTTGGTGATGAAAATACCATACGAGATTCCCAACGATACCTTTGTGCGTGCCATTGAGTTTGTGGCGGGCAATAAACGGTTGGTGCATCATGTAAATACACATTTGTTGCAGTACGATGCCGACAAGAAAAAAAATGTAAACGAAGGAAAGGTATTTGTGAATCAGGATCAGGCCAATAGTCAAACCATTCACAGAGAGCTGGGCATTTTGCAGGATGATGGTTCGTATCCGCGGATGACACCCAGCGTAAGCAATTACCTGCCGGGAGCCATGCATAGTTTTTATCCCGAAGCCATTGGCGGGTATACCTTGTCGCGCAAAGGTGCATTTTATTTAAACGATATGCATTTTGGCCCTTCGGCCATTGATACCTACGACTCGAGTTATTACCGCGTGTATTTTGCTGCGCATCTGCCTAAACGCCCGGTGAGCGAGTTTCAGATGGGAACACTGGGTATCACTCCCGTGGAACCGGCCCTGATTATTCAGCCCAATACGGTTCAAATTTTTCACATCAGGGCTACCATGCCCGAGGATATTTCCCTCATCAGCATTGTGCCGCACATGCACTTATTGGGCAAAAAGTTTTGGGCGTATGCCGTAAAGCAAAACGGAGATACCATTCCGCTGATTCGCATCAACAACTGGGATTTCAGGTGGCAGTATTTTTACAAGTTCCCCAAGCTGCTTAAAATCCCGAAGGGCACAACCATATACGTTGAAGGTGTGTTTGACAATACAGCCGATAATCCCCATAACCCGTTTAATCCACCCCGTGAAGTTCGCGAACGCGAAGGCAGCATGCGCACCACCGATGAAATGTTCCAGCTCATTGTAACCTATGTTCCATACCAAAAGGGAGATGAGGAGTTTGATTTGGAGAATGCCGAAAGGTAGAGGGAAGTTTGATGTTTGAGGTACGAAGTTATTCTGCTTGGAATAGACAGTGTGCGTCTGATTGACCTTTAGGGATAGGGGGAGCGGAGGGTTAGAAGTTTGATGTTGGAAGTGATTCTGCTTAGGATAGACATTGTGCGCGAAGATGCCAGACTGAGTCTGGTTAGGGGAGCAGGGGAAATAGAGGTTGGAGTATGTTAAAATAGTGTTGACTGGTTAATATATTAAATGTATATCCGCAAGCGTACCGGTAGTATTTAAACTTGGTGATACTTAGTGTCTTGGTGGCTGGCAAAGAGTTCTCGCCACAAAGTCACAAAGGCTCAACGAAGACACAAAGCCATGCATTTAGGTAAGCTTGCGGATATACGTTATATTAATGATGATGGAAGCTGGAAGACATCAGGTGGCTTGAGAACAAAAAAGAAAAGCCCCGCGGTTAGGCGAGGCTTTGTGTATTATTGATAACGGGTATTAGTGTACACCGTGCATCATTTTTTGCAAGGTTTTGGTTAACCCAAATAAAATGAGTGAAGCAATGCCGGAGAGTACAACGAAAATCATAAAGAACTCGTACAATCCGGTGATTTCGATGCCAATAAAATGAGGAGGTGTTGGACGGGCAGGATCAGGATACAATCCGCTAAGCGTGCCCGCAAACTTGTTGGCCGCAGCAGTTGACAGGAACCATACCCCCATTAATAAAGAAGCAAATTTGGCAGGAGCCAGTTTTACAACCATCGCCAGTCCGATGGGTGATAAACAAAGCTCACCAATGGTGTGCAATAAGTATAAGCCCAGCAGCCACATCATGCTCACTTTAATATTTGGATCCAATCCGTTTACACCAAAAGCGATTACCAGATACCCGATGGATAAAAACAATAAACCAAAAGCTTGTTTGGTTGGTGATGCAGGTTCCATGTTTCTGTTTCCCAATGAAGTCCAGATCCATGCAAATACCGGAGCCAGTATCACAATCAAAATAGCATTTACCGATTGAAAAAAGCTCGCAGGAATCTCTGTTCCGAGCAGATGTCTGTCGGTTTGTTCAGCCGCAAAGAAGGTAAGTGAAGCACCGGCTTGCTCAAAGGCTGCCCAAAAGAAAATAACAAAGAATGCAAGGATATAAATAACCCAGATACGTTGTTTTTCGATAGCCGTAAGTGTTTTGTCAGAGATAATAGCAGCCGGTCCGATAAGGGTGATAGAGAAAATAGCAGCCCCGATTAACCCTAAATCCATCACGTTATAAAACAAAACAAACAATCCGATAGAGCATACAGCCCAAATCAGCATTTGCGATAAAGGCATTTTAGGCGCTTTGGCTTCGTTTTCGGTATATACTTTTTTCTTAGGCATCAATCCAATACCATCCCCTTTAGGCGTTACGATGTATTTGTTTTTCAATAACTCAAATGAAACCATACTGATTACCATTCCGATACAAGCTGCCAGGAATCCCCATTTAAAGTCGCCTGCATTTCCGGTATCTCCAAATCCGCCACATACCAATGGAGCAAAGAAGGCTCCTAAGTTGATACCCATGTAAAAAATTGTAAAAGCCGAATCCACACGTTTGTCGCCTTCCGAATAAAGTTGGCCCACCATGGTGGAGATATTGGGTTTGAAAAATCCGTTACCGAAAATCAAAAAGCCCAAACCTAAGAACAACATCGGTTGGGCAAACCCTATATTAGCATAGTTGGAAGCCGATAGGAACATACAAAACTGACCGATAGCCATTAAAATTCCTCCGAATAAAATGGATTTACGGTTTCCCCAGTATCTGTCGGCAACGTACCCTCCGATAAGGGGAGTAAGGTAAACCAAGCCGGTATAACTTCCGTATACTTCAGAAGTAAAGGCTTTGTCGAACATTAAGGCTTTTACCATGTACAGGGTAAAAATGGCACGCATGCCGTAATAGCTGAAACGTTCCCACATTTCGGTGAAAAACAATAGGTATAAACCTTTAGGATGTCCTGTTGATTGACTCATGTATAGTTTGTATTAAGAAGGTGCAATATAAAAATATGGGTGAACTCTGCAAACGGGGATTATTCGGTGAGGTAACTGTAGGCCACCATGGCCAGATACAGTACCAAAATACTCCCAAGTAATGTGCCGAGTATAAATAAAATTTTGAGGATGGATTGAAGGATCGTTCGCATTTACAGTTTCTCCAAAATAAAACGGGTCATGCGCTCGTACAGGTGCAGGCGTGTTTTGCCTCCTCCAATACCATGGTTTTTGTTCGGGTAAAACTCACTGTCGAATTTGATGCCATGGTTAATCATCATATTTGTCATCTCAACGGTGTTCTGGAAATGAACATTGTCATCAGCCGTTCCATGAATAATGAGGTAATTACCTTTTATTGCATGAACATGGTTGATGGGTGAGTTGTCGTCATAGTTTTTGCCGTTTTCCTGAGGCGTGCGCATAAAACGTTCGGTGTAGATATTATCGTAATAACGCCAGTTGGTTACAGGTGCTACGGCAATGGCAGTTTTAAACACATCGGCACCTTTGCTGATGGCTAAACTCGACATATACCCTCCAAAGCTCCATCCCCATATTCCAATTCTGCCTGCATCAACATAAGGCAGTTTTTGCAATTGTTGGGCGACATAAATCTGGTCTTCAATTTCATATTTTCCCAATTGCAGGTAGGTAGATTTTTTAAAGGCTTCACCTTTAAATCCGGTTCCGCGCCCGTCCACACATACAATCATATATCCTTTATCGGCCAGCATCTGAAACCAGAAATAGTTGGCCCCCATCCAGCGGTTAATCGCCAACTGGTGGCCCGGACCACCATATACATACATCAACACAGGGTGTTTTTTTGTGCTGTCAAACTGGGTGGGTTTAATCGTAAAGGTATTGAGTGCTTCTCCGTAAGCATTGGTAACAGTGCTCATCTCGGCTTTGCTCAGGTTGTATGATTTCAGTTTGTCATTGAGTGAAGCATTGTCTTCCAATACACGAACCTCTTTTCCGTTGGCATCACACAACGCATAACGCGAAGGTGTATTGATATCGGACTGCGACAACAGGAAATAGCTGTAATCGGCATTAAAAGTGGCGCTGTTCCAGCCTTTGCGGGCAGTCAGTTGTTTTTTGGATTTGCCATCCAGTGAAACCGAATATACATAACGTTCAGCCGAACTGATTTCGGAGGTTGATACATAAATCGTTTTTTTAGCTTCGTTGATACCATAAAACTGATCTACATCCCAGTTTCCACTGGTGAGTTGTTTGATAATCTTTCCGCTCAAATCATATTGGTATAAGTGATTCCATCCGCTTTGTTCGCTGTTGATGATAAAGCTTTTGCCGTCTTTCAAAAAGGTAAGTTCAGGAACTTCAATATAGGCCTTGTTGTTCTCTGTATAGATTACACGACTGCTTCCGTTGCCGGTATTGGTGAGCAATAATTCAAGTTTGTTTTGCAAACGGTTTAACCGTTCGATGCACAATACATTTTTATCGGCTGTCCAGTAAATACGAGGAATGTAAATGTCTGTCTCGGTTCCAATATCCTGTATTTGTTTGGTTCCTGAAGCTAAGTTGTAAACAACAATTTGAATTGTCGAATTGGCTTCTCCGGCTTTGGGATATTTAAAACGGTAATCTTCCGGGTACAGGGTTCCATACATCGGCATATTGTATTCTTTCACCTTGCTTTCGTCAAAGTGATAGTAAGCCAGTTGGCTGCCATCTGTGTTCCAGTAAAACCCTTTGCTGAGGGCAAACTCTTCTTCATATACCCAATCAGTTGTGCCATTGATGATGCTGTTCACTGCTCCGTCTGTAGTGATGCGAATTTCTTTTTGGGTTGTGAGGTCAAAAACATACAAATCGTTGTTTTTTACATAGGCCAGCTTCGTGCCATCGGGAGAAAACTCCGCCAGCATCACCGCATCGGTAATGGGTTGGGTAAGGGTGTTGCTTTTGCGGTCGTACACATAAATATTGGCCGCAAATGAATGGCGGTAAATGTGTTTACGGTTGGTTTGTAGCAATAATTTCGATTCGTCAGCACTCCAGTCATAGCTATAATTTTCAAGCTTTACATCTCTTTGAAATACGAGTGTATCAACTGCTTTCCCGGTTTCAAAAGCGTAGCGAATGATATTGTCGTTATCATCCTGTGCCGTATAATACCGGCCGTCATTCATGGAGTTAAAACCCTGAACACCCTTGGCCGAGAAGGTTCCGCGGGTCCAGATGTCTTCGAGGGTGATATGCTGCGCATAGGTATTAAATGTATTAAATGCAGAGGCGCAGAGGAGGATCACCGCAAAGGCGCAGAAGCGAGTAACCACAGAGGTACAGAGGCACAGAGTTTTTTTAAGTTGTTTCATATCCATTTAGTATTCGTTTGAAGCCATCAACCAGCTTCGGTGTGTTAAAGTTAATTAAGATCCCAAGTCTTTTGTTGTATAGTTTTAAGTAAGTTAAAATTTGGGCAGTATGCACAGGCAATAATATATCTACCGCTTTTAATTCTATAATAATTTCTTCTTCTACTAAAATATCAATCCTAAAGTCCGCATCAAGTTGCTCATTTTTGTACCAGACAGGAAGGTAGACTTGTCGTTTATGTGAAATGTTTCTGTTGCTCAATTCTTTGCAAAGGCATATTTCATAGACGCTTTCCAAGAGGCCTGGCCCTAACTGTTTATGGACTTCAATGCAGGCATCAAGTATTTTTCCACTTAATATGTTTTTGTCTTTTTCAGTCATTCTTTGTGTCTTATTTTTAGACCTCCGCTCATTTAGATAGTTTTCTCGTTCTGCGTAGCAGAATCTCTGTGCCTCTGGTTCTCTGTGGTGAAACACTTTTTACGTCTTTCCAATAATAAGTATTTTCATACGTGGTAAACACACTTCGATAAACTCAGTGTGACAAATCTCTGTGGTGAATAATTATATTTGAGCATGCAATATAATGAGGCCTGGCCCTAACTGTTTATGGACTTCAATGCAGGCATCAAATATTTTTCCACTTAATATGTTTTGTCTTTTTCAGTCATTCTTTGTGTCTTATTTTAGACCTCCGCTCATTTAGATAGTTTCCTCGTTCTGCGTAGCAGAATCTCTGTGCCTCTGGTTCTCTGTGGTGAAATACTCTTTACGTCTTTCCAATAATAAGTATTTTCATACGTGGTAAACACACTTCGATAAACTCAGTGTGACAAATCTCTGTGGTGAATAATTATATTTGAGCATGCAATATAATAAAGTATCCACGGAGCAAATAAAGCAGTTTGAAGCCATTGTTGGCGAACCGTTTGTCATACTATCGGAAGAAGACAGACTGGTGTATGCCCGTGATTATACGGAAGATTTGAGCTATATGCCTCAGGTTGTATTGACCCCCCGGACCGCTCAGGAGGTTTCGGCTATTATGCGTTTGTGCAATGAGTCTGCAATTCCGGTTACACCACGGGGAGCAGGAACGGGTTTGAGTGGAGGTGCTTTGCCTGTATTTGGCGGAGTGGTTATTTCGATGGAACGCTTTAAGGAGATATTGTTTATTGATGAACGTAATTTTCAGGTTACGGTAGAGCCGGGTGTGGTGAACGAAACGTTGCAACAGGCGGTTCGTGAGAAAGGATTGTTTTACCCTCCCGATCCGGCCAGTAAAGGCAGTTGTTTTTTAGGGGGCAATATTGCCCATGCCAGCGGTGGACCGCGTGCTCTTAAATACGGCACCACCCGCGATTATGTATTAAACCTTGAAGTGGTATTACCAACAGGAGAAATCATCGAAACCGGGGCCAATACACTTAAATATTCAACCGGTTATAATCTTACGCATTTGATGATTGGCAGTGAAGGAACCCTGGGTATTGTTACTAAAATTGTGTTGAAGCTTGTTCCGCATCCACAACATACTCTTTTGATGCTGGCTCCTTTTCAATCACCCGAAAAAGCTTGCGAGGCGGTGAATGGTATTTTTATGGCCGGCTGTAATCCCAGTGCCTGCGAGTTTGTGGAGCCCGATGGTTTCCGTTTATCATCAGCTATGCTCAATTTGCCTTTTGAGGTGCAAGAGGGAACTGAAGCGTATTTACTCATTGAGGTAGATGGAAATGATTTAGACAGGATGATGGCGGAATGTGAAACCATCAGCGAGGTATTGTATGCGCACCAAAGCGGGGAAGTCTTGTTTGCGCAAACGGCTGATGAAAAAGAATATTTCTGGAAACTGCGCAGAAGCATTGGCGAAGCCACCAAGTTTAACAATACCTATAAGGAAGAAGATACCGTTGTACCGCGTGCCGAATTACCGGCTTTGTTTAAAGGCGTTAAAGAAATCGGCAAACGGTATGGATTCAGAACAGTTTGTTATGGACATGCCGGTGATGGAAACCTGCATGTAAATATTCTTAGAGATGAGCTGAGTGAAACGTTTTGGAACGAAACGATTCCCAATGCGATTATCGAAATTTTCACTTTGTGTAAGGAATTGCATGGAACCATAAGTGGTGAACATGGAATAGGGTTGGTTCAAAAACCGTATATGACTGTGGTGATGCCGGAGTTTCAGCTTGATTTGATGCGCAGAATTAAACTGGCCTTTGATCCGAATGGGATATTGAATCCGGGGAAGATATTTTAGAGGAGCAGTCTTTTTTTGTACACGAAGAGGAAGAAAGATGTAAGAGCACGAAGGGAAGCCGCAAGATCCTGCCTTCGTAGAGTTTTCGAAGACATTCTTTGTACAGTAAGAGGAAGACTTATTAGAACTCTAACGGCCTTCTATTTTTTTGCGTAGCATTCAAGAATTGCAAATGGCGATGGCCTTGGTAAGCAGCCCTCGAGCGAAGTTATGCCTTGTGGGGTGGGCGCTTGGGCTGCGTAGGATTTGTGATTCGTAGAATGCAGCATAAAAAATAGGCAGCCTTGAATTTCTTTGCCTACTTTCTTTGTTCAAGCAAAGAAAGTAGGTGCGGTTTGGGGCGCACAGCCCCAAAAATGAAAGAGGTTTATATAGTATTACAGTATGCAAGAAAGTTGGTAGCCCGCAAATAATGATGAATGCTGAAGTGCAAATGAATGCCTAAATAATCGACACACTCGTTCTTTGAGTATACTTTTTTGTATACGAGGGCCACCTTCTTTACAACTGATGCTTTTCATTGCGCATCACATTTTCAACCGTCCATTCCACTTGCCGCTCAAATGGTTTTTGTCTTTCGGGGCAGTCCTTGAGTTTACATAAACTGCAACTGAACGGCAAACAAGGGTCAGGGTGGATGAACAACTCCACCTTACGGTGAAACTCCCGCGCAATCAAGTTCTCCATGTTTTTGAGTTCATCATGTGATGTTTTCAGATCCTGATACCAGGGCAGGGTTACATGGCAATCAATATGGTAGCTGGAGCCGTATTGCTGAATGCGCAGGTTGTGAATATCAATCCAGAAAGGTGTGCGGTTGGTTTGCAGCACATTGATTACTTCCTTTAGAATGTTCTCATCGGCTTCATCCATCAAACCCGCCAATGCTTTGCGCACCAACCGGTAGCCGGTATAAATGATGAGTAATCCGAAACCTGCGGCTAAAAAATTATCAAGCCAAACCCATCCGGTAAGTTGGATAAGGATGACACCTGCAACCAATCCTGCGCTGCTCCAGGTATCTGTCATCAGGTGTTTGCCGTCTGCCATCAAGGTAAGAGAGTTGTGTTTGCGGGCAGTATGAATGAGAACCCTTGCCAGTATATAATTAGCAGCTCCGGCAATGGCAGCAAGAATGGCTCCTGCATCCAAACTATGTATCGCAATTGGATTTATCCAATTGACGATAGATTTAACGATTATAATAATACCGGCCAGCAAAATTAAGCCACCTTCAAATCCGGCTGATATAAATTCAATTTTACCATGTCCGTAGGGATGATCTGCATCTTTGGGTTTGGCAGCCAGCACCAGGCTGTACAATGCAAAAGCACCGGCTACTACATTGATGATGGATTCGAGCGCATCACTTAAAATAGCGTTTGAGTGGGTGATAAAATAAGCCGAAAATTTGAGCAGCAAAATGCCGATGCTGCACGCCAGCACGATTCGCATTATCCGTATTTGTATATAGGCTGATTTATCCACCGGTCAAAAATAAGAAAGGCATCCGTAAGGGATGCCTTTCTTTAAAATATTCTTTAAGAGCAAGCTTATTCAGCCAACATTTTACCGCTGGCTCTCATACCGGCAGCTTCAATATTGTAGAAGTAGAAACCTGATTTAAAGTTTCCGTTTACTTCAATATTGTTGATTCCGGTAGTTGTATTGCTGATGGTATTGCTATACACAACTTCTCCGAGGATGTTCATCACGGTTACTTTTATATCGGCTTTCTGTGTAAGGTTAACCGGAATAACTGTGCTGTTGCGGAATGGGTTAGGGTAGTTTGTTCCTACTGTTAATGGTTTGGTGGTTTCGGCTACTCCTACTGTTCCATTGTTGATATCGGAAACAGGAATTTTATAGTAAACGATGTCAAATGGTCCAACTTTATTAGGGTTGTTGACTGCATCATAAAACCCAACTACATTGCTTTCCATAAATGTCAGGTGTAAAGTGTCGTTCGTAATACAGGCACTTCCAAACATTTGTTCAACATTATAACCCATTGTACCGGTAAGGTTTTGGATTGGACTCCAGGTATCTCCGTTGTCAGTAGAATAAACAATATAAAGATCTCTGTAGCCGGCTCCCTGAGCATCTAAATCCTCATCAGACAATGCAGAGTAGATTACATAAATATTGCCATTATCTGCAATCATTGCATAAGGCATAGTAGCTACACCGGCATTTCCATAACGGGAGCGTCCATCAATTATCCCAATATTTAATTGCGCATCACCACTTGCATCGTATGCTCCGGCAATGGTTGTCGTAGTGTCGGGGCGGCCTTCAAACCAATAGTCAATAGCATTTGTCCCTAAGAATACGCTGGATGTATTATCGTTAATTGTTGTGTTTAAAATTCTCAAACGACCCCAGAAACAATGAGCCATGCCATTTGAGTCTAAACGGATGCTCATTGATCCATCGCTAACATTTGGTGTGTCTAAAATTAAATCTTGATCGTGGAAGGCTGGAACCGGGAATGAATCAATAATTGTTGAAGTCCATGAATCACCATTATCATTTGATTTCCAATAAGTGATGTCGTTACTAACTCCACCCATTAAAATACCAACGGTAGAACCTCGGGAATCAATTGCATAATTATCGGCACTTCCATCATACCAGCGTGTGCTGTCGTAGTTTGGTAAAGTAATGTTTTCAACTTCCCAGCTTGTGCTTGCAAAATTGTAACGAGAATACACAGTAGGGTATTTTACACCTGCTTTGTATACCGTATCTGTTTGAGTAGCTGTGGGAGAAGTGTAGTTTGCCAATACGTGCATGTAACCATTAGCAACCGTAATACGCGGCCACAATACCGATGATTGATTTGGTAATGGTGGTAAAACAGTTTGAGATGTCCAGTCGCTGTTTCCAATATTGCTGTTAGTCAGGTAAGCCAAACCTCCGGAGTTTCCGGCTGTATCAACTTTGTGACTCATAATTATTTCATTGGTATCATTATAAGCGAAACTGGAGTATCCGGTTCTTTCGGCTTCAACACGATTCATGTTAATGGCTCCCCAGGCATTTCCATCAAAATGATTGTATCCGGTTCCGCGTCCTAAATAACGGTTTTCAGGACCATCAACCGAGGTATTCCAGATCACACTTACTTTTCCGTTTGGATAAGCAATAATGCGATTGTAAATGGACGAATTCGTTTGGCGATCAAAGTTTGTTTGACCAACGGTAACCCATCTTGCAGCTTTATTGTATCCTGCCGCTCTGGAAGTGTGGTTGTTATCAACTCTTACAGGTGATGCTACATCATAGTCACGATTGTTTGTGCTGGCTTTAGGCAATGATTTGTTGCCTTGTACTTGCGGGAATGTTTGAGTTTGGGCATTGGCCACCAACCCCAGTCCCAAAAAGCCTAAAATGTAAAGTTTGTTCATGTTTATTGTTTGTGTTTGTTATCTCAATGTTAAAGAATGCCAAAAATATCTAAGTTTTCTGAAAAAGCAACATTCCATTGCTCACAATCAGCCTGTATCTTTAGATTACATCTTTTATAGAAGGGTTGCGTCACTATTCCACATTTAGCAGGTTGACTTTTCAGGTGTTAACCGTTTTTTCAACAACAACCTAAACTCACGGATTGTTTTGGTACATTTGGGAAGTTCAAACCAATATCATCCGGCAGGTTTTTCTGTTTGGGGTTCAATAGGTTGTGGTTTGATGAAATGCATACATGACTCAGTTTTCTCATTTACACGTACACACTCAGTTTTCGCTGCTCGATGGGGCTGCCGATATAGGGAAATTATATAAAAAGGCAATTGCCGATCAGATGCCGGCCATGGCTCTTACAGATCATGGTAACATGTTTGGTGCATTTAAATTTGTAGCCGAAGCCTATAAACATAAAGGCTCGGATGGTAAGCCACTGGTTAAACCGATTGTAGGATGCGAGTTTTATGTGGTGGCCGACCGCCATAAACGCTCTTTTACCAAAGACGATAAAGACCAGCGTTTTCACCAGCTCCTGCTTGCTAAAAACGAACAAGGTTATAAAAACCTGGTGAAGTTGTGTTCGTTGGGGTATATGGAGGGACTTTACGGAAAGTATCCCCGTATCGATAAGGAACTCATATTACAATACCATGAGGGGCTGATTGCCACTACTTGCTGTATTGGTGCCATGGTTCCCAAAATGATTTTGCGGAAAGGTGAAGAGGAGGGAGAAAAAGAATTCAAATGGTGGCTCGATTTGTTTGGAGATGATTATTATGTGGAGTTGCAACGGCATGATATTCCGGATCAAAACAAGGTAAATGAGGTATTGCTGAAATTTGCGGCTAAGTACAATGTGCCCATTATCGCTTCAAATGATTCTCATTATGTAGATCAGAAGGACTCCAATGCCCACGATATTTTACTGTGCATCAATACAGGCGAAAAACAAGCGACTCCAAGCATGAAGGAGTTTAGCGATGACGACTCGTTTGTGAAAGGGAAACGTTTTGCATTTGCCAACGATCAGTTTTATTTCAAGAAAACAGAAGAGATGGCTGCATTGTTTCACGATGTTCCGCAAGCCATTGATAATACAAACCTTATCGTTGATAAGGTTGAACTTTTAGATTTAAAACGGGATATTCTTTTACCGGCATTTCCGCTTCCTGAAAATTTTACCAATCAGGATGATTACCTTGAACACCTTACGTGGACAGGTGCCAAAGAGCGTTATAAAGAAATTACACCCGAAGTAGAAGAACGGCTTAAGTTTGAATTGCACACCATTCGCACCATGGGTTTTGCCGGATACTTTCTGATTGTATCCGACTTTATTGCCGCAGGGCGAAACATGGGTGTATTCATTGGCCCGGGCCGTGGTTCGGCTGCGGGTTCGGTGGTGGCGTATTGCATTGGTATCACCAATATCGACCCCATTAAATATGATTTGCTCTTTGAGCGTTTCCTGAATCCCGACCGTAAGTCGATGCCCGATATTGATACGGATTTTGATGATGATGGCCGCCAAAAGGTAATCGACTATGTGGTTGATAAATACGGAAAAAATCAGGTAGCCCACATTGTAACCTATGGTTCGATGGCTGCCAAAATGAGTATCAAGGATGTGGCTCGTGTAATGGATTTGCCGCTGCTCGAATCCAATATGCTGGCCAAGCTTGTTCCCGATAAGCCGGGAATCTCCCTCGACCGTGTAATCAATGCTCCGATTGACGGAGATAAAAGTTTGCGTGATAAGGAAGGATTGCAGAGTGAAGATATTGACAATGTAAAAAAGCTGCGCGAGATTCATGCCGGAAGCGATTTGCAGGCTACTGTACTTCGTGAGGCTTTAATTCTCGAAGGTTCGGTTCGCGGAACAGGTATTCATGCTGCCGGTATCATCATCGCTCCAACGGATTTAACGGATCTGATTCCGGTATCAACGGTGAAGGATATCAATTTGCTGGTAACGCAGTATGATGGAAAAGTAATTGAAGATGCAGGTGTTATCAAGATGGACTTTTTGGGTTTGCGAAACCTGTCCATTATCCGCGATGCCCTCAAACTTATTAAACAAAACCACGGAATTGAAATTGATATTGACACGATTCCATTAGACGATAAAGAAACCCTAGACTTGTTTGCCCGGGGCGAAACCAATGGTACGTTCCAGTTTGAAAGTCCGGGTATGCAGAAACATCTCAAAGACCTGAAACCCGACAGGTTTGAGGATTTGATTGCGATGAACGCCTTGTACCGTCCGGGTCCAATTGCTTATATTCCAAACTACATCGCTCGTAAACATGGTAAAGAACCTGTTTCCTACGACCTTGATGCCATGGAGGAGCATCTGAAAGATACCTATGGTATTACGGTGTATCAGGAGCAGGTGATGTTGCTTTCGCAAAAACTGGCCAATTTCTCCAAAGGAGATGCCGATGTATTGCGGAAGGCGATGGGTAAAAAAGACCGTAAAACCCTTGATAAGCTGAAGCCCCAGTTTATTGAAAATGCCAAAGGCAACGGGCACGATGAAACCATTCTCGAAAAAGTATGGACCGACTGGGAAGCATTTGCGTCTTACGCGTTTAATAAATCACACTCTACCTGTTATGCGTTTGTTGCTTTCCAAACCGGATACCTCAAAGCGCATTATCCGGGCGAGTATATGGCGAGTGTGCTTACACATAACCAGAGCAATATCGAAAAGGTTACCTTCTTCATGGAAGAGTGTAAACGTATGGGCGTTCCTGTACTGGGGCCTGATGTGAATGAATCGCAGGTAGATTTTTCGGTAAACAAAAAAGGCGAAATCCGTTTTGGACTGGGCGCTATCAAAGGTGTTGGCGAAGCTGCGGTTGAAGAAATTATCAAAGAGCGGGATGAGAACGGTCCTTTCAAAACCTTGTTCGATTTAACCTCACGGGTGAACCTGAGAGCCGTTAATAAAAAGACACTGGAAGGTTTAGCCCTGGGTGGAGGATTGGATTGTTTTGAGAATATTCATCGTGCGCAATTCTTTTTTCCCGAAGGGGGAGATGAACCCAATTTGTTGGAAAAAGCAATCCGTTACGGAAGCAATGCCCAAAACAATGAATCGGCCAATCAGCAATCGTTGTTTGGCGGAACCCAAATGGTAACGCTTACAGAGCCAACTATTCCGGCCTGCGAGCCATGGACGTTGATTACTAAACTCGCCAAAGAAAAAGAAGTTATTGGGATGTATCTTTCGGGACACCCATTGGATGATTATAAAATAGAGTTCAATTATTTTAATGTAACGGATATCAGCAGGGCTGAGGAGTTTAAAAACAAAGACCTCAATATAGCCGGAGTGATTACCGATGTGTTTGAACGCATGGGTAAAAACAATAAACCTTATGGCAGTTTTACCCTGGAGGATTATTCGGGTAATATTCGGATCACCATGTGGAGCGAAGACTTTTTACGCTACAAACATTTCCTGACGGTTGGCCAGATGTTGTACATCAAAGGAACCATGCGTCCCGGTTTCCGTAGTCCCGACCAGTTTGAGTTTAAAGTAAACCAAATGATGTTGCTGGCTGAGGTGCGCGAGCGTTTGCTCAATAAAGTAACTTTAACCCTGCGCTCATCCCGGTTGAAAAATGGATTTTTACAGCACTTTAATCAGCTTATTCAAAATCACAAAGGAACTGCCGTATTAAAGTTTAACATCATTGATGAAGAACAGAAGCTGGTAGTGAATGCAATCAGTCAGCGGTATAAAGTGAATTTTGAAAATGATTTGGTTAAAGCGCTTGAAGATATGGGGATTGAGTATAAGCTGAATTAGAGGAGAGTTAATATGTTATCCCGATAGATATCGGAAGTTGATTAGTTGATATGTGGGATTTCGGAATTCATAACTGCCTACTTTTTGTTTGATGTTCGAGGTTTGATGTTAGGGTGCTTTCAATATTTTTATTCCGCATGTTCCTACTTCTGCAAAGCAGAATCTCCGTATTCTCTTCTCCCATGCAACCCCTCTCTCTTCTTCTCTGCGCCTCTACGTTTATATTCTTATTTGCCTACTGCTAGATTGGTGCACCCGGCCTAATTATTAATTTGATTAGGCGCCTTAGGTAACGTAAATGCAAACGTGCTTCCAATACCCGGAGTGCTTGATACTTCAATAGTTCCGTGGTTTTGTTCTACAAAGTCTTTGCACAATAGTAATCCCAAACCGGTTCCTTTTTCTCCTTCGGTACCGGCTCTTGATTGGTATTTGTTGCTGAATAATTGCAACGCTAAATCCTGATCAATTCCAATGCCGGTATCGGCTATGCTGGTTTTTATAAAGTGACCGGTGTCTTCAATCTTAATATCAATTGTGCCAGATTTGTGGGTGTATTTAATTGCATTCGACAGCAGGTTTCGCACAATGATTTCAGTCTGGCTTGAGTCGGCTACAACTGAAAATGGCTGTGTTGGGTGAAAGTTGATTGTGATATTCTTTTGAAACGCTGATTCCTTAAGCAAGTTGATGTTTTGTTCAATAACCGGTTGTAAAGCAATTGTTTCTTTTGGAGCTGTTTTTTTATTGTTGAGTTGGCTGTGCGACCATAAAAGAAGGTTGTTAAGTGCAAGGTTTAAGCTCGAAAGCTGATTGTTAATCCGGCTTTTAAAATCCGTAAGTTCTCCGGCACTAATTGCATTTTCATCCATCAGGTACATTAACATGCTCAATGCATTCATCGGCCCTTTAAGGTCATGAGATAAAACGGATAATATTTTATCCTTCATTTTATTCAATGTTCTCAATTCTTCTGTTTGTATTTCAATCGCAGCTTTTTGTTCCTGAATGAGGACATGGTCTTTCCTTATTTCCCGATAGCTGCCAACTAAAATGATTGAGAAAACAATAATGAGCAAGAGTCCTGATCCCATCCATAGATTCAATAAATTTGAATTGTCTGCATTTTGTTTTTGGATAATCTGTTCCTTTTCTAACAGCGAAATTTCATCTTGCTTTTTCTCTAATTCATAATTGTAAATTTTTTCGGCAAACTGTTTTCCAATCTCTTCATTTAAAATACTGTCGTTATAAGCAATTGTTTGTTTTAAATAAAAAGCAGTTTTTTCAAAATCATGAACTGATTCGTATGCTTTCGCAAGCCCTTTCGCAGCTTCAAGAATGCACTTTTTGTAATTTTGTTGGAGGGCTAATTGATAGCTTCGTTGTAAATAGTCGATTGCTTTGGATACCCGGTTGGTATGTAAATAGATTATTCCCAATCCGCATTGGTTATACGTTAGGGCTTCTTTGTCGTCAATACCTTTCAAGAGGTCCATTGATTCCTGAAAATAAGCTTCCGCATCTTTGTATTTTTGCTCTTCAATCAATGTTTCTCCGATATTGCTTAAGCTTAATACTATTGCCGGCTTGTCATTTAGTCGTTCAGCTATTTTATGCGCACTTTGAAAATAATGATGGGCGTAGCTGTATTCTTTTTTGTCTTTGCTAATATTACCCAGTAAAATATTTGATGTGAATAAACCTACAAAATTTCCTTCCTTTTGCTGAATGGTCATTGCTTTGAAGCAAAACTGTTTTGATAAATCAGGTCTGTTTGTGTGATAATACAGATGGGCAATATTGGAATATGCCAATGATTTTTGGGTTATATCGTTTAATTTTTCATTTATGTTTAAACTCTTGAGTTGGTAATCTAAGGCTTCAACATACATTCCCAGAATTGAGTATATAATACCCATATTGGAATAGCTTAAAGCCATCATGTTAAAGTTTTGAAGTAGTTCGCTGATGACCAAACTTTGTTTATGATATGCTAATGCCTCTTCGTAATTGCCCTTGTTTTGTTTGATTGTGGCCATATTGTTTAATACCCTTGAATAGCCTTCTAAATCATGTATTTGGGCATATATGGACAAAGCCTCCTTGTTTTTGTTAAATGCGTTACTGAAGTTTCCGTTAATGAAATCGACTATTGCCAATATTTTGAGGGCATCGGCTTCTCCCTTCTTATCATTTAAATCTTTAGCTAAAACATAAGATTGTGTGGCAAAGAAAAAACTGCTATCAGGTAAGTAATTTCTATACGAAAAAGCAAGGGTGTTTAAAAGCTTTACTCTGGTGGTATCAATTTGAGGATGCTGTTTAAGAGCAGTTGATATGCTGTCAATGTTTCGTATTTGAGCAGTCAAAAACGTAGATATTCCAAAGAGGAAGAAAACAAGAATCAAGCGTAGTTTCATGGCTAGGTTTTAAGCAATTGATTTTCAAGGGGTGCGAATATATAAAATCATCGGCTGAAATTTAGGCTAAGGAATAAAATAGGTTTAAAAGAATGACTGTCAGGTTTTTGGTTTAATGCACTGATAAATAGTCTGGATACAGGTTTTTAATCTGACAGATTGGTCTAAAATCAAAAAAGGAGCTTAATTTGTAACCGGGAAATACAACACAACAAATTAATATGGCATTAGAAATAACAGACAGCAACTTCGAGGAAGTGGTGCTTAAATCGGGGAAACCCGTATTGGTAGATTTTTGGGCAGAATGGTGCGGTCCTTGCCGCATGGTAGGTCCGGTAGTAGAAGAGCTTGCTAAAGAATATGATGGCAAGGCGGTAGTTGGTAAAATGGATGTAGATAACAATCCTAAAATTGCTACCGAATATGGCATTATGAGTATTCCAGCTTTATTGTTCTTTAAAGATGGTAAAGTGGTAGATAAGCAGGTAGGTGCTGTTCCTAAGCATGTTTTGGCTAACAAGCTTGAAGCTCAAATGTAAGTTTGAGCCACCTCATAAAAAATCCCGGTCTGAGCAGTCAGGCTGGGATTTTTGCGTAAAAGGGGTTTCGCTCCTCCGGAGCTCTTTTGTTGCGTGTGTGTGGCGTTGTTACAGAGATTAAGCTCCTCCGGAGCTTTAATGATGTGAAACTATTCCAGTAAAAGGCTCTTGAGCAGCGAAATCTATAATTATCTTAACGGTGCATGAGTATGTATCCAATGACGGAGGCTCCGTAGGATCCCAATCTCTCTCTAACGAAAATGTATAAAATAAAAAGAGCCTAGTGGAGCGAAACATAAAATCATCCTAATGGAGCATAAGTATGATGTATCCAATGACGGAGGCTCCGTAGAATCCCAATCTCTCTCTAACGAAAATGTATAAAATACAAGGAGCCCAGCAGAGCGAAACATAAAATCATCCTACTGGAGCATCAGTATGATGTATCCAATGACGGAGGCTCCGTAGGATCCCAATCTCTCTCTAACGAAAATGTATAAAATACAAGGAGCCCAGTGGAGCGAAACATAAAATCATCCTAATGGAGCATCAGTATGATGTATCCAATGACGGAGGCTCCGTAGGAGCCTAATCTCTATAGAACGAGAATGCATGAAATAAAAAGAGCTCCAGCGGAGCGAAACCTTTATTCGTCAAAAAGCCTGTTTCAACAATTGAAACAGGCTTTTGAATCGTTGAACATTTTTTACTCTTCATCTTCCAAATCCTTGATAGCACTGTCAATCATTTGCTCAATCACCGCCTTGTCTTTATCACTGAGCGACTGGCGCAACTTGGCTTGTTCTTTTAACTTTTTGTAAATCGTTTTCTTGCGCGCTTCGAGTGCAACCCATGTTACGTAATTTTTCTTATCGTTTTGGTACACCTTTTCGTTAATGATTTGCACTTCCACCAAAATCTGGCTCATCACCTCACGGGTCAATTGTTGGAAACGCTCATTAAAATCCCCGATGGTTCCGTCTACCTGACGATCACCTTTATAATTTTCACTTACCTGTTTGATTTCGGTTTGCATGCTGCCGGCCAGCCGTTGTTTGGCCGTTAGGAGGGCTTTGTCTTTGCTGGTTTCCAAACTCATGCTTTCACCGCTGGCCACCGCACGAACCCAGCGTTTATTGCTTTCGTATTTATTGCCTTTAAACGGAGTGTTTACTTCTGTCATGCCCGGCATTTTGGTTTTGCAACCGAAACCAATGATGGCCAATACTGAAAGGATGATGATTGAATGTTTCATGGTATTATCTTTTTGCAGTTGTAATACTAAAAATGGTGCAGGAGTTAATCTTCATACATATTCCCTTCATGCTCGCCCATTTGTTGTTTGATGCGCTCGGCTTCAATCAGGGCTTCAAAACCTCCGCGTTTGTATTCGGGATCTTTGAGGATGCTCACATCATACATATTAGCGGTTTTAATCACATAGCTGTTAAACAAACGCTGGGTAAACCAATCATCATAACTAAACTTGCTGTGTGAGTTTTGAGGATTAAACATGTATTGGGTGACGAGCACATCGCGGCAATCATTCTCTTTGTTGAAGCGGTCGTTAAATTTAAGCCAGCACAAAGGTTGAAGTCCAAGGTCGATACCGGCAACTTTGTTTCGGTACAAAGGAGCAATGGCAATAATGCGCGGAATCATGGTCGAGTGTTTTTTGTCGAAGAACCAGTCTTCCATCAATACCAGTTGTTTGATATTTTGTTCAGGATCAAATTCTGTAATGATGGTATCCAACCGTGTAATGGTCGGATCATTCGGGTCGATGGGCGTTTCGATATACTCTTCCGTTATCCCCAATTTCATAAATTCCTCGATATCATAAGCAGTGCGCAAGGAGTCGGAACGGTAAGGTTTGAGTTGTCCGGTACGAACCGCTTCATACAAAATTTTGTTCAGAGGATTTCCCGGCCATACGGCAATCTTGTTTTTTTTCTCCCGCAGGTCGATGATGCGCCAGGTACGTTTGCTGAACAGCACATCCGCTTCGCGTAGTTCAGGAGCGGGAACAGGAACAGGTTGTTGTGCCAACGCCCATAGCGGAGCCAACAGTATCATCCATACAAACCCAATGTATTTCATCGTTTCAGAGGTTGAGTTCGGGTATTTCGGCAGCTAATTTGTTTTTATCAATGGGTACTACACCTACTTCTTCGCATACCAATCCTCCGGCCAGGTTGGCCAAAGCAGCCGATTGCCTGCGGTTGAGTTTGAGTGCAAAACACAAAGCAGCCACACTGATTACCGTATCACCGGCTCCGCTTACATCCGCAATTTTGCGAATATGAGCGGGGATATAATCAAAGGTTTGTCCATCTGTAATCATCACTCCTTTTTCGCTCATGGTAATCATGGCATTTTTGAGCTGCATCTGCTGCATCATTTGTTTGATGGACGTTTCAAATGCTGCTTTATCATCTTCATCAAACTCTATCTTCAACCCTTCTTTGAGTTCTTTCAAATTGGGCTTGAACAAATCGGCTCCGATAAAATGATTGAAGTTGCGCTTCTTAGGGTCAACCACCACAGGAATACCTTTTTTATGGGCTTCTTCGGTAATCTGAGCAATATTTTCTTTGGTCAATACCCCCTTGTCATAATCCTCAAATACCAGCACATCGGCATCAATCAATAACTCGTGAATGCGTTGCACGAGTTCAAATGATTCAACCGGAGTAATAGGTTTGGTATCTTCGTTGTCGATGCGCAACATCTGCGTAGCTTGCGAAATTACACGCAGTTTAACGGTGGTGATGCGGTTGTCGGATTGTACAATCCCACTCACGCCCACGCCATTTTCTTTAAACAATCGAATCAGGTCTTTGCCTTCCTGGTCATTTCCCACCACGCTGCATACAATGGGTTTGGCTCCAAGCGATACGAGGTTCATAGCCACATTGGCGGCCCCTCCCAATCGTTGTTCTTTATGTTCAACGGCTACAACAGGTACAGGAGCTTCGGGCGAAATGCGCTCTACCTTACCAAAGTAGTAGGCATCAATCATCACATCACCAACTACCAGCACTTTCAGTCCGTTGAATTGTTCGAGTATATTCATTTTCGGTTTTCGGTTTACAGTTTACGGTTCACAGTTCGATTAACTATTTACTGTCAACTTTCTTTTGTCTTTAATCTTACTTCTTACCTCTTTTTTCTCACCTCTCACCTCTCAATTTCCCCAACGTTTCTTTAATCCTGCGCATGGCTTCCACAATTTTTTCATCGCTGGCAGCATAGCTGATGCGCACACATTGCGGAGCGCCAAAAGCCTCTCCTGTCACCATGCTCACGTGCCCTTCATGCAAAAGGAACATACATAAGTCGGTTGCGGTATGAATGGTTTTACCGTTATACGATTTGCCAAAATAATAGCTCACATCAGGAAACAGGTAAAACGCACCATCGGGGTTATTGCATATCCAGTGTGGGATATGCTGAACGTGTTCGAGGATTAAATTGCGTCTGCGTTTAAAGGCATTTACCATTTCGGCACTCGGTTTCATATCTCCGTTTAAAGCTGCTACTGCTGCTTTTTGGGTGATGCTGCTGGTGGCGGAGGTATACTGACTTTGAATTTTTTCGCAGGCTTTGGCAACATCTTTTTGTGCAGCGAGGTAACCCAAACGCCAGCCGGTCATGGCGTAACCTTTCGACAGTCCATTGATGGTAATCACCCGGTCTTTGATGTTTGCAAATTGTGCTAAGCTCTCATGTTTGCCCACAAAATTGATGAACTCATAAATCTCATCGGCAATAATGAAGATGTTCGGATATTTTTCGAACACAGCCGCTAAAGCAGCCAGTTCAGCTTTGCTGTATACACTTCCTGTGGGGTTACAAGGAGAGGAGAAAATAAATAATTTGCTTTTAGGAGTGATGGCCGCTTCGAGTTGGGCAGGAGTAATTTTATATTGCTGCTCAACCGAGGCATTGATAAACACCGGAATACCTTCCATCAGTTTGGCCATTTCCGAATAACTTACCCAGTAGGGTGTCGGGATGATAACTTCATCATCCCGGTTCACAAGGGCCATCATCGCATTCATAATGCTGTGTTTGGCTCCGGTTGATACCACAATATTGTCGACAGTAAAATCTAGTCCGTTATCACGTTTAAATTTTTGAACGATGGCTTCTCTCAATTCGGGAATACCCGCCACCGGAGTATAATACGAGAAGTTGTCGTCAATGGCTTTTTTTGCCGCTTCTTTAATATGCTCGGGGGTTGTAAAATCAGGTTCACCCAGGCTCAAACTGATAATATCATGTCCCTGCGCGGCTAACTCGCGGCTGAGTTTGGCCATGGCAATGGTTTGGGGTTCGTTTATAGCGTGTACGCGGTCGGCTAAATGCATGTATAAAAGTTAAAGTGCGAATATAATGGATATAGACATTTGCGCCTCATTTAGCACTTCTTATAAATATTTGCATTAAATTACCGTGCCAATGAAGCATAAAGTTTTGTATTGTTTGTTAATGTTTTTGCTGCTAAACTCTTGTAACACAAGGTATCGTTATTTGAGGAAGGTTAGGGCTGAACAGATTGCCAAACAAGGAGTAGAACCTGTTATTAAATTTGATATTCATCAATCGGAGGAACTCTTGACCCTTGCACAGGAATCTCCAAAAGATGCCGGACTTCGTTATCAACCTGAAATATCCTTTAATCAAAAAAATATTTTATTGAAGGTCCGGCAGTATCCAAAAAGTAAATGCGGAGAAAGAAGCGTGTCTTTTGTTGTAGATGAGAACCCTCAGGAAGGGGTAATTGAGAATAAGGAACTGCCATCTGGTAATTATAAATGGGCCATAGCTATGGCAATGCTGGCGTTATTAACGGTGCCATTAATTCTTATTGCACCGGGTTTCTTATTGATTCCACTGTCATTTGCTTTAATAGCCTGGTTGATTAGCCGTTTTGGTAAGTCAGACTCAAATCCACAGCATAAGAAATGGCTTTATATTGTAGAGTTGGGGGCTGCGATTCTGATGGTTGTATTATTCCTTTTGATGATGGGTGCAATAATGGCTTATATGCTGAGGTCGGTATTGTAGTTGTTTGAAAACAGATAGCTCATTACTTAATCTGAGATTTTAATTGAGATTGTAATAAATTCACGTTATCCATAAGGTTAAAAAAAAGAGACATCATTCCGTTGTTGGTGTACCTGTGGGTTAAACACAGGAGAGCCAAAGACTGTGGCTTAACAGTCTTTTTGTCTGCGTTTTCTGATTTTTGATAAAATTCTGATACCGGTTTAAGCCAATTTTTCTGATTGTGAAAACAGGTGCAGTCAAAATTTCCTAAAAAGAGGCTTGGACCTTAACTTGAGCAATCAAAAACACCATCGGAAATATGTATCGTTCCGGTGCATGAAATCGAAAAACAATCAGTTATGAATCTAAATAATTTCACCATTAAATCACAGGAAGCCATTCAGCAGGCGCAACAAATTGCTGCGGGCAACACACATCAGTCGATTGAAACAGGGCATATCTTTAAAGCTCTGGTTGAAACGGATGATCAGGTGATTCCGTTTTTACTCAAAAAACTCAATGCCAATCCAACCCGTTTGGAACAAACCGTAGATGCTATCATTGCGGGGTATCCTAAAGTATCGGGTGGAACAGGGCAGTATTTGAGCAATAACGCTAATCAGGTATTGTCGAAAGCGCAAACGTACTTAAAAGAGTTTGGCGATGAATATGTGGCTATCGAGCATTTGTTGCTGGGATTGTTGCAGGGAAGTGATGCCGTTGCTTCCATGCTGAAAGATGCAGGCATCAATGAAAAAGATTTGAAAAAGGCCATCAAGGAATTACGTGGCGATCATAAAGTAACGTCACAAAGTGCCGAAGCTCAATACAATTCGCTGAACAAATTTGCGAAGGACTTAAATGAGCTGGCTCAATCAGGCAAGCTTGATCCTGTAATCGGGCGTGATGATGAAATCAGACGGGTATTGCAAATCCTGTCGCGCAGAACCAAAAATAACCCGGTGCTGATTGGTGAACCGGGCGTTGGTAAAACCGCCATTGCCGAAGGTTTGGCCCATCGTATTGTAAGTGGTGATGTTCCCGAAAACCTAAAATCCAAACGCATTTTTTCGTTAGACATGGGTGCATTGATTGCCGGTGCCAAATACAAAGGAGAGTTTGAAGAACGCCTGAAAGCTGTTGTGAAAGAAGTGATTGACAGCGATGGCGAAATCATTTTGTTTATTGATGAAATTCATACCTTGGTAGGTGCCGGTGGAGGAGGCGAAGGAGCCATGGATGCTGCCAATATTTTAAAACCTGCTTTGGCCCGTGGAGAGCTGCGTTCCATTGGCGCAACAACCTTGGCCGAGTATCAACGTTATATCGAAAAAGACAAAGCGCTCGAAAGACGTTTTCAAAAAGTATATGTAGATGAACCCGATACCGAAAGTGCAATTTCTATTTTGCGTGGATTGAAAGAACGGTATGAAGTGCACCATAAAGTGCGGATTAAAGATGAGGCAATTATTGCCGCAGTGGAATTATCACAACGGTATATCAATGATCGTTTTTTGCCGGATAAAGCCATCGACCTGATGGATGAAGCGGCTTCAAAGTTGCGTTTGGAAATTGATTCAGTTCCCGAAGAAATTGATCAGCTGAACCGCAAAATTATGCAATTGGAGATTGAGCGCGAAGCCATTAAACGCGAAGGAGATGATAGCAAAGTGAAACAACTGAGCGAAGAAATATCCAACTTGCAATCGGATCAAACATCCTTGAAAGCCAAATGGCAAAGTGAAAAAACGGTTGTAGATGGTATTCAGCAAAGCAAACAGGAAATTGAAAACTTAAAACATGAAGCGGAGCTGGCCGAGCGCAATGGCGACTTTGCCAAGGTTGCTGAAATCAGATATGGAAAAGTAAAAGAAGCGGAAGCTCGTTTAGCTGATTATCAACAAAAATTAATTGAACAGCAAGGCGACAGCGCAATGGTGAAAGAAGAAGTGACCAGCGAAGATATTGCCGATGTGGTAAGCCGCTGGACGGGCGTTCCGGTTACACGCATGTTGCAAAGTGAACGTGAAAAATTATTGCATCTCGAAGATGAATTGCACAAACGTGTGGTGGGTCAGGAAGAAGCTATTGAAGCGATTTCGGATGCCATTCGCAGAAGCCGTGCAGGGTTGAGTGATCCGAAAAAACCAATCGGCTCTTTCATCTTTTTAGGAACAACGGGTGTGGGTAAAACCGAACTGGCCAAAGCCCTTGCAAGCTTTTTGTTTAATCAGGACAGTGCCATGGTGCGTATTGATATGAGCGAGTATCAGGAAAAACATACGGTGAGCCGTTTGATTGGAGCGCCTCCGGGATATGTTGGTTACGAAGAAGGAGGTCAGTTGACTGAAGCTGTGCGCAGACGTCCATACTCGGTAGTATTATTGGATGAGATTGAAAAAGCGCATCCTGATGTATTCAATATTTTATTACAAGTATTGGATGACGGACGCTTGACCGATAATAAAGGTCGCGTAGCGAATTTCAAAAACACCATCATCATCATGACTTCCAATATTGGTTCGCATATTATTCAGGAGAAATTTGAGAATTATAATGAGTTTAACAAAGACGAAAAAATAGCTGAGGCCAAAGCCGGAGTGATGGAATTGTTGAAGCATACCATTCGTCCTGAGTTTTTAAACAGGATTGATGATGTGATGATGTTTACTCCATTGAGCCGTGAAAATGTGCGTGAGATTGTGAACCTTCAGTTTACATCCATTCAACAGCAATTATCGGAACAGGGCATTGAACTCAGCGCTACCGATGAGGTAATGGATTGGCTGGCAGAGTTGGGTTACGACCCGCAGTTTGGAGCCCGTCCGCTGAAACGTGTGGTGCAAAAACGAATATTGAATGAATTGTCGAAAGCTATTTTGGGCGGAACCATTCAAAAAGATTCAAGTATTTTGATTGTGCTGAATGAGCAGAAACAATTTGAGTTCAAGAATCAGTAAAAAATTAAATTTATTGCCCTCTCTTTCAAGGGGGGCTTTTAATAATATGCATTTTAAATCCCCCGTTTTAAGTTCAGAGTTTGTATTCCGCACCAGCCGCAGTGGGGGAGCGGGCGGACAAAACGTAAACAAGCTCTCCACCAAGGTGCAAATTGATTTTTCGATTCGTGATTCGGTTTTGTTAACCGAAAATGAGAAACAGTTACTGATAGAAAAGTTGGCGAAAAAACTCACCAACGATGGGGTATTGCAAGTGATGGCGCAAACCGAACGTACGCAATTGGGTAACAAACAAATTGCTACTCGCAAACTCTATCATATTCTCAATAAATGTTTTGTGGAACGCAAGAAACGCAAAGCGACCAAACCTACACGTTCATCTGTTGAGAAAAGATTGCACAGTAAAAAGAAGGATGCTGAGCGAAAACAAAACAGGCAATCGAAGTTTGGGGATTAACTAAGAATGTTCGCGCGAACGAGGAATTATTTTTTAGACTTTTTATATCTTTTTTTGGGATGCATTTGAGCATTAATGAAACGAGTTATAATGATGTCGAAGTTATCTATCTCAAATATGACAAGGTAAGGAAACCGATCAAGGAGGGCTTGACGAAAATTCTTTCTTTTCTTCTGGTATCCATCAGGGGCTCGCTGAATATGGGAGAGAGCTTTATCCCATTCATCTATCAAATCGACTCCTAATCCAGATTGTTTGCTATCGTAATATATCGCGGCCTCGGCTAATTCATCGGCAACCGGCTCAAGAACGATAATCTTATACTTCATGCCGAAAGTTTTTTCATAACACTCTTACGTACTTCGGTTGTTGTCATACCTTTGATTTTACCCGCTTTGTAATCGTGCTTTCTGGCTTCAATAATAGCCCAGTCTTCATCGCTTAATTCAAATTCGAAACTGGTAGATGTTTTAGCCCGATTAACGATAGTGTAAATCGCCTCAAGCAACAACTGGTCATTGATGCCAGCAATCGCCTTTGTTATCTCGGTTTTTAAAGAGGCTGTTGTCATGATATATTCTATTGTTTCTCAAATATACAGCTTTTTACTTTACCTGAAAAAATGCAGAAAGGACAAAGAGTTAAGAATTGATTTATTAAAGCTTAACTGTTCACTGGAGATATTGGAGGTAATGTCTCAAATAAACAAATTGCGCTTCGCAAGCTCTACCAAATTCTCAATAAATGTTTTGTTGAACGCAAGAAGCGTAAGGCTACCAAACCTACACGTTCATCTGTTGAGAGAAGGTTGCAGGGCAAAAAGAAAGATGCAGAACGGAAACAGAACAGGCAATCGAATTTTTTGGATTAACTCTCCCCAAGCATTTTTTTGAGGTTGACGAAGGTTCGAAAAGGTCCGTCCGTAATAAATAAATTCATGATCCAGGAAGGGACAGTTCCACCAGGATCAATGGCCAGTTCATATAATGCGTCTACTTTATCTTTGTTAGGGACGAGTTTCCAACTTGCTTCCGAGCGGTGTATGCGCACATATCCGGGATATTTGGGATACCCCGCAACCAACTTAGATGTTATCGCAATGATTCCCGTTTTTGCATCTTTATGAATGGTAAACTTTGCCACTTGGTCGCGGTCTTCAAATGGCCAGGGTACATCCGTTACATGGCGGTAAATTACTACACTGTCGCCTTGTTTGGCAATAAGTTGGGAGGATGAACATTTATATACCCACTTGTGGAGTTCATTTACATTCATCAATGTTTGGGCAATAGTATGGGCGGATGATTGAAAGGTTATTTCAGCTTTGATATGTTGCATACGGCCACCTTCAGTTGCAGGGCTCGTATATATTTTGATGCCTTGTTCGTTTCGCTTTAATACCCAGTTTTGCTGAGCCGCCAAACCTGCCGCGAATACAATCAAAAAAATGGACGAAATGTATTTCATGAAGTTTTGTTTAACAGGCTCCAAACCAAATCAGGCTCGTATCCTTTGGATATAACGAAGGTGGCGGTTTTGTGCTTTTTGATGCGGCTGTTCGGAGCTTTTACGCTTTCCATTTTATCTGTTATCAATTCACTGAGCGTTTGCATATAAGTTTCGTCATCAATCTCCAGCATACCTAAACGAATATTGTAATCCGATATTTTTCGCATTTTAAGTTCCCGGATGATTTTGTTTCGTCCCCATTGTTTGGTCCTGAACTTACCACCTGCAAAAGCTTTGGCAAAACGTTCTTCGTTGAGGTAGTTTTGCTCCGACAGCTTAATCATAATCTCACCGGCATCAGTTCCGTATATTCCCCACTCGGCCAGCTTTTCTTCAACTTCACTGTAACAACGCTCCTGATAGGCGCAATACGAAGCCGCTTTGAGTATGGCTTGTTGAGGGGTGAATGTTTTGTTAAAGTTCATGGATGAGAGATCATAGTTCATGGTTTACAAGGCATCCAAAAATAGGGAAAGACAAGTGGATAATGAATAGTGAAAATGAATAATGTGAAAGCAGTCACTTCGAGTGAACATTGGGTGGGAATATGGGTAAGCGTTTGTATCGAGAAGCGATTCCACAACCTACCCTTAACTGTTCTCGATACGCCCCTAACCCATGCCCGGGCTGGCTACTCGAACTGACTGATCCTTTAAATCCCAACAGTGGCTTCGAATCCGCTCAGTCACCATCCGCTCGCGAAAATCAAACTCCTTTGTGTAAAATGTTCAATTTTACAAATGGTAACTGCGGTCCGCAGACTACCAAACCGAGGACGGTCAATAATGAATATCGAATTCAGAATATTAAATCTCAAATCTCCAACCTCAAACTGTTTACTATCTTTGACACCAATAACGTGAAAAATAAACAATCCCTCAATTTACTCTTTGCCGCCAATGCCATCAGCGGATTTGCCCAGGGTATCAGCATGCTGGCCATTCCGTGGTATTTTACCAAACACAATTCGGGTACGTATTTTAATATTTCGTATGGTATCATTACCGTTATCGTATTGTTTTTTGGCTTGTATGCCGGAACTCTTGTTGATAGGTTTAGCCGCAAGGCCAACTTTCTGGGGAATAATCTGGTATGTGGTGTGTTTATATTGATAATAGCTGTTGTTGGTTATTATACCCAACACCTGAGCGATTGGATGGTAATGGCGGTGTTTGGTATCACGATGCTCAACTACAATATTCATTACCCAACTTTATATGCCTTCGGACATGAGATTACCGAACCTCAATATTACAATAAGGTGAATGCAAATATTGAGGTTGTTGGACAGGCAACATCCATCTTATCGGGAGCTTTTGCAGCCTTACTCATTGAAGGTGTGGCTGAGGGTAAAGGCAAGCTGTTCGGCTACAGTGTGGATATGCCATTTGCCATCAACCGCTGGGAAGTTTGGGAAATATTTTTGCTCAATGCCATTACCTATTTTGTGGCTGCATGGTTGGTGGTGCTCATCAAATATACACCTGTGAAGCATGCCAAAGTTGAACTGGGCAGTATTCGCAAACGGATAACAACCGGATTTACATACCTCAGAGAACATCCGCTGTTTTTAGTGTTTGGCTTGTTTTCGTACTCTGTTTTTGCTATGCTGCTGGTAGAGATTCATGCGGTATTACCGGGTTATGTGGAACGTCACCTGAATGAACAGGGAAGTGTTTTTGCGGCTGCCGATTTGATATACGCTATCGGTGCGCTGTCGGCCGGGTTGTTTGTAAACAAAGTGTTTTCGGGAACCAATACAGTTAAGGCGGTGATACTGCTAACACTCATTACAGCCGGTGTTTTTTTCGCGGCATTTGCTACCCGAAGTGTGCTTGTCATTTATGTGGTGTCAATCATTTTAGGCTTTACCAATGCCGGTATCCGGGTATTGAGGTTAACGTATTTGTTCAACCATATTCCCAACGAGCTGATGGGCAGGGTGAACAGTATTTTTAATATGGCCAATGTACTCACTCGCTCTTTATTCATCTTCCTGTTTTCACTGCCTTTCTTTACATTTGGCAATCACATGATTTGGGCTTACCTCATCATGTCAGTGTTTTTGTTGGTGTCGGCAGGTGTACTGCTGGCCAACCTCAAAAAGTTGGATGCATAATCAATCTTAATTTAAAATAGTTACGACACAAATGGGCTATACCATTGAGCAAATACAAAAGGCTGTTAAAAGCGAGTTCATTCTGCGTGAAGGCGAACCATCATGGATTGAGCACCTGTTGATTGACAGCCGCAGGATTGTGTATGCCGAAACCAGTTTGTTTTTTGCTATTAAGAGTTCGCGCAATGACGGGCACCGTTATTTGCAGGATGTGTATGATGCAGGCGTGCGGAATTTTGTGGTTGAGAAAAAATCAATCGTGAACATCAGTATATTGTCGGGTTTAAAAGGCGCCAATGTGTTGAGTGTAGATAGTTCGCTGCAAGCGCTGCAACAAATCGCAACCGCCCACCGTAACCGCTTTTCCATTCCTGTTGTGGGCATTACGGGCAGCAATGGAAAAACAGTTGTCAAAGAGTGGTTGTACCAATTGCTTAAAGATGATATGCAGATTGCCCGCAGTCCGAAGAGTTACAACTCACAGGTGGGTGTGCCTCTTTCGGTGTGGCAGCTCAATGAGCGTCATAATATGGGATTGTTTGAAGCGGGTATCTCAACAACCGGAGAGATGGAACAGTTGCAATCCATCATCAAACCGGATATCGGCATTTTGACCATGCTGGGTGAAGCCCACGATGAAGGGTTCAGCGACCGGCTTGCCAAGCTGCAATCCAAATTGAAACTGTTCACACAGTCCGGTATATTGATAGCGGCTGATGAACAACCTTTGGTAAAACAAGGACTGGATGTGTTCAAACAACAATATCCTGCTGTTAAAATATTTACATGGTCGCGTACCAACGAACAGGCCAATGCCTGTTTTCAGATTGTGCAGCAGGGAACCCATACTGCCATTCAATGCCGCATGGGTGCCCGTATTTTAAGTGTTCGTATTCCGTTTACCGATGAGGCATCGGTGCAAAATGCCTGTACCTGTTTTGCTTTTTTGTTGTGCATTCAACGCGCTTCAACAGATGTATTATCACGCTTCGAACAACTGCAATCGGTGGAGATGCGCATGCAGTTAAAGGATGCCATAAACAACTGTAAAATCATCAACGACAGTTACAGCTCCGATTTACATTCGTTACGCATAGCTCTTGATTTTGCCGAACAACAAAGTCCGGGATTGAAGCGCACACTTATTTTATCGGATATTCCCGAAACCGGAAAAACACCGGCTGAACTGTACACAGAAGTTGCCAAGCTGATTCGCCAAAAAGGAATCAACCGCTTTATTGGAATCGGGCCGGAGTTGACAAGGCATATTGCTTTGTTTGATTCCGTGTCTCAATTTTATCCCAGTACAGCTGCATTCCTCGAACGGTTCTCCGCGGTTGATTTCAACAATGAGCTGGTGGTATTAAAAGGCGCAAGGGCTTTTGGATTTGAACGCATCAACTCGTTGTTCGAAAGACGAGTGCATGAAACGGTGATGGAAATAAACCTCAATGCTTTGGTGCATAACCTCAATGTATATCGTGGTTTGTTGAAACCCAATGTGAAAGTGATGGCGATGGTGAAGGCCTTTAGCTACGGTGCGGGGAGTTATGAAATTGCCAAGGTGCTTGAGTTTAACCGTGTGGATTATCTCACGGTGGCGTATGCCGATGAAGGAGTGGAATTGCGCAAAGCCGGAATCAAATTACCGGTGATGGTGATGAATCCTGAGGTTTCGGCATTCGAAACGATTTTGCGTTACAACCTCGAACCTGAGATTTATAATTTCCACATCCTCGAACAACTGCTGCAAGCTTCGGATGGAGAAGAAGTGAGCATTCATATTGAGGTGGATGCGGGCATGAAACGGTTGGGATTTGATGAAAGCCAGTTGGAAGAATTGATTCAAACGCTGCGTCAGTATCCGAATATTCGTGTCAAATCGGTGTTTGCGCATCTGGTGGCCAGCGATGAAAAAAAACATGATGAGTTTACCCGCTACCAGATTGATACCTATAAACGGTGTGCGGCAATGGTGTCATCGGCCTTCGACTATCCAATCCTTAAACATATTTTAAACAGCGGTGGCATTGTGCGTTTTGAGGATGCCCAACTGGATATGGTACGATTGGGGATTGGCTTATACGGTATTGATCCATCAAGTGTGATTCAAAAACAACTGCAACCTATTGGTACATTGAAAACAGTGGTTTCGCAACTGCGCACGGTGCAGGCACATGAAACCATCGGGTACAGTCGCAGGGGAATATTAACGAAAGAGTCGGTGATTGCAACTGTTGCTATCGGTTATGCCGATGGCCTCAACCGCAGACTGGGAAATGGCAAGGGATATATGCTCATCAACGGACAGCGTGCTCCTGTTGTTGGAAGCATCTGTATGGATATGACCATGCTGGATGTTACAGGGTTGGATGTGAAAGAAGGAGATGAAGTGATCGTATTTGGAGCCGGTATTGATTTGTTGGATGTAGCCAATAAAGTGGGAACCATTCCGTATGAAATCCTGACTTCGGTTTCACAACGTGTGAAGCGGGTGTATTACTTTGAGTAGTCCTTATTAGGATGGGAACCTCACACGCCTTTGTGTAGCATAGAATCTTTATGGCTGTTCTCTTTCTCGTGTTTTTGGAACGTAAACAAGCATTCTGTTTGCTAAAATCATGAACCATCCCGTATCGGTAGGTGAGCGAATTTTACAACCGTAAATCTGCTTAATTTATAGTTATCGAACATACATCTGAAACAGCTCGCTATTGCAGATAGAGAGGCAATGCAGAATCCGGTAACTGCTTAGTTGCTTATACAAAAAGTGCCGCTTTTTAGGGCGGCACTTTTACATTGGTATTACACTTATTCTTTTATCAGCTTAATAACCTGAACATCGCTGGAACCGGTTAACCTGAGGTAATAAATGCCGGGTTGAAGATGCTCCATCATCAGGTTTTTTTGTGGTTGAAGGAAATGTTGTTGCCATACGCTTTTTCCGCTTATATCCGATAGTTCGGCAAATACGGTTTCAGATGCTTCCGCTTCAAAAGAAATATGGAGCACATCGCGGAACGGATTCGGGTAAACAGATGCTTTGCGGCTCACAGTTTGTTTGTTTATGCTTACACGGATGGTTTGCGAATACGATACTTTTCCGTCAAAGTCAACCTGTTTCAAACGGTAATAAGCTACCCGTTGTACGCTGAAAATATTGGTATCAATGGTTTGATACCTTGCTTCGGTACTGCTGTTTCCCTGTCCTCTGATAAATTGGATACGTTCAAAATCACTGCCGTTAAGCGAACGTTCAATTTCAAAACCTTTATTGTTGGTTTCGCTTGCGGTTGTCCATATCAGCTTCACATCATCGTTCTGTTTTGAACCGATGAAAGAGGTAAGTGTCACCGGAACGGGATTATAGCCATCGTAAGCTCCCATTAAATAGAGTGAGCGAACAGCACCTGTAATATCAATGGTAACTCCGGTTGAAGGATCTCCGGGCGTGATTGCCGACCAGCTTGAGCCTCCCAAAAGTGTATCCGACATAAACGAAGGGTTGTCACTTACACTATTAAGGTCGTGCATATAAGCATCGGCTCTCCATACATTTATATCGGCAGAGCTTGTTCCGTTATTTAACATTAAAGTCCCTCCGATATTGCCTGCATAGTACAAGTTATAATTACTGTTCAGCCCGGCAATGCTTCCTGCCGAAACAGTGCCATTATAAGCAGCAGCATAATTGCCTTGCGTAGTTGAGCTTGTGTGAAATCCTCTGTTATTTACAAACACATTATTTCTTACATCAGCAGTTCCACCTGTTGCGTTATAAAAAGCGAAAGAGCTTGTATCGGGGGTAACATTTGTTCCATTAATTAAAACTGCGTTATGGTAGATATTTGCAATACCTGTCCCGCTCCTGTACATCCCATAAATTGCATGCGCATTGGAAACAGGCGTCTGTAAGGAGTCATTACCCAAACTGATCTGGTTATTGGTAACGGTCATAGGAGTTGTAGCAACCAGTCTTATCCCATAAACAACAGCAGTTTTTAAGGTGCTTTTGGTGTAAAACGAATGAATTTTGTTACCTGCTACCGTAATACCTCCGGCAGGTGAACCCGCTATATCAATGGCCATACACTGTGAATAAACAGCCCCTGTGCTTGTTGATACACAATTACGAATGGTATTGCCAATACAACTTGAGCCCGGTACCGTTGCCGTTGAGCTGATGGCTATGATATTCAGATGCCTGTTGCCATTGCTTAGTCCGTTTGTATTGTTTGTGTTTATGGTAATGTTTTCAAATATATTGCTATCCACCCTCCAGGCGCTGGCTCCGGTAAAATTATATCCGGTAAACAAGCCATTTACAGATGTTGTATTAAAATGGGTAAGATTGATAATATGATTACCCACAAATTCATTTAGCAAACTGTTAGCATAAGAGCCCCTGAAAAGTCCGTAAGCCCCGTTATTCGTATTCATTTTAATGCTGTTAGGAACGTTAGGGCTGCCAATAAGATTGTTGCGTATGATAAACTGTCCGGTTGATCCCCTTACCTCAAAAGCGCTGAATACCGGAGCCCCTCCGGAGTATGCACCTGCAGCAGTTAAGTTACGCAGGGTAATACCTCCAACTACGTTATCGGTATAGCGCAGTGTGCCATAATTGTTGGAGGCACTTGCACCCAAAACACCAAAAACGATAATATTCTGCAAGCTGGAAACATACATATTCACGATTAATGCGCTTGTGTCGGTTTGGCTGCCTATTGTATTTCCTGTTACATCTGCCGTTCCGTTATTCACACTTATAAAACCGTAATTATTGCTTGCGCTGTTGGAGGACAAAAGCATGTTATTGATGGTGTTATTGGTTATATAGCTTCTCACCGCTGTATCGCAGTTCAAATAAATTGTTTGAAAATAGCTGGTTAAAGCAATCGTTGGCTTAGCTCCGCCACACAAAGAATCAGAACCTCCGATATAGTTACCTGTGATGGTAAAGTTTTGTCCCTGCCCTGCCGTTAAATTAGATATGAATACAGGCGAAAAAATGACAGCAGATGTAGCCATTGTTGCATTGTGGTAAAAATGATTGTCACTTATAGTTAAATCACGGTTTCCTCCACTTACATATACACCGCTTGCCCTGAAATTGATGAAATAGTTATTGATGATTTGATTCCCGCTGTTTTGGATATTGTTGTTGGTAGTTGAACCTATAAGAGAAATAAGCTTATACGCAAAATTTGTATTGGTAGCATTTGAGTTAGATAAAATGCAGTATGATACTGTGTTGTTGTCATTTCCGCTTCCCCCGGCATACGTGGTAGATATTGAAACAGCGCCACCTGCAGTAGTTAATGTTGAGGTTGTAAAGGCTACTAAAACTTTTACCCTCGTAATGGTATTGTTACATGCATCATTTAACAATCTTATTGTAGTGGCACTTCCTGTTGTGGTATTCGAAAAAGTAAGGGAGTCCCATCCATTATTCAATCCATCAATGGTTACATTATCTGCACCATTCAAATCAATGAGCGGATTAGCAACAGCCGGATTTCCGGTGATGGCAACAGAACCTGCACCTAAAGCCGGCATAATCAGTACGCTTGTATAATAGGATTCATGGATACCATTTCCGTTTGTATTTGGCTTTCCGCTCGAATCAAGCTTTGCCGAGGTGGTTCCTAATGAATGTGACGCCAGAATTTCAACCGTAATATCTCCCTGATGATACCCTGTGTTTATGGAATCAAAGGCTTCCTTAAGTGTGTTGTACGCGCCATAATAAGCATATCCAAACGAAGATGTAACCTGAACATTTTGTGCCCGGAGTGTGAAATACCCGGCAGATAAAAATGAAAAAACGATAAATAAAATTTTACGCATAATAATTTGATTTTGATGGAGCGAAGGAAAAGAGCGCTCCAGAGAAAAATTGTGGTTATCCAACCACAATTTGAAGGTGCTTTTTTTAAGTACCTTAGCGCTGTTGTTATGAATATGAATAGGTGTATTTTAATTGCCGATGATCATGTGATTATCCGCAGAGGTATTAAGATGATTCTGGATCAATACTTTGGCCGGGAGCGTATACTGGAGGCTGATACGCCTGCCGGGCTGCTTGAGCAGTTGCGGGCAAACGCTGTAACGCACATGATTCTGGATATTCAGTTTGCCGATATCAATATTATTGATTTATTGCCGAAGTTGAGGGAAGATTATCCTGATATTCCCATCCTCATTTATTCGATGATACCCGAAGATATTTATGGATCCCGTTTGCTGAAAATGGGCATAAAGGGTTTTCTCAGTAAGCAGAGTGACGAACACGAAGCCGTTAAAGCGCTTAATCTTTTTTTTGCGAACAGGGAATACATCAGTGAAAACCTGAAAGATATTATGACAGATGAAAAAAGTGGGAAGTTAGACAATCCCATTAAAGCATTGTCGGTGAAAGAAATCAGTGTATTAAATGCATTGCTCAATGGAAAAACAATACAGGAAATTTCGGAAGGATTGAATGTAAAGGCAACAACGGTAGGTACATTCAAAGCACGTATATTAGAAAAGATGCGGGTGCGAAACCTCATTGAACTTCGTAAAAAATGTGATCTTTACGGGTACAAGACATTATAATATATGCGTTTTCTAGCCTGCGTTTTTGTATGTATCACGTTCTCCTGCATGGGGCAGGAATGGCTGGTTACACGGTATTCGCAAACCAACGGATTGCCGCAAAATTCGGTGAATGCCCTGTATTGGGATATGCAAAATATGTTATGGATTTCTACCGATGACGGGCTGGTAAGATTTGATGGTAACCGTTTTTCTGTATTGAAAGATACTGTGCGAACAGGTTTGCATGCCGACAGGTTCCGCTGGATTATTCCTTATGATGACAAGAGCTGTGTTGTTGCATCATCTTCGGGAACGGTATACCATATCAGCGAAAACCGTATTACACCGCTGATGAAACGTACAGCACTCAGGAGATTTCAGACGGACATGATCGGGCTGAAAGATATGGAGTGGTTGTTGAGCAAAGATTTGGAGAAAGAGATGCGAAAGCATGCTTGGCTCAATTTCCCAATCAGGATGCTAAAGGTTGAAGACGAGCTGTGGGTATTGGGCAAAGCACATTTCTTAAAATATAAAGATGGCCGTTTGCGGGATAGTATTCCGTTACACCCAAATGTGCGCAGTATGTACCGGGTGGGCGGCTCTGTTGTATTCTGCTATCAGTCGGAAGTACGTATATGGAACCAGCAAAGAGGTAAGGAAGACGAGCTTTCTTTTGATAAAAAATACCAGTTTGCATCCAAACACAAATGGTTTCAGCAACCGTTCTCAAACGATATTTTTTTTATAGGAAACGACAGCATCTTTAACGTAACGTATCAGAACCAATCCTTGAAATCAACCTTTTTATGCAGGTTGCCTGAGGGTGAATCGGAGGCCACGTTGTCGGGAATAGCTTACAATAAAAAGCTGAACAGGATTGCAATCGGAACAATGTCAAACGGGTTGTTTATACACAAAAAGGCGCAATTCGAAAACAAGACGGGAGCAAAGTCATCACAGTATGCGCAAAATAAGTTAAACGATTCATCCATACTTGGAACGTTTGGTCATGTTTTTACCAATGCCAAAGTTGCCGTATCTCATTCCTATAATATGACGGAAATAAATTCCCAATATTTTCATATTGATGGGAAAGGAACACTATGGGCGTTTAAGAATGACAGCTTGCTGAAACAACCTAAAGGCTTACCACGGCAATCTTTTTATTGCTCTCCTGCTTATAGGATAATGGCGCTTTTCGGAAGTGCGGATACTGTTTATATTGTTACGCCCACAGCGTTACTCAAAATAAAAGACAACGATGTTGATACAGTCATTTACAGAGGTTCCTTTGGAGAGTCCGGTCAGCTGTTAAGTGTATTGCTTCGGGGCGACAGTCTGTATTTAGGCGCGGAGGATGCATTATACATGCTTACCATGAGAAATGGCCAGGTGCAAAAACGCGCTGAACAACGTAATGTATGGATGCTATCGGCACTGGGACGGGACGTGATTGGAAGCGCATTAAATCAGGGGCTTTTTGTTTTCAGTAACGACAGCCTCAAATTGCTGCCGCCCGATCCGCATCATTACCTGAGAAAAGCGCACCAGTTATACCAAAGTTCAAATGGGGATGTGTTTGTAAGCACGAATAACGGATTATTACAAACACACAGCAGTTGGATATATGATTATATAAACAATCGCAGAACTGATATTCCCTGGAAATATTATACCGATGCGGATGGATTGGATAATGTTGAGTTTAACGGAGGATGTACCCCGGGTGTAGTTGAGCTGGGTAAGGGTATTGTTTCAATGTCGAATATGGGAGGTTTGGTTTGGTTTCAGCCCGGCAAAATAGCGCAACAATATGAGGAAACTCCGCGTGTTTATATTGCCGAATGTGCTGTTGACGAACGCATGGTGGAAATCCGCGATTCGGTGAGGATTGCTCCCGCGGGTGAACATCTGAGTATTCAGATGGGAAGTATTTATTGGGGCAATCCGCTCGATATTGAGGTAGAGTATTGCCTGGAAGGGTACATGTCGGAGTTCAGAAAACTAAATTCAATCAGTTATCCCATTTCGTTTACACAGCTTCCGGCAGGCACGTACCGGCTGGTTATCCGGTGCAATGCAGGTATCGGTGATAACAGGCTCGACAAGCTTGTACTCGTCATTGTAAAAGAGCCGCGTTTTGTTGAAACATGGTGGTTCTATCTGGTTATGTTTCTATTGTTACTGGCGGCTGTTTTCGGAGGAGTTACAGTTTACAACAGAAGACTGGTACGGCAAAACAGGCTGCTGGAGGAAAAAATCGGATTGCGTACCCATGAGCTTCAACGCAGCAATGTAAACCTTCAGACAACTCAAAAAGAGCTGCTCGAATCAATTAGTGTTAAAAGCAAATTGATAACCATTATTGCACATGATATTATTACCCCGCTCCGGTTTATTGCGAAGGTTTCCAAAAACTTCCGCTCATCGGCAGCTCCTGATGAGAAAGCAGGTAATGAAATGATGGAAGAGATTCATCATACCTCACAGCGGTTATATGATAACGCCCAAAATGTTTTAAACTGGATTCGCTATCAGAATAATCTCATCTCTGTTAAGAAAGTACCGGTGGTTCCTTTTGTAACCGGAGACGAAATCGCGGAGCTTTTTACGGATGTGGCTTCGCAACGAAATAACACCATCACAAACCGCATCGAAATGGAAGATGTGATTGAAACGGATAAAACCATTTTGAGCATTATTATTCATAATCTGGTTGCCAATGCCGTAAAATATACCCGTGATGCATCTATTGAGATTCTTTCGCGTCATTACGGTGCAAACTATATCATTACCGTAAAAGATAACGGAGCAGGTATAAGCCCGCAAAGCATGAGTCGTATTGAGAACCTGAGAAAAGGAATCCGCACGCAGATATTCAATGATGTAATGGAAGGAACCGGGTTAGGTTATATCATTATCTTCGAACTGGCCGGCCTTATTGAAGCGCAGATTGAGATAAACAGTGTTCCGGGGGAGGGAACCCAAGTGCATATCATACTTCCAAGTATGGAAGAAGAAGATTTTTAGGTTTATAGCAGGGTAAATAACTTAGAATTGATCGAGATGAGCTATTTAAAATACTTGCCAATTGTAGATAGGGGTACCCCCTGAGTAAACGGTCAATTCTCATAACTGATATTTCATTTTTATTATTGAAAAAAAGATTTAATTTAGTAAAGCCTTAGCCTGATGAAACAATAAGAACTTTATACGTTTCTAACGTAATTTCCTTGTTTACTAATTAGGCATGATGTATAGTACTTTTTGTTATTTATCACATTAAACCAAATTATTTAAATTTGAGCACTCAAGGATGGATTCCAGCGGAATCAGTAACGCAAGAAAATGAAACTTAACAATTACACCACCTAATGGTCGATATCTGCGGACGTGCAATGCCCTTAATTATTTCAGAAGAGTATATGATTGAAGGAGGTGCAGTAGCCTCTTGTTCTTGCACACAAGGTTCATGTGAAGTAAAACGAAAAGAAATGCCCGTTATTGGATCGATAACTTGGTGTACAGGTGTATGTACAGGTACATGTTCTCTTTCAACAAGTATGACAATGGAAGGTGAAGCTACTTATAGCGCGGTTTCGTATAATTTCTAATAAACACTATTATGAAAACAACTAAGCTTTCTTTAGCATGGGTTATTGCTATTTCAATATTTATATGTTGTAAGAGCAATACAACAAATCAATTTAATGGGAAATGGCAGGTAATATCCGTTATTCCTATTGCTTCAGATTCTGTATCGATATCACCTGGTGAACTTGCTGGAATGATGTGGTTAAATACATTTTCTGAAACAACAAAGGTGATGTTTCAAGACGATAATCAATATGCAGTTAATAATATACCGTCTGGAATGTATTCATTTTCTGACGAAAAGTTAATATTGTTGAAACAAAATGACACAACAGCAATACTTTCTTTTCATTTGTTGAATGATACATTAAACCTAACGTCTGTAAATAATGATTATGTTATTCGACTTGTAAAATTGCATGAAGATTAATAGTTGTGTATCCTACGAAATGGCTTGGAATCATTAAATTTTATGTAGATTACTTATTATACAAAAGCATCCTCATCACTACAGGATATTTTTGTATGTTTAAGGATAATGGGTCGCCATTTACTTAGCACGTTAAGATAACTGGTCTAATGTGCTTTAGAATATCTAATATTTTATAAGGGATGCTAGGGTTCTTTTTTCGAGTGTTCATGGAGGAAGTATCGACATGTAGAATTCTTCAAACTCTCTGGAAGTTAAACCATTCAAGTGTCGTTACCCTTTTATCTTTCTTCTTAATTAGCTCTTGCTACTGTGATGGTTATCTAGGAAAAGGTACTGCAAAGATGCCGGCTGTATTATGACAAATGATTATTTGGATATTTTGAAGTTAATACCACCTTTGCGCCTTCAATTAAAGATTAAATGAAAGTAGCAGCAAACACAGTAGTATCCATTCACTACACGCTTACCAATAACGAGGGAGCAATTCTGGATTCAAGCAGCGGACGTGAGCCTTTAGTGTATCTCCAAGGACACGGGCAATTGATTCCGGGAATGGAAGAAGGTTTGGACGGTAAAACAGCCGGAGAAAAATTGAACTTGAAAATCAGTCCTGAAAAAGGATACGGAATCCATGATGCAAATCTTGTTCAGCAGGTTCCCGTGAGCGCTTTTGGCGGTCAGGATATCAAACCGGGAATGCAATTTGAAGCAGGAACCGAAGTACAACGTTTTATTGTAACGGTTAAAGAAGTAAACAACGAAACCGTAACCGTTGATGGTAACCATCCATTGGCTGGTGTTGAATTGAACTTTGAGGTTGAGTTATTAGACGTGCGTGAAGCCACGGCTGATGAGCTGGCCCATGGCCATGCGCACGGTGAGGGCGGACATCATCACTAATCAAGTACGACCATATCTATAAGCCATCTCAAAAATAATTTCAGGTGTCAGCCTGAGCTTGTCGAAGGCTAATTCTATAGAAAAAAGCAGGTTTCGACAGGCTCAACCTGACATGGGGTCTATTTTTGAGATGTCTTCTAATATATTTTTGTACACGGCACAAAAAAGAAATATGAAAGAACACGCACGAAGACGGAAATAACAGACGACAAGGCTTAGTGTCTTTCTTCTTTTACTGAAATTCGCACCCTTCGTGTACAATCCTAATAGTTTCTTTTGTACACGCGGACACTAAAAAAGAAAGACGAAAGACCACGAGAGAAGATAAAATTGGCAAACGACAATACTTCGTGCCTTTCTTCTTTTAATAAAATTCGCGCCCTTCGTGTACAATCATAACACTCAAAAGCAGCCCAGTGGTTGCTTTTTTTTGTTTTGCCACCTTCGGGTGTATCTTCGCAAGGCTTGTCAAACTGCACACAACATACCTTCCTCATTAAACAAAAAGCTGCCGAACTGGGATTTTCTTTTTGTGGAATCTCCAAAGCCACCTTTTTGGAGGAGGAAGCACCCCGTCTGGAAGCCTGGCTCAAGGCCGGACACCACGGTCAAATGGGGTATATGGAGAATTATTTCGATAAACGCCTTGATCCACGTTTGTTGGTAGATGGAGCCAAATCGGTGGTTTCTTTTTTATACAATTATTATAATCCGCAAACACAGCTCGATAGTGAAGCTCCCAAGCTATCAAAATATGCTTATGGTGAGGATTACCATTTTGTGGTGAAGGAGAAACTCAATGAACTGCTTCAATACATTCGTGAAACGATTGGTGAAGTAAACGGTCGCGCATTTGTTGATTCGGCACCGGTGCTTGAAAGGGCCTGGGCCGCCAAGAGCGGATTGGGCTGGGTAGGTAAAAATGCCAATATCATCAACAAGGGGAGAGGGTCTTTCTTTTTTTTGAGCGAACTCATCATTGATTTGGATTTGGACTGCGATGCACCGGCAACCGACCATTGCGGAACCTGCACGGCTTGTATTGATGCCTGTCCCACCGAAGCTATTCTGTCTCCACAACACGTTGATGGCAGCAGATGTATTTCCTATTTCACCATTGAGTTGAAAGATGTCATTCCCGAAACAATGAAAGGCCGTTTCGATAACTGGATGTTTGGCTGTGATGTATGCCAGGATGTATGTCCGTGGAACCGTTTTTCGAGCCCTCATCAGGAACCCCGGTTCTTACCATCTGAGCCGTTGATGGCTCAAACAAAGCAGGAATGGGTGGATATTACAGAAGATGTTTTTAGGCAGGTATTTAAAAATTCGCCTGTAAAGCGCACCAAATACAACGGTTTAAAACGAAATATTGACTTTCTCTTGCGCTCATCATCGGAGTTTGACTTGAAAGATTAATTTTGGTGCGGTAATTCTATATATGGTTCAATCACGTAGTTTTTTAGTTTTGTTATGGATGGGGATATTTTCCCTTCCGGTGTGTGCTCAAATTCAAAAGGATCAATCTACTCCACTGGGTTATGGAATAAAGTTTGGAGTGAACTATCCTACCATCGGAGCTGCAAGCGATATATACAGTGGATTGGCCGGTGGTTCATTAGGGATGTTCTTTACTAAACCCATGGGCAGTCATTTCGCATGGTATATCGAACCTTCGTTTTCATCAGTTGGTTTTCGCAATGCCTCCATCGAAACACGGTTCAAAAACTATTACCTCGAAGCCGGAACGTTTGCCTATTATTATCCCTCAGAGTACAATAAAGACTTTGCCTTTATAGGAGGATTCAGACCGTCTTATTTACTTTCATATAAATCGGAGGTGTTTGAACTCGGTACTTTTAATATTCACAATCTTGATATCAATAAAAACAGTAAAGGGCGGGTTGATGTAACAGCCATGATGGGTGTAGGTGTCGCTTTGTCGCCCGTGCTTAATTTGGAGCTGGTTTACAATTTAGGCCTTACCAATCACAATAGTGCTGATCAGGTGAAAGGCCGACCATCAACCATCGAATTGAATTTACGCATGAATGCAGTAGCTTTAAAGCGTAGCTTAGATGGGAGAAATCAAAGTGTAGAAGATATGGTGCGCAATTACCATAAAGGAGTATTGCTGGTAATGCTCATTACACCCAATGAAAAAGAGATTAAACGCCTGACAGCAGCCAACCGAATGGCCGATGTTGAACTGCTTCAGAATGAAATTAAGATTCGGAATACAAAGGTGATTAAAGAGTTTGGGCGCAATTTTAGTTTTGCTCCTGTGTATTTCTTTATGGATACCAATGTATACAAGGTTATAGCGGGCAACCTCAACGGTATTTTCGTAAATGCCAACCTTGAACCTGACCCGGCCATTACGGTTAATACAGATAATTATTTTATTGCCAGTTTTTGTGAGGATGTATCAGAATATACCAAACGCAAACATTTTGGGTTGTTTGTGTACGATAAACAAATGAACCAGATGGAAAAGCCCTTTAATCACCCGAATCAACTGGCCAGTCCGGTATTTGATTATGTGGTGGTGAACAATCAGGAGAATAAAACCCGCAGGCCATCTTATATAACGGTTCCATTCGATAGGCTGGTTGGTAAACTAAATACCCGGTTGTTCCGTTATATCGGGAATTAAACTTCGCCAAATTCGAAATTCAAAAAACGAAATTCGAAAGGGGAGAAGTCGCCAGTAGGCAAAAAAGAGAGTAGGCAATCTTCAATTAGTATTACATAATTAATAATTGAAGACCTTCTAATTCACTTGCGCAAAAGGATTATACAGGATTTCGAAGCATAAACTTAGAAGGTCCAATTTTCAACTTCAACCTCTATCATCCAACTTCCATCCCCCAACCTCTTTTCCCTCACCCCCCCTATCCCTAAAGGATATCCACGCGCAGAAAGTCTATTTTAAGCAGAATACCCTAAATCACAAACCCTAAATCACACATCACAAATTCTTAGTGGATTCGTCCTCCCTGTGGCGTCAACCGCTCCATGATCTCTGCTTCACCGTCCAAAATCTCCTGCCAGCGTTTTTTAACATATTCTTCCCCTTTGTATTCCTTTGCCAGATCAATAAAGGTGCGGTAGTGTCCGGCTTCACTCACCATAAACTCATGGTAAAAGGTTTTTAAGTCGGGATCACTTATATGAAGAGATAGTACTCTGAAGCGCTCACAACTGCGGGCTTCAATCATAGCCAGTAATAATAAGCGTTCAGCTACCTGCTCGTTGCGGTCACCTCCCCGGGTAATGAGTTTCATCAGCTCATTTACATATACATCCTTGCGTTGTGGACCAAATTTAAACCCGCGCTTCTCCAGTTCTTTCAACACCTTGCGGAAATGACCCCATTCTTCGGCAACTATGGCCGTGCAGGTTTTCACCATTTCTTCAAATTCGGGGTATTGAACAATCAGGGAGATGCCGGTTGTGGCAGCTTTTTGTTCGCAGTAAGCATGATCAATTAAAATTTCATCAATAGATTTTTCGGCCGCATTGGCCCAACGGGGGGCGGTAGCAAGTTTGAGTCCTAACATGGGGCAAAGCTAAAGTGAAAATCCAAATCTCAAATCCGAAATTCAAAATTCGAAAAGGGGAGAGGAAGGCAGTAGGTCGCGAGGCTTTGCTCGCGATGGCGAGTTTACCTCGCCATAATAAAGAAAATAGGCAGTAGGCAATCCACCTACGCCAAGGCTTCGGTGAAGGTAGTCAGTTCGAGTGAGCCTTGGGTGGGTAGCGCTTGGAGCTTGTATCGAGAACAGGCAATTTACGAGTACTACGGCTTGAGTGGTTGCAATACCCCAATAATTAATAACTCCTCAACTCGCTAACCCGCAACTCCCCAATCCCCTAATCTCTTAATTCCCCAATCCCCCTTATCAACCGATTCCTCCTCCCTAAAACCTAACTAAAGTCAGGGAATATTTTCATAAAAAGCTGAAAATAATATTGGTAAATATAAAACCCTCCTTATATTTGCAGCCCGGTTTTGAGAAAAACTGGGAACATCTCGGTAAAAAGACTGATGGTTAAATTATCACCGCAACCCGCTCAGCATTGGATATTTTAAGCTTTTTAAAATATTTTTTGTCAGGCACTTGCACAGCTAATTTATTCCCCCTACTTTTGCCGTCCTTTAAAAATAAAGTAAACGAACAAAAGTTTTAATATGCCAACCATACAACAGCTTGTAAGAAAAGGCCGCACAGACATCAACTACAAGAGTAAATCTCCTGCATTAGATTCTTGCCCACAACGCAGAGGCGTTTGTACCCGTGTGTATACTACTACACCTAAGAAGCCAAACTCGGCTATGCGTAAAGTAGCCCGTGTACGCTTAACAAACGGAAATGAAATTAACGCTTATATCCCGGGTGAAGGTCACAACCTTCAGGAGCACTCTATCGTACTTGTACGTGGAGGCAGGGTAAAAGATTTGCCGGGTGTTCGTTACCACATCGTACGTGGTGCATTGGATACTGCCGGTGTTGCCGGACGTAACCAAAGACGTTCTAAATACGGAACGAAGAAACCTAAACCAGGTGCAGCTCCGGATCCAAAAGCAAAAGGTAAAAAATAATCATTAGGAAAGTTTAGATAACATGAGAAAGACCAAACCTAAAAAACGCATTTTAACTCCAGATCCAAAGTTTAACGATACGCTGGTAACACGTTTCGTAAACAACATGATGTGGAGCGGTAAAAAAAGTACAGCATTTACTATTTTTTACGATGCATTGGATAAAGTAGAAGCAAAAACGCAAGAGCGTGGAATCGATGTATGGAAAAAAGCATTGAACAATATCATGCCTTCTGTTGAAGTAAAAGCAAGACGTGTGGGTGGAGCAACATTCCAAATCCCGATGGAAGTTCCTGCTGAGCGTAAAGTTGCTGTAGGAATGAAATGGATGATCGATTATTCACGTAAACGTTCTGAAAAATCAATGGCTGATAAATTGTCTGCTGAGATCATCGCTGCTTCTAAAGGTGAAGGTGCTTCAGTTAAAAAACGTGAAGATACGCACCGTATGGCTGAGGCTAACAAAGCGTTCTCACACTTTAAAGTAAGCTAAGTTATAATTAATTAAGAGAGATATATAACGAATGTCACGCGACTTAACATTAACAAGAAATATAGGTATTGCAGCGCATATTGATGCGGGTAAGACTACTACGACCGAGCGTATCCTTTACTATTCTGGTGTAAACCACAAGATTGGTGAGGTACACGATGGAGCTTCTACAATGGACTGGATGGTTCAAGAGGCTGAGCGTGGTATCACAATTACCTCAGCAGCTACTACTGTGCCTTGGAAATACCGTAATAAAAATTATCATATCAATATTATCGATACACCGGGTCACGTGGATTTTACCGTAGAGGTAAACCGCTCTTTGCGTGTATTGGATGGATTGGTATTCTTGTTCTCTGCTGTTGATGGTGTAGAGCCACAATCAGAAACCAACTGGAGACTTGCAAATAACTATAACGTTGCTCGTTTGGGCTTCGTTAATAAAATGGACCGTTCTGGTGCCGACTTCTTGAACGTTGTAAAACAAGTAAAAGAAATGTTGGGTAGCCATGCAGTTCCATTGCAATTGCCTATCGGTGCTGAAGATAATTTCAAAGGAGTAATTGACTTGATCAACTTCCGCGGAATGATCTGGAATGAGCATGATAAAGGTATGACTTTCCAGGAAGTTGAAATTCCTGCAGATATGTTGGAAGAAGCAACTGAATGGAGAGAGAAATTATTGGAAGCTGTTTCTGAGTATGATGATAAATTGATGGAGAAATTCTTCGAAGATCCAACATCAATCACGGAAAGAGAAATTTTGGACGCTTTGCGTAAAGCAGTTATTGATATGAAAATCGTTCCTATGTTGTGCGGTTCATCATTCAAAAACAAAGGTGTTCAAACTATGCTGGATTTGGTAATGGAATTATTGCCTTCTCCAATGGATAAGAAAAGCATCACAGGTATCAACCCGGAAACCAACGAAGAAGTTAGCCGCAAACCGGATGTTAACGAGCCTTTCACGGCTTTGGCATTTAAAATTGCAACCGATCCGTTTGTAGGTCGTTTAGCATTTATGCGTGCTTACTCAGGTAAGTTGGATGCGGGTTCTTATGTGTTGAACACACGTAGCGGTAACAAAGAGCGTATCTCACGTATCTTCCAGATGCATGCTAACAAGCAAAACCCGATTGAAGCTCTTGAGGCAGGTGATATTGGGGCGGCTGTAGGATTTAAAGATATCAAAACCGGTGATACATTATGTGCTGAGAAATTCCCTATTGTATTAGAAGCAATGGATTTCCCTGAGCCGGTAATCGGATTGGCAATTGAGCCTAAAACTCAGGCTGATTCAGATAAGTTGGGTATGTCATTGGCTAAATTGGCCGAAGAGGATCCTACTTTTAAAGTAAAAACAGATGAGGAAACAGGTCAGACTGTAATCTCAGGAATGGGTGAGTTGCACTTGGAAATTATCGTGGACCGTTTGAGACGCGAGTTTAAAGTAGAGTGTAACCAAGGTGCGCCACAGGTTGCTTACAAAGAAACTGTGACCAAACCGGTTATTCACCGTGAAACATACAAAAAACAATCGGGTGGACGTGGTAAGTTTGCGGATATTCAATTTGAATTGATCCCTGGCGACCCAACCAAACACGGATTGGAGTTTGTAAACGAAGTAGTGGGTGGTTCAATTCCAAAAGAGTTTATTCCATCTATCCAAAAAGGTTTCGAAAAAGCAATGGCGAACGGAGTATTGGCAGGTTACCCTGTTGAGAGCTTGAAAGTTCGTTTGTTTGACGGATCATTCCACGCGGTGGATTCGGATTCGGTATCATTTGAGATCGCGGCAAGTATCGCTTTCAAAGAAGCATCACGTAAAGCAAGTCCTGTATTATTGGAGCCAATCATGAAAATTGAGGTGTTGACACCTGAAGAAAACATGGGTGATATTATCGGGGATTTGAACAAACGCAGAGGCCAGTTGGAAGGAATGGATACACGTGCAGGTTCTCAGGTAATCAGAGCAAAAGTTCCATTGTCTGAAATGTTTGGATATGTAACACAACTACGTACATTATCATCTGGTCGCGCAAGCAGTACCATGGAGTTTGATCACTACGCTGAAGCTCCGCGTAATGTACAGGAAGAAATATTGGCAAAAGTAAACGGTAAAGCAGCTAAAGCTTAATAAAATGGTTAATCAAAAAATCAGGATCAAATTAAAGTCTTTCGACTACAATCTTGTTGATAAATCAGCAGAAAAGATTGTACGTACGGTGAAGTCAACCGGTGCAGTAGTAAGCGGTCCAATTCCACTTCCTACCCACAAAAGAATTTACACAGTATTGCGTTCACCGCACGTGAACAAGAAAGCAAGAGAGCAGTTCCAATTATGTTCATACAAACGCGTATTGGATATTTACAGTTCAACCGCTAAAACTGTAGACGCATTAATGAAATTGGATCTGCCAAGCGGAGTAGATGTTGAAATCAAAGTATAACTTGTAAGAAACGAAAGATATTATGTCTGGAATAATAGGTAGAAAAATAGGCATGACCAGCGTGTTTGATAACACAGGGAAACAAATTCCTTGCACCGTTATCGAAGCAGGACCTTGTGTTGTAACACAGGTTAAAACCACCGAAAAGGATGGTTACAAAGCTGTTCAGCTGGCGTATGGAGAACGTAAAGAGAAAAATACTCCCGCTGCGCAAAAAGGGATCTTTGCCAAAGCAAACACAACGCCTAAAGCGAAGGTTGCTGAGTTCAAAGGATTTGAAACTGATCTTTCTTTGGGTCAATCTATTGAGGTTGATTTGTTTGAAGTAGGTGAATTCGTTGACGTGGTAGGTACCTCTAAAGGAAAAGGTTTTCAGGGTGTTGTAAAACGTCATGGCTTTAGTGGTGTGGGTATGCAAACACACGGTCAGCATAACCGTTTGAGAGCTCCGGGTTCATTAGGTGCTTCATCTGATCCTTCACGTGTATTCAAAGGAATGCGCATGGCTGGTCGTACAGGTGGTGCTCGTGTTAAGAAAACCAACCTTGAAATTTTAAAAGTTTTGAAAGACCAAAACTTATTAGTTGTAAAAGGAAGTGTTCCTGGTCATAAAGGTGCATTCTTATTAATCGAGAAATAGTGATGGAATTAGCAGTATTAAATACATCCGGAGCAGAAACCGGTAAAAAAGTAAAGCTTTCTGAGAACGTTTTTGCTGTAGAGCCAAACGATCACGCTATCTATCTTGACGTTAAGCAATACCTTGCTAACCAACGTACCGGAACGCATAAAGCAAAAGAGAAAAGTGAAGTAAGCGGTTCTACCAAAAAATTGCACAAGCAAAAAGGAACAGGCGGATCTCGTAAAGGTAGTATCAAGAGTGGTACAATGGTAGGTGGAGCCCGTATCCACGGTCCACGCCCTCGCGATTACAGCTTCAAACTGAACAAAAAACTGAAACAATTGGCCCGTAAGTCAGCATTGACTTATAAAGCTAAAGAAAACAATATCACAGTTGTTGAGAACTTCAATATGGATGGTCCTAAAACCAAACAGTATATCAGTATCCTGAACAACCTGAAGTTGAACACAGAGAAAACATTGATGGTTATCCCTGATTACAACGAAAATATTTACAGATCGAGCAGAAACTTGCCTAAAGCAAAAGTTATGTCGGCTAAAGACCTTAACACTTATGAGATCTTGGCAGCTAACAAATTGATTTTGGTTGACACTTCGGTATCGGTTATTGAGGAAATTTTAAATTCAGCAAAATAATGAGCATACTTAAAAAGCCTTTAATTACTGAAAAGTCCACAGGACTGAGTGAAAAGTTGAGCCAGTTTGGTTTTTTGGTTGACAAAAACGCAACTAAACCGCAAATTATCAAAGCTATTGAAGCCATGTACGCAGTAAACGTAACAGGAATCAGTACGATGAATTATGCAGGTAAGGCGAAATCTCGTTTCACCAAAAAGGGTTTGTTCGAAGGAAGAAAACCTGCATTTAAAAAAGCAATTGTTACATTGAAAGAAGGTCAGGCAATTGACTTCTTCCAAAACATATAATAAGCAAAATGGGAATTAGAAAATTTAAACCCGTAACAGCCGGTACCAGATTCAAAGCCGTAAATACTTTTGAGGAGATTACAAAATCTACTCCGGAGAAGTCACTATTGGTATCAAAAACACGCTCAGGTGGTCGTAACGACAGCGGTAAAATGACCATGAGATACATGGGAGGCGGACACAAACAACAGTACCGTATCATTGATTTTATTCGTGAGAAAAAATCAATCCCAGCTAATGTACACTCTATTGAGTACGATCCGAACCGTAGTGCACGTATCGCATTGTTGCACTATGCAGATGGAGAGAAAAGATACATCGTTGCTCCACACGGATTGAAAGTGGGAACAATGGTAATGAGTGGCTCAGGAGCAGCTCCTGAAATCGGGAACTGTTTACCATTGGCAGAAATTCCATTGGGTACAGTAATCCATAACATTGAGTTGTTGCCAGGTTGCGGAGGTAAATTGGTTCGCTCAGCCGGATCGTTTGCTCAATTGCTTAACCGTGATGGTAAATACGCTATCGTGAAGCTGGCTTCAGGTGAAACCCGTATGATTTTGACTGCTTGTTCAGCCACTATCGGTTCGGTATCAAATCCTGACCACAATCAGGAGCGTATGGGTAAAGCCGGTGCAAACCGCTGGAGAGGTCGCAGACCACGTACCCGTCCGGTAGCGATGAACCCTGTCGATCACCCAATGGGTGGTGGTGAAGGTAGAGCTTCAGGAGGACACCCACGTTCACGTAACGGTATTAAATCGAAAGGGTACAAAACGCGTACACCTAAGAAATATTCTAACAGATTCATCATCGAAAGGAGAAAGAAATAAGATATGGCACGCTCTCTAAAAAAAGGACCCTACATTGACGCGAAACTTGAGAAAAAAGTAAGTGTAGTAGTTGAGTCTAACAAAAAAACTGTCATCAAAACGTGGTCGAGAAGATCAGTAATCTCTCCGGATTTTGTTGGACAAACATTCGCTGTACACAACGGTAACAAGTTTATCCCTGTGTATGTAACCGAAAACATGGTAGGTCACAAATTAGGTGAATTTGCTCCTACCCGCACATTCAAATCTCACCCTGTTAAAAAAGACTAACGATGGAAGCAGTAGCAAGACTAAATAATTGCCCGACATCACCTCGTAAAATGAGACTGATTGTCGACCTGATCAGAGGTAAAAAAGTAGAAGAAGCATTACACATTTTGCGTTTTAACAACCAAAAAGAAAGTGCTCCCCGTGTTGAAAAACTATTACTTTCTGCCATCGCTAACTGGGGTCAGAAAAACGAAGGTGCCCGTGTTGAAGAAGCTGAATTGTTTATCAAAACAGTATTTGTAGACAGTGGTGCTATGTTGAAACGTGTGTTGCCAGCTCCGCAAGGACGTGCACATAGAATCAGAAAACGTTCTAACCACGTTACGCTAATTGTAGATAGTAAAGCGGCTGCTCAAACAGCTGTAGTAGAAACAGCAACCGAAGCATAAAAAAGTAAATACAATGGGACAAAAAGTAAACCCGATAGGAATTAGACTTGGTATCGTTCGCGGTTGGGAATCTAACTGGTACGGAGGAAAAAATACAGCTGAGAAACTTGTTGAAGACGAGAAAATCAGAAAGTACTTACATGCACGTATCTCTAAAGGAGGTGTTGCACGTATCATCATCGAGCGTACCATCAAACGTATTATCATCACCATCCACACATCTCGTCCGGGTATTGTAATCGGAAAAGCCGGTGCGGAGGTTGATAAGATTAAAGAAGAAATCAAGAAGCTTACCAAAAAAGATGTTCAAATCAACATCTTCGAAATTAAGCGTCCTGAGCTTGATGCAGTGTTGGTTGGAGAAACGATTGCAAGCCAATTGCAAGCCCGTGTATCTTTCAAACGTGCAGTGAAAATGGCGATTGCTTCTACCATGAGAATGGGAGCAGAAGGAATCAAAATTCAGGTAGCAGGTCGTTTAGGTGGAGCAGAGATGGCCCGTACAGAAAGCTACAAAGAAGGACGTACACCATTGCATACATTACGTGCCGATATCGATTACAACATTGCTGAAGCTTTGACTGTATACGGTAAAATTGGTATCAAAGTGTGGATTTGTAAAGGTGAAGTTTACGGTAAACGTGATCTTTCTCCGAACATCGGAATGAACACTCCTGAGAACAAAGGTGGCGAAAGAAGAAACGACCGCAGAGGCGACAGACCTGAGAGACCATCACGTGGCGGAAACGACCGCAGAGGTGGAGATCGCAGAGGAGCAGCTAATGCCGGTGGCGACAGAAGAAAAAAATAATAACTAACACTAAAGTATTAATACTGTAAGACGATGTTACAGCCAAAAAGAACCAAATATAGGAAAATGCAAAAGGGCCGTGTGCGCGGAAACGCAACACGCGGTGCTGAGATTGCCTACGGATCATTCGGTTTGAAATCAACCGAAGTAAGCTTCCTCACCTCAAAACAGCTTGAAGCTGCCCGTGTGGCTTTGAACCGTTACATGAAACGTGAAGGTCAAGTTTGGATCAGAGTATTTCCTGATAAGCCAATGACTAAAAAGCCTGCGGAAGTACGTATGGGTAAAGGTAAAGGAGCTCCTGAATACTGGGTAGCTGTTTGTAAGCCCGGAACCATCATCTTCGAAGCTGAAGGAGTACCTATGGCAGTAGCAAAAGAGGCTATGAGACTTGCTTCTCAAAAACTTCCGGTTGTTACTAAGTTTATCGTTAAAAATGATTATTCAGAATAACATGAAAAACGCAGAGATCAAAGAACTAACCGATAAAGAACTTGCTGGAAGAATCAAGGAAGAAAAAGCTCAATCAGCTAAATTACAGTTTAGCCACGCTGTTTCTCCAATTGACAGTCCTGCTAAAATCAAAGAAAGCAAGAAATTAGTAGCTCGTTTGCTTACTGAGCAAAAAAGAAGAGTATTAGCGAATGCTCAATAATATTAGTAAAATGGAAAACACAGTAGAAACCAGAAATTCGCGTAAGGTGATCATTGGCAAAGTGCTGAGCAACAGAATGGAAAAAACCATTGTTGTAAGTGTTGAGCGTAAGGTGATGCACCCTAAGTACGGAAAGTTCATCAAGATGACTTCCAAGTTCAAAGCTCATGACGAGAAAAACGAATGCGCTATCAATGATATCGTTAAGTTGATGGAAACCCGTCCGCTGAGTAAAGATAAAAGATGGAGATTAGTAGAAATTATCGAAAAAGCTAAATAAGATGATACAACAAGAAAGTCGTTTAAAAGTAGCCGATAATAGCGGTGCCAAAGAAGTACTTTGCATCAGAGTATTGGGCGGTACAGCAAGACGTTATGCGTCTGTTGGCGATAAAATAGTAGTAACTGTAAAGTCTGCTATCCCTTCTGGTGGTGTGAAAAAAGGTGCAGTTTCTAAAGCTGTAGTGGTTCGTACCAAAAAAGAAGTAAGAAGAGCTGATGGATCATATATCCGTTTCGATGATAACTCATGTGTATTGTTGAACGCGCAGGATGAACCAAGAGCTACCCGTATCTTCGGCCCAGTTGCCCGTGAGTTACGTGAAAAACAGTTCATGAAAATCGTATCATTAGCACCGGAGGTACTTTAATATGGAAAGAAGATATAACAAACAGGCAAAACTGCATATCAAAAAAGGTGATATGGTACAGGTAATTGCCGGTGACGATAAAGGTAAAAAAGGTCGCGTATTGCAAGTGTTCAGCGCTGCAAACCGTGCTTTGGTTGAAGGAGTTAACATTGTTAGCCGTCACACCAAACCCAGTGCCCAGAACCAACAAGGCGGAATCATTAAAAAAGAAGCTCCTGTAAATATCTCTAATCTGATGATTGTAGATAAATCAGGAAACGCGAGCCGTATCGGCCGCAAATTGAATGATGCCGGTAAACTTGTTCGTTTTTCAAAAAAATCAGGCGAAATAATTGACTAAGGACTATGTATACTCCAAGATTAAAAGACCAATATACAAAGCAAGTAGTTCCTGCACTGAAGGATAAATTTGCTTACGCAAACGTAATGCAGGTTCCGAAACTGGTAAAAATTTGTTTGAACCAGGGAGTGGGAGCAGCTGTTGCTGATAAAAAACTTGTTGATCAGGCGGTTGAAGAAATGTCGACCATCGCAGGACAACGTGCTGTATCAACTAAATCTAAGAAAGCGATCTCAAACTTTAAATTGAGAGAAGACTTGCCAATCGGTTCACGCGTAACATTACGTGGCGACAGAATGTATGAGTTTTTGGATCGTTTGGTTTCAATCTCGTTACCACGTGTTCGTGATTTCGCAGGATTGAACGAAAAAGGATTTGACGGACGCGGTAACTACACTCTGGGTGTTACTGAACAAATCATCTTCCCTGAGATCGTAATTGATAAAGTAAACAAAATCAACGGTATGGATATCACTTTCGTGACTACTGCCGAAACAGATGAAGAGTGTTTATCATTACTTAAAGAATTTGGTTTACCATTTAAAAATCAAAAATAATGGCTAAAGAATCAGTAAAAGCGCGTCAAAGAAAAAGAGAGGCAGTTGTTGCCCGCTACGCAGAAAAACGTGCAGCATTAAAAGCAGCAGGTGATTACGAAGGGTTGAATAAATTGCCCCGTAACGCATCACCGGTTCGTTTGAAAAACCGTTGCAAACTTACAGGTCGTCCTAAAGGATATATCCGTGAGTTCGGTATTTGCCGTAACCAGTTCCGCGAACTAGCTTTAAACGGCAAAATTCCGGGTGTTACCAAGGCTAGCTGGTAATAAAACAAAAAAATATTGTTAAGGGATGGGAATATGCATATATTCGCACCCCTTAATTTTTATAATTATAAACAACTTAGTGGGCAAGAGTGCCTTTGGCTTACTACCCACAAGTACAATTAATCAAACATGACTGATCCAATTTCAGACTACCTGACAAGGTTACGCAATGCGATCAAAGCAAATCACCGCATTGTAGAGATTCCTTCTTCAAACCTGAAGAAAGAAGTTACAAAAGTACTCTTTGAAAAGGGTTACATCCTGAACTACAAGTTCGAAGATGTGGCTAACCATCAGGGTACCATCAAGATCGCTTTGAAGTACAACCCAATTACCAAAGCATCTGCTATTAAATCACTTCAACGTATTAGTACTCCGGGTTTACGTAAATACGCAGGCACTGCAAATATGCCACGTGTTATTAACGGCTTGGGTATTGCTATTTTAACAACTTCCAAAGGTGTAATGACCGATAAAGAAGCCCGCAAACTCAATGTAGGCGGTGAAGTTTTATGTTACGTTTATTAATCAACAGGAGGTAAAAAGATATGTCACGTATAGGAAAAGCGCCCATTAAATTACCTGCCGGGGTTGAGTTAAATGTATCAAACGGCAATATCGTAACTGTAAAAGGCCCTAAAGGAGAATTACACCAAACTGTTGATGCGGATATCACCGTTGCAGTAGAAAACAATGAAATTCTTGTAAAACGCCCTACAGATCAAAAACGTCACAAAGCCATGCATGGTTTGTACAGATCTTTGATCAACAATATGGTTACCGGGGTAACAACAGGTTACACCGTAAAACAAGAACTTGTGGGTGTGGGTTATAAAGCAGCCAACGATGGAAACATTCTGGATTTGACTTTAGGATTCTCACATCATATTTACTTTGAAATCCCTAAGGAAATAAAAGTAAAAACAGAACAGGAAAAAGGTAAAAACCCAATTATCACTTTAGAAAGTGCTGATAAGCAACTCATCGGACAAGTTGCAGCTAAAATCAGAAGCTTGCGTAAACCTGAGCCATACAAAGGAAAAGGTATCAAGTTTGTGGGTGAACAACTTAGAAGAAAAGCCGGTAAAACAGCATCTAAATAAAATTGAAGAATTATGTTGGCTAAAGTACAAAGAAGAACAAAAATCAAAGCAGGCATCAGAAGCCGTGTTTTTGGTACACCTGAAAGACCACGTTTGTCGGTTTTCAGAAGTAATAAACAGATTTACGCTCAAGTTATTGATGACGTTCATGGCAAAACTCTTGCTGCTGCATCATCAAAAAACCTTACTGATAAGATGACTAATATTGAGAAATCAACTTTAGTTGGAAAAGCATTAGCAGAAAAAGCCTTGCAAGCAGGAATCAGCGCAGTTGTATTCGACAGAAATGGTTACTTATACCACGGTCGTGTAAAAGGATTAGCTGATGGTGCCAGAGAGGGAGGTTTAAAATTTTAATCAATTACAGAAACAGCAATGTTTCTTAATGAACAGAAAGATATGTCAACAGCTAACGTAAAAAGAGTAAAAACAACCGACATCGAACTCAAAGAAAGAGTTGTATCGATTAATCGTGTTGCCAAAGTAACAAAAGGAGGTAGAACGTTTAGTTTCTCAGCTCTGATTGTTGTTGGTGATTCAAACGGTGTAATCGGATATGGTTTGGGAAAAGCCAATGAGGTGACTGATGCTATCAATAAAGGTATTGATGATGCTAAGAAAAACCTTGTGAAAGTTCCTGTATTAAAAGGAACTGTACCACATGATCAATTAGGAAAATTCGGAGGAGGACGCGTTTATTTGAAGCCGGCTGCTCATGGAACAGGAGTAATTGCAGGTGGTGCGATGCGTGCAGTATTGGAAAGTGCCGGTATCACAGACGTACTGGCAAAATCAAAAGGTTCATCTAACCCGCACAATGTGGTAAAAGCAACTTTCAACGCTTTGTTGAATATGCGTGATGCCTTTACCATTGCACAACAAAGAGGTATTAGTTTAAAGAAAGTTTTTAACGGAGAGTAATCAGATGGCAAAAGTTAGAATCACACAGGTAAAATCAATTATTGACAGACCTGAACCGCAAAAAAGAACCATCAGAGCTTTAGGTTTTACAAAAACAAACCAAACGCTTGAAAAAGAAGGTACTCCTCAGGTGATGGGAATGATCAGACAAGTAGCACATTTGCTAAAAGTTGAAAACGTTTAATAAAGGACTTATTACAATGAAATTACATACATTAAAACCAGCAGCTGGTTCGATCAAAAGAGAAGGAAAGCGCGTAGGACGTGGTGAAGGTTCAGGTAAAGGAGGGACTGCTGCACGTGGACACAAAGGTGCCGGATCCCGCTCAGGAACCAGTACAAAAAGAGGTTTTGAGGGTGGACAAATGCCATTATACAGACGTATTCCTAAGTTTGGATTTAAAAATCTGAACCGTGTTGAGTACGCAGGTATCAATCTGGATAAAATTCAACTATTGATTGAAGCTAAAAACTTAACTTCAATTGATTTGGATACGTTCATCAGCAACGGATTGACATCTAAAAAAGACCTGGTAAAAGTATTGGGTCGTGGAGAAATTAAAACTGCAGTTGAGGTTAAAGCTCACGCATTCTCTGAAACCGCTAAAAAAGCTATTGAAGCAGCTGGCGGTAGTATCGTTCTTGTTCCAACCTATAAAGTTGCCGGCAACTAATACATGAAAAAACTCATCGAGACCATAAAAAATATCTATAGGATTGAGGAGTTGAGGGATAAACTGGCAATTACCTTTTGGTTGTTGCTGATTTATCGGTTTGGAACCTATGTATCACTACCGGGGGTTGATCCGAACATGCTTCAAGGCTCGCAATCACAAGCTGAGGGTGGCATCTTTGGATTGATCAACATGTTTGCAGGAGGTGCTTTTGCCCGCGGATCTATTTTCGCATTGGGTATCATGCCGTATATTACTGCATCTATCGTGGTTCAGTTGTTAACAATGGCTGTGCCTACATTCCAAAAGATTCAGAAAGAAGGAGAAGACGGACGCAGAAAGATTAACCAGATCACCCGCTACCTGACTATTGCCATTACGGCTGTTCAGTCTATCGGATTCCTGATTAACCTGAAAGCAGAAAATCCGGGCGCTATCCTGTCAATCGCACATCCTGAAGTATTATCTGACTTTATGTTCATGTTTACTTCTGTGGTTGTGCTTACAGCAAGTACCATGTTTGTTCTTTGGCTTGGAGAGCGTATCACGGATAAAGGTATCGGAAATGGCGTTTCTCTCATCATCATGATTGGAATTATTGCCCGCTTGCCTTTTGCTTTGAAAGAGGAGTTTAACTTCAAACTTTCGGAGTCGGGTGGAGGACTGGTAATATTCCTGATTGAACTGGCAGCCTTGTTTGCAGTGATTATGACTGTGATTATGCTGGTCCAGGGAGTTCGCAGGATTCCGGTTCAATATGCCAAGAAGATTGTAGGAAACCGTCAATTTGGTGGTGTACGTCAGTATATTCCTTTAAAAGTGAATGCGGCAGGTGTAATGCCTATCATCTTTGCTCAGGCATTGATGTTTATTCCTTCTACCATCGCCCAGTTCTTCCCGAATGAAACGATGCAAGGAATATTTGCAACCTTTACAAATCCGTTATCATTTGGATACAATTTGACATTTGCGCTGTTAATTATCGTGTTTACATATTTTTATACCGCAATATCAGTTAATCCTACGCAGATTGCAGATGACATGAAACGTAACGGAGGGTTTATTCCGGGCGTAAAACCAGGTCAGGCAACTGCAAGCTTCATTGATGATGTAATGTCTCGTATCACCCTTCCTGGAGCTTTGTTCCTTGCATTGGTGGCGATCCTTCCGGGATTAGCGGGGATGTTCAATATAAACAGCCAGTTTGCTCAGTTCTACGGAGGAACATCATTGTTGATTTTGGTTGGTGTGGTGCTCGACACCTTACAACAAATCGAAAGTCATTTATTGATGCGCCACTACGATGGATTGATGCAGTCGGGCAGGATTAAGGGACGTTCGGCAGTAGGTGCTGCATAAAAAATTGGCAATTATAAAAATATCTGCTACATTTGCAGCCCCTTAAAAAGTAAATATGTCGAAACAGGCTCTTATAAAACAAGATGGCGTTATAACAGAAGCATTATCAAATGCCATGTTTAGGGTACAACTTGAAAACGGACATGAGATTATAGCTCATATCTCAGGAAAAATGAGGATGCACTATATCAAGATTTTACCAGGTGATAAAATCTCGGTAGAAATGTCGCCATATGATTTATCAAAAGGTAGAATAATTTATAGATACAAATAACATGAAAGTTAGAGCATCAGTAAAAAAACGCAGTGAAGACTGCAAGATTGTGAAACGTAACGGTAAAGTGTTCGTGATCAATAAAAAGAATCCAAAATTTAAACAACGTCAAGGATAATACATAGATTATGGCTCGTATATCAGGTATTGATTTACCAAAAAATAAGCGTGGTGAGATTGGACTTACCTACATCTTCGGAATAGGTCGTGCAACTGCTGTAAAAATTTTAACTGATAATGGTATCAGCTTGGACAAAAAAGTACAAGACTGGGATGATGAAGATTTGAACAAAATCAGAAAGCACATCACTGAGGGTATCACAGTTGAAGGTGAACTGCGTTCAGAAAAACAATTGAACATCAAACGTTTGATGGACATTGGTTGCTACCGTGGTTTACGTCACCGTAAAGGATTGCCTGTACGCGGACAACGTACCAAAACAAACTCACGTACCCGTAAAGGTAAACGTAAGACAGTTGCAGGTAAGAAAAAGGTTACTAAGTAATAAGTTGTAAATAAGAATAGCAATGGCTACAAATACAAAAAAGGCTAGCAAAAGAAAAGTTGCAATCGACTCTTTGGGTCAGGCGCATATCCAGGCTAGTTTCAATAACATTATCATTTCTATTACCAACTCACAAGGTCAGGTGGTATCTTGGGCTTCTGCCGGTAAAATGGGTTTCAGAGGTTCTAAAAAGAATACTCCGTATGCTGCTCAAATGGCAGCTGCTGATTGCGCTAAGGTTGCAGTTGACTTGGGAATGAGAAAAATTGAAGTGTTCGTTAAAGGACCGGGATCTGGACGTGATTCAGCTATCCGTACCCTTGCAGGAGCAGGATTGGAAGTAACAACCATTAAGGATATTACTCCACTTCCGCACAACGGATGCCGCCCTCCAAAAAAGAGAAGAGTATAATTATTAACGCATTTAGAAGAAACAAGCAATGGCAAGATTTATAGGAGCAAAAACTAAAATCGCACGTAAGTTTAAAGAAGCGATTTACGGTCCTGATAAAAACTTTGAAAAAAGAAATTATCCTCCGGGACAACACGGACAATCGCGTAAGCGTACCAAGCAAACTGAATATGCTATTCAGTTGACTGAAAAGCAAAAAGCTAAATACACTTACGGTTTGTTAGAGCGTCAGTTCTACAAAACTTTTGAAGAAGCTGCACGTAAAAAAGGTGTTACCGGTGAAAACCTGATGAAGTTTTTGGAAGCACGTTTGGATAATACCGTATTCCGTTTAGGATTTGGTACTACCCGCTCACAGGCTCGTCAGTTGGTAGGTCACTGTCACATTACCGTTAACGGTAAAATTGTGAACATCCCTTCTTACTCATTAAAACCGGGTGATGTTGTTGCTGTTCGTGAGAAATCAAAATCGCTTGAAGTAATCAATGATGCAATGAATGCAAGCAATCCTGCCAAATTCAACTGGTTGAGCGCTGATTCAAAAGAAATGAAAGGAACTTTCCTTGCTTACCCGGAAAGAGAAAGCATTCCTGAAAATATCAAAGAACAATTAATCGTTGAGTTGTACTCAAAATAATCATTAATCAAAAACATAAATGGCAATTCTCGCATTTCAAAAACCTGATAAAGTTATTATGCACAAGGAAACTGACTTTTTTGGTCAGTTTGAGTTCCGCCCTTTGGAAAAAGGCTACGGTGTAACCATTGGTAACGCTTTGCGCAGAATTCTTTTATCGTCACTTGAAGGTTATGCCATCACTTCGGTAAAAATTACCAGTGTTGATCATGAGTTTTCAACCATCAAAGGTGTGATTGAGGATGTTACTGAAATCGTATTGAACTTAAAACAAGTACGTTTCAAGCGTGTAGTTGATGGCGTTGATAATGAAAAAATATTTATCAGCGTAAAAGGTCAGGAGCACTTCGCTGCAGGCGAGATTGGTAAACATACCAATGCGTTCAAAATACTGAACCCTGAGTTGGTAATCTGTAATATGGATCCTAAGGTTCATATTGAAATGGAAATTACTGTTGAAAAGGGTAGAGGTTACGTTCCTGCAGAGGAAAACAAGCCGAAAGATGCAGTTATCGGATTGATTCCGCTTGATGCAATCTACACTCCGATCAAAAATGTAAAATACAGCGTTGAAGACTATCGTGTTGAGCAAAAAACCGACTACGAAAAGTTAACAGTTGAGATATCTACTGATGGATCCATCCATCCTGAAGAAGCTTTGAAAGAAGCTGCAAAAATCTTGATTCAACACTTTATGCTGTTCTCTGATGAGTTGATCACTTTGGATACCCAGGTGAAAGAAGCTCCTCAGGAGGTAGACGAAAATGTATTGCACATTCGCAAAATTTTAAAAACCCCACTTTCTGATCTTGATCTTTCAGTACGTGCTTACAATTGCTTGAAAGCTGCTGATATCAAAACGTTAGGTGAGTTAGTTGCATTTGATATTGCCGACCTGTTGAAATTCCGCAACTTCGGTAAAAAATCACTTTCTGAATTGGAAGAGCTTGCAAGAGATAAAGGCTTGACTTTCGGAATGGATGTAGCTAAATACTTGGGTAACGAAGAATAATAAACAACTGTAACACAGAAAATTTTTTGAACGATGAGACACGGAAAAACAGTTAATCACTTAGGAAGAACAGCATCGCACAGAGCAGCAATGTTAGCTAATATGGCTTCTTCACTAATTGTTCATAAGCGTATCACAACTACTTTGGCTAAAGCTAAAGCTTTGAGAAAATATGTTGAACCAATCATTACCAAAGGTAAAGAGGATTCAACCAACTCTCGCAGGGTTGTATTCAGCTACTTGCAAAACAAAGATTCGGTAAAAGAATTGTTTGGCACAGTTGCTCCAAAAGTTGGTGAAAGACCGGGAGGATATACCCGTATTCTGAAGTTGACCAACCGTAAAGGTGACAACGCTGAAATGGCTATCATGGAGCTTGTTGATTTCAATGAAGTTGTAATGAACGACAAAGCTGCTAAAACAGAAACCAAGAAAACACGTAGAGGTCGTGCAAAAGCACCTAAAGTTACAGAAGCTGCTGCTGACACTACTACAACTGAAACTACAGAGTAATCTGTTTGTTGAACACATATTGAAAGACGATCTTCGGGTCGTCTTTTTTTATGCCCTATTATGAAAAAATTAACTATGCAGCCAAACAAAAAACGGTTACATTCGTCTTTAAAATTATCAGTATATAAACCATGAAAAAGTTAACGATACTATCTTTCTTTATTATTGTAAGTGCAATTTCCATGTCGATGAAAACGGCTGAAGAAGTTAAATGGATGGGCTTTAATGAAGGGTACAAACTCGCTAAAAAAAGCGGTAAAATTATGCTGATTGATGTGTACACGGATTGGTGCGGATGGTGCAAACGCATGGATAGAGATACCTATGCCAAACCCGAGATTGCGGGGTTGATTAAAGAGGATTATATCGCTATCAAGTTTAATCCGGAGGTGGATGCAACGTATACTTTTGAGGGTAGGGAATACAATGGACGAGAACTTGCTGCTGTGATCAGTAAAAATCAGTTAAGTGGATACCCAACCACCATCTTTTATTACCCTAAAACGCAAAAGAATAATGTAGTGGGAGGATATTATGATGCCAATCGTTTTCAAGGAGTGTTGGTTCAGGTGAAAAATGAGTTTAAGCCCACAACTCTTAAGAAATAGATTGAAGAGGCTGCCTAGTACAGCCTTTTTTGTGGCTTCGACTTCGCTCAGCCCCGTTGCTCTCCAATCTGCTAGCTGAGCACAATTTAAGCTACCGCTTGATTCCGTTAAACGGATTCATATCATGTTGCCGGTAATCGGTTCCCACCGCACGGGCAACCGCATCTTTGCCATAGCGCTGCCGGATGCGATCCATGGCCAGGTACAGCTGAATTTGCTCGGGTGTTTGATCAAACAAATTGTATTGATGTCCGCCCGGAACCAAATGGCTGAAACGTACCCCGATCAGGCGTATCAATATTCGTCTTTGGTATAATTTATCAAACAGCTCCTGTACTTTTTCGATGAGAATATGATCGAGTGAAGTGTAAGGTATACGAGCCTGCATGGTATAGGTATTAAAATCACTGTACCGTATTTTGACGGTGATACAGGCCGTAAGCTTGTGCTCGGAGCGTAATTGAAAAGCTAACTTTTCAGTCATGCCAATCAGAATACCCTTGAGCGCTTTGACATCAATCGTGTCTTTTTCGAAGGTTCTTTCGGTTGAAAGGGATTTGCGCTCCGAATAAGGAACAATAGGACTGTTATCAATGCCCTGGGCTTTTTGCCAAATGACACCTCCGTTTTCGCCCAATACCTGTTGCAGCAATTCTTTGGGCATTTCCTGAAGGGTTCGGATCCATACCACGCCCATATTGCGAAGCAGTTGTGTGGTCTTAGCCCCAACCATGGGTATTTTTTGCACCGAAAGAGGTGCCAGGAACTGCTTTTCGGTTCCCTGTGGTATTTCCCGCTGTCCGTTGGGTTTGGCTTCGCCTGTACCCACTTTAGATACGGTTTTGTTATTCGACATGGCAAATGAGATGGGCAGGTTGGTTTCTTTAGTAATCCGGCTGCGCAACTCGGTGGCCAGCTTATAGGCCCCAAAAAAACGATCCATACCGGTGAGGTCGATGTAAAATTCGTCAATCGAAGTTTTTTCGTACAAGGGCACCGACTCTTGAATGATCTCGGTGATGGTATCGGAGTATTTGCTGTATTCGGCTGTATCGCCCCGTACCACGATGGCTTCAGGACAAAGTTGTCTGGCTATTTTCATGGGCATAGCCGAGTGGATTCCAAATCCACGAGCCTCATAACTGCAAGATGCCACTACCCCACGGTCGGAAGTGCCGCCCACCAATACAGGTTTGCCTATCAGCTTCGGGTTGATGAGACGCTCCACCGATACAAAAAAGGAGTCCAGGTCAATATGAACAATATGGCGGTTCATGTGGGAGCAGTAATTGGGTTGATAGAGTAATTGAATAATTAGGTTGGGTAAGTTGGGTAAGTGAAGAGGAATAATCACTAAACGGTCTTCCCAACCAACCTAATTACTTAACCAACTTCATTACTAAAAAAGAAGAGTTATGATTAAGCAATTATTCGATGCTGACAACAAGCATATCAAGCAATCACTTAATCAACGATTCTCCTCTTTGTAATCTTTGGTAATCAATCAAAAATTTCGCTTGTAAAATTACCAATTAAATTAGTATTATTGTGCTAATAATTTTAGCATGACAAGAATAGGTAATAATATCAGGCACTTACGTTCACTCAAAGGATGGTCGCAGGTACAGCTTGCAGATGAGTTGAGCGTTACCCGTTCGCGTATCGGGTCGTATGAAGAGAACCGGGCCGATCCTCCGGTGGATGTATTAATTCGTTTGTCGAATATGTTTCATGTGGCCATTGATGCGCTGGTGAAATGTGATTTGAGCACCGTTGATTCGATGCAATTGATGAAGGTGGGCGAGAACCGCATTTTGTTTCCGATTGTAGTGAACCCCGATAACCATGATTTGGTGGAAGTGGTGACGGCCAAAGCTTCGGCCGGTTACTTAAACGGATACAGCGACCCTGAGTACATGGAAAAACTACCACTCATGAATTTACCTTTTCGCGTTACAGGTAAACACCGGGCATTTCCCATCAAAGGCGATTCGATGCCTCCGCTCAAAAACGGAAGTTTTGTGATCGGAAAGTTTGTGGAGTCGTTTCGTGATATCAGCGATGGAACCACCTACGTGCTGGTGACCAAAGAAGAAGGTGTGGTGTACAAGCGTGTATACCGCAAAGGTGATATGCTCGAACTTCACTCCGATAATAAACAATATTCACCTTATACGGTTGCATTGCCCGATGTAATTGAGTTGTGGCAATTTGTATGCACGCTCAATATTTCGGATGCCAAAGAAGAGGAATTGAACCTCGAAAGTATTATGAATATGCTGCGCAGCATGCGGGTGGAGATTGAACAGTTGAAAAAGTAATGATTTAAACCTATGAAAACAAAACCTTTAACCCATTTGGCTATTGCAGATAAAAAAGTGATTAGTAAAATTTATCAGATCCGTGGTAAACGGATGATGTTGGATAGTGATTTAGCACAGATGTATAATGTTGAGACAAAGGTGCTGAATCAGGCCGTAAAACGTAATATGCTGCGATAAGCTATTAAAGGAATTGTTACAACCTCTACAACAATCATTACCCCGCAAACGTATCGGTTTTAAAGGTGATATTGTCAGGACAGCTTTGTAAATGCAGTACTTTGGAGGATGCTTCAGTTGGAATCGGGGGTATCCGAAACCTTTATATCGTACCTTGGTTTAGAGCAAAGTCCGGCCAAATCAACCATGAGTGATGGCAATAAGAAGCGTAACTGGCAAGTTTTCGAGCACTTGTTTACCATTGATCTTCAAAATATAGAAACACTTCCTTCTGGAATGTATTTTGTTTCGGTTACCCAAGGAACACATACAACTGTTTTGAAGTTGCTACATTAACAAATAGGGAATCGTATTGCTCGATATTGAAAGAAACTGCTAATCTGTTAGCAGTCTCTTTTTGTTTTTGGAAAAGTTAAGAAGGGCTTATAGAAAAATTAAACTATCTCCTCGTTCACGTGAGCATTTTGTTCGTCTGCCATTAGACATCCTCACTCACTTAAATAGCACACATAACATGTTCGTTTAAACCCGGTTTTAAACGGATAATTCTTGTAAACGAAACTCTTCACATTTACCTTGGTTTTCCTAGCCGTTGATAACATATCGCGTGGGTTTAGCTAATGAAGCCTTCGTTTTTATACACCCTTTTGATAATGGTACAACTACTCATTGTATTTAAAATTAATGGACAAGCCATTTATAAGATTGGAAAGCCCAAATCCAATCAGGCAGGAGTATATCTGCCATTTTCAATAACATCTCCTTCAAAAACTGTTTATTCCGATACGGGTTTTAAGGTTGTACATATTCAACAACAGACTCAAAGGGTTTGTTCCTATCGTCTTCGTATTGTTAAGGATAGTTCAGGGTTAACGGTTGAAGCTCAGGATTCATTGGTTCAAGATAGCCTGCTGTTCATCAAACTACTAAGTAAAGATTCAATTACAGAAAAACCTGTTGTTACGCTGATAATGGTCGCTTCCGGGGATCTTCATTCAGAGCTTCCGATTGATGATATTTATATTCCTCCCGCAAGTATAGCCACGGCAGTAATTCCTCCAACAATAAGTTTGCCGCTTGATAGCTTAAAAAAGGAGAAGCCTGTTAAGATTAATGGAAGTGTGATGGTAATTGGTCAATATGCTGATAACCGGTATCCCAATCAATCCATACCTCAAAGTTTTGTTCGAACAGCAATCAATGCCAATGTTGAGGTATTCGGTTTGCCTGTATCAACCTCTTATTATTACACAACAGAAAATATTAACGGAAGCTATCAGATCAATAATTTCAGAATGTCATTTAGATATGACCAGTTTCAAAGTAATATCAAAGCAAAACTGAACAAAAGAGCCGAGCTAAATAAGATTAACCAATTAAAACACTTCACCAACCTTGATATAAACAGCTTAAATGCAGAGTATGAAAAGCTCAGGAATGAGATAAACTCAAAGGATTTCAAGAAAAGGTTAGAGAAAAATTTAGCAGTCATTGAGAAGAAAGTCCCGGATACTTTATTGAAGAAGCCCAATCTAAATGATTCAAAAGACCTTATTCAGAAAAAACGATCAGATATTCAGGCCCGTTTAAACAATCCGGAACTCACCAGGAATTTTTCATATAAAAAGGCATTAATCTCTCAGAATGAGCTTTTGGGAAAACTGGAACGCCTTCAACAAATTGAGGAGTTGAAGAATGAGTATTTAAAATACAATAAACAGGTAGAGATGAATGCCCGCCTTTCGGAGGTTGACTTAAAGAACCCTAAAAGTTATATGAAGGCAGCTAAACGGTACGGATATGTAAAACCGGGGCAAGGGATTTTTATGTCAATGCGAAAACTTGATATCGGAACCTTTGATCCGGATTATACAGTATTGGTTTTAAGTGGAGTGAGTTTGATGGGATTTAACATAGAGGTCAATCCCGGTAAAATATATGGAGCCTTTACAGTTGGTAAAGCGGTTACAAATTTTAATTATCTGAATTATCTGAACGCAGTTTCAGCTTTAACAGGTGGACGAAATATTATATCGGCAAGAGCAGGCTTAGGCAGCAAGGATAATTTTCTGTGTGCAGTATCTGTTTTAAGAGGAACAGATAATACACAGGATCCGGTTAAGGATTCAACTACAATCTATTATCAACCCAACTATAATTATGTATTGGGGATTGATGCCCGTTATAAAATAAACTCAAATGTGGATTTGGGAGTAGAGTATGCTAAATCTCAGGATCAGGCAATTGTTTCTGAATCAAAAAATGCCGGAGACCGTATTGCCGGATTGGCAAATTCCAGTCAAGCTCTTTATTCAAGTGCATGGAATGCATATTCCAATATTGGTTTTAATAAGAACACATCACGAATCAAAGTTTCGGGGAGATGGGTAGATCCGTTCTATAATTCATTTGGAACTCCCTATTTGCGAAAGGATAACTTCAGAATGGAGGCCAAAGGAGAACAGTTATTCTGGAAGCGTCAGCTTTCTACATCAGTTACCTATAGGAGAGATGCCGATAATTTAAGAGATACAAAACAAGGAACATCAATCAACCGTTCGATGATTTTTAACCTTCAACTGAGGTTGAAAAAGATGCCATATCTGCTGCTGACTTATTCTCCCAATTACCAATCATTTTACAATAGCGTATTTGATAAAAACATCCAAACAGATGTGAAATACTACAATGCAGTATTGGGGTATACGTATCAAAAAGATAAAACAGTATTTAACACAACCCTTACTTACTCACGCCAGTTTAACCATACCAATCAAACCCAGTGGAAGCATTTTGATGTCAGTCAGTATTCAATCATCCAAAGCATGTTGGTTCAGCCCGTCAATCTTACAATGACCGGTACTCTGAATTATGTTTTGCCAGCCAATGGTTCTGATACAGGTCAGCTGGTGAATCTGTCATTAACGGGAAGCAAAGGTGTTTTCAAAAATAAGATTACGGTTACAGCCGGAGCAAGATATCAGGATGATAAAATGATAGAACAGAGATGGATTGGAGAGGCTGGGAGCAGTTTTAGTTTAGGATTTGGTATCCGTTGCCAATTGCATTACGAACGGCATTTTATTTCATCGTATAAAAACAATTCAGGTAAATCAGATATGAACTTAGGACGAGTAACCCTTATTAAAACATTTTAGTTATGCGTAATTATATATTTCTTCTGCTGAGTTGTTGTTCACTGTGGAGTAAAGCTCAAATAAGCATAATGCTGAATCCGGTTCAGGGAATGGATCTGAAAGCATCTGATATTTTCAGGGCTGCCATTCAAAATGCCGGATCCACTTCGGATAATGTTTACCTGACAGGTAGCATTATCAACGCATCAACCGGAGCAGTTATGGTATCAGCCAAAACCGGAGCTTTTGAGTTAGGTGTAGGCATGACAACACTCAATGAAGCGGCACTTTCTCCCCAATATGATATTAACTCACAATTGGTGAGTCAAACAGGGAAGTTTCCTTATGGAAACTTCCGGATATGCCTTCATGTGATTTTGGTAAGTGGTAAAGAAGATGCGGCAGAAGCTTGTCAGGAAACAGAGGTGAATCCACTTTCTCCTCCATTATTGTTATCTCCCGAGAATCAAAGCAGCATCACCGAACAGTATCCGATGTTGATTTGGCTGCCTCCGATGCCAATGGGAGCAGAGAAGATAACCTATGACTTAAAGTTGGTTGAGATATTGTCGAACCAAACGCCTTACGATGCGATACAACGCAATTTTTCAATGTTAGAGGCTTTTGATATTACCGGAACCAATCTTCAATACCCTGCCAACGCCATTAGGTTGGAAGATGGGAAAAAGTATGCATGGCGGATTGTGGCAAAATCATCTAACAGAATCATAGGAGAAACAGAAGTGTGGTGGTTTGAGTTTTCAAAAGAAGCTGAAGGAAGCCCATTGATAGATTCTTTTCCAATTTTCAGGAGTTATGTTATTCCTAATACAACGCAAGGTAATGCCTTGGTCAATGTGTCGGATTCGATCAAAATTTTCATTGAAAATTATTCGCAGCATCTGATGCTAAATTTTAGCATCGTGAATTCGAAGAATGAGGTGGCTGCCAAGAACAACCTTAAGTACATTAAGGAAGGAAGCGGTCATTTTGTTATACCACTTATGGAAGCATCATTAGTAAACAAAGAGCTGTATACTTTGATTTTATTGATGCCTGACAATACTAAAGCAATTATTCCATTTAGATATATTAAATAAACGATGAAGATTAAAATTTTACCTGTATTGCTAAATATAGTGCTTACCATTTTGGGTGTTACAAGCTACCACTTTATGAAACATAATAAAATTGCGTATGTGGATGCCGAACGCATTTTTAATGAGTTTAAGATGAAAAAGGAACTCGAGCAAAAGCTGGTTTTAAGTGAGTCGGAAAGAAAAGGAACGTTGGACAGTTTAGAGTTAAAAATCAAAATGTTCAAGGATGTGGAAGGAGATAGAGATAATATGTATCTGGAAACTCTGAAGAGAGAGTATTTTCAGAAACGGCAGGAATTTGGAGAGTACACAGATTTTATTTCCGATAAATACAACGATCAAATCTGGAAACGAATAAGGCAGTACATAAAAGACTACGGTAGTCAAAACGGGTATCATTTTATTTATGGACAATCCGATGCCCCCACCTTGTTGTACTCTGACGCAAAAGAGGATATAACAGAACAGGTATTAATTTTTATGAATAAGAAATATGAAGGAGAGTAGGAGTTTGATTTTCGTGCTTGGTGGCATTTTGCTAATGATGTTATTGGGGCGTAATGGATCGAATAAGATGAGTGTGGATGATTATGTCAGATGGGTTAATGATCCTGAGAATGGATTTGTTCAGGAGGTGGTAATTGAAAATTTCAAGTTGACTTGTAAGATTCAACCAGCGGCATATTTAGCATTAAAGGAGCTTAGAATGCAAGGAATTCCATTTACCTCCAATGCTCTTGATTCTACGGTTAGGCAATATGGGCAATACATTTATGCGATTTTGCAAATAGGGTTGGAAAAAGGGAATGAAGATTTCTTGAAATATAAAATAAGGAATGACCAGGATTACTTTGATAGGTTAAAATACTTCACAAATGATGTGTCGCATGATTTGTTTATAAGAGACAATCAGGATACCGGTGTTTGTTTAATTAATCATTTTGAAAGATCCTATTCTGTTTCATCTTATAATTCTATGATTTTATCATTTGATACGTTGAGTGAAACGGATCATGATAAAGTAATTGTTTTTAATGATCAAATATTGGGAATAGGCAAAGTTCAGTTCCGTTTTCCCAACAAAATATTCCGCTTTAATCCCACTATTGATTTTAATAATTAACATATAATGAGACCTGTTTCCATATTTTTACTAGTAACGATTCTCTGTCAGATTTGTTTCCCAACCGTAGCTTATGCTCTTTCTGGAGGCCCTAGTCAACCTGAGGTCCAAAGTTTTGAGCCGGCAAATACCACACAAATGGTAGACCTGTTTACCGGTGATTTTAATTACAATATTCCCTTGCTTGATGTGGATGAATATCCTATCAATATTTCTTATCACTCAGGGATTTCAATGGATCAGGAAGCAAGTTGGGTAGGGCTGGGTTGGAATATAAATCCTGGGGTTGTCAACAGGAATATGAGAGGAATACCTGATGATTTTAAGGGAGGGAGTGCCGATAATATTGAAAGAAGGATTTATATGAAACCAACCCGTTCGTATGGGCTTACTTTAAAGGGGGCAATTGAGATTATGCCTTATGATATTGATAAGATAAAAGATCAGTTTGGTGCTAGCTTTAACATGTATCTGGGTGTTGATTATGACAATTATAAGGGGCTTGGCTTCATTTCTGGTCTTGGCGTTTCTCTGAGTGGTATGCTTGCAAAGAAAATTCTTTACGAGTCCGACTTTTTTACCGGGAATTTAGATTTGGATCTTATGAATAGCTCAAAGAACGGGGTGTCCCATCAAGCTAATATAGGATTTCGTTCCGCTTTTAAAGAATTAGGTGGTCCTTCTTTATCAGGTGAAATGTCCATTAACTCACGGACCGGTTTACAATCACTTGGAGTTACCGGAAATGTATTCTCTGCTGTTGGATTGAGTACTGGTACGGCAAAGTATAGCCACGGAGTGGGGACAAGGTCATACACTCCAAATTCTCCGATTCAAATGTGGCATCAGTCGGTTACATTGGCATTAAAAAATGGAGGGGCATTTAAATTTGCTTCAATAAGCCCCTCCTTTACCGGATATTTTCATACTTCAGCGGTTGCCGGAACGTATATTAAATCACCAGCCTATGGTTATTTATATGCAGAGCATGGGGTTAATGGTTCTGAGGCATTGTCGGATTTTAATCGAGAAAAGGATGGTACTTTTTGCAAAAGCAGTCCGGTATTAGCAGTTCCTGTTAATACTTATGATATGTATGGGGTTACGGGACAGGGTATAGGTGGAGTATTCCGCGCTTTTAGGAACGATTGTGGATTTATTAAAGATAGATCAACCTATGATTATACAGATGCCGCAGCCATAGTTGGTGAATTATCGATGGGTACGGATCTAAAAGTTGGAATCAATTGTTCGCAGGTTAATGGAAGTCAATATACAGGGCATTGGAAAGATGGGAATGGATTAGAATCCAGAGTACATTATCAAGGGAAAAACATCAATGATAACCCATTGTATGAGCCATCTTTTTTTAAAATGTTGGGGGAAAGCAATGTTATAGACGATGCTGGTCTCATTGGGTATACCAGTATTAATTCTCCCATTAGTCCTAAATTAGTTGAAGATGGAACTGTTGTTACAGTTGATGGCAATTACCTGAACTATTCAAATACTGCCGGAGAAAATACATCTGTTCCCATAAGCAATCGCAATTCAATCAGACAAAAGAGAGTTCCCCGAAAAAATTTGATGACTGTGAAAACGGTTGGAGAACGGGATTATTGCACGCAAACCTCAATAAAATACTATGAACCTGTTGCCGCTCAAAATGTAATCAGTGCATTACCTAAGACGATGATTCGAAATGCCGGTTTATCAGGAGAGCAAAGACCCAGTAATCATATATCAGAAGTTACCGTTGTTGGAGAGAATGGTGTAAAGTATGTTTATGGGATTCCTGCCTATAATTATAAGCAGGTTGATTTTACGTTCACCAATGCAAATGATCCGGATGAAACAGATGGCGATCCGGATTTGAATGTTAATACCAATTTGGTGGATTATGATAAAGGCAATCCTATATTTTCTGATTTGTCTTCCCGCAATTTTAAATCAAGAAAACACAAAGGTCTGAATCACTTTTTTGAGTCGAGTGTAATGCCGGAATATGCACATTCATATTTGCTTACCGAAGTGCATTCGCCTGATTATACTGAGTATAATTCCTTTGGTCCATCCAGTCAATCTGGTGGTACCTATACTAAAATTGGTTATTACTTAACCAATAGCGTAATGAGTCATAAAAGGTATAAATGGCGTGTTCCGATTGATGAAGGCAAAGCGTATTTCAATCCCGGTTATAAATCGGTTCCGGCAGACGATATGGCTACTTTTTCCTATGGCGAAAAAGATAATTGGTTAGTGAGGTCAATAGAAGGTATAAATCATATTGCTTATTTCTATATCTCAGCGAGAGCAGATGGTTGTGGTGTAAAAGATATAAATGGAGGAATTGATGTGAATGCTAACTCCTATAAATTAGACAGTATAGTAATGTATTCAAAAAAGGATATGCAAACTCCTGTAAAGGCGGTTCATTTTGAGTATAACAATATACTCTGTCAGGGTGTCTCAAACAATAAAAATATATTGAGCCAAACCAGTGGAGAGTTAACAGGTAAATTAACCTTGAAGCGTATCTATTTTACGTATGGGAATTCAAGGAAAGGAATGCTCAATTCATATTTGTTTGAATATGGGTGCTATAATCCAGACTACCACCCAAGAGGATATGATAGGTGGGGCAATTTTAAGGAACCCGAATCGGAAAGCCTTAATAACACTGAATATCCTTATGTAAATCAAAACAAAACGCTAACAGATAAGTGGGCTTCTGCATGGTGTTTAACTAAAATCAATATGCCGTCAGGTTCAAGCATAAATATCGTTTATGAGTCGGATGATTATGCCTATGTACAGGATAAAGTGGCGAATCAAATGTATAAGATCGTTGGTTTTAGCAAGGATCCTAATATCTCAAGTTTTACAGGCGATGATGATAAACTGTATGAAGATAACTTTATGGGAGGTGTAATGGCGAACGATGTGGTGTATGATTATATCTACTTCACACTTCCTTCCAATTTTGTGTCCTCAGGTAATTACATGAATGATTTTTTAGGTGGATCAAAAGATAACCTGATGTATTTTAATTGTTTTGTGAATATCACTTCCGCGGGCCAGAGTAATTATGAGTATGTAAAGGGATATGCCTCGGTTGTAGCAGCAGGAGTGAGTGATGATAACAGGTATGGTTGGGTTCGAATTAATAAAGTTGGGGATAAGTATAATCCAATATCATTCGCTGCATGGCAATTGGGACGCCTGTCATTGACGGGTAAGGTATTTCCGGGATCTGATTTGAAAAATGAAGGAGAGCTTGGGAATACTACACGAGCTGTCATTTCCTCTCTATTAGGATACATAGGTGAGATTTATACAATGATAGATGGGGTAAATGATAAGTTTAAAAACAATGATTTTGCCCGGGAGGTTAATGTCGAAAAGTCGTTCATTAGGCTTAATAATTTAACAGGGTACAAACTGGGAGGAGGTTCCCGGGTAAAAAGCATCATTATTAATGATGATTGGAGTACGATGACCGGCAATGCGGAGGGGGCGATGTCGTACGGACAGGAGTTTAGTTATACCAAAACACAGTTCTATAACGGGGCAGATTATGTTATAAGCAGTGGCGTTGCTTCGTATGAACCTATTGTGGGTGGAGATGAAAATCCGTTTAGACAACCGGATTCTTACGAGGTGGAGCACTTATTGGTTCCTAATGATAATTTTTACACAGAACAACCATACGGGGAGAGTTTTTTTCCTCCACCCGTAGTTGGTTACTCTGAGGTTGCTGTTAAAACGATGCTGCCTGAGGAATGGGAAAATAGTCCCGGTACAATTGAGCGTCATGCAAAAGGGAAAACACTCTACTCTTTTTATACTGCAAAGGATTATCCAATTGTTGTTTCAAAAACAAGCTTCAATGCAATAGAGAAGAACCCGGATATTATTTTGTCATTGACACAAGCCATTTCAGAAAGGCATTTGTACGGAAGTCAGGGGTTTCAGGTTGAGTTGAATGATATGCATGGGAAACCCAGAGGCATTTACAGTTTCGACCAGCAGTCTATAGATAAAACCGATAAGAAATATGCCTATTCAGGGATAACATATAATTATTCGAGCACTAAATCCGGTAGTAAATCGTATTTGAAAAATGATGTATTAACCATTGACAGGAACAATACAATTTCTACGCAAGCTTTAGGGATGGAAGTTGACGTTGCTTTTGATTCGCGTGAAACAAGCGGTGAGGTGGCAACCCGGATCGAAGGTTTAAATATTAATATGGGTTTTGTCGGAATCATTCCTTTCATTTTGCCGATGGTTCTTCCTGAGCGAGAGCTTGATATTAATAGTTTTAAATCGGTAGCCATATCTAGGGTTATTAATAGATATGGGATTTTGGAAGAAACTGTGGCCAACGAGTTTGAAACTGAAATATCGCAACGCAATATGCTTTATGATGCAGAAACAGGAGATGTATTACTCACCTGTACAACAAATGAGTTTGATGACGATGTTCATAGTTTAACATTACCTGCATATTGGATGAGTGAATATGATGGAATGGGTCCAGCATCTATGAATATTGGATTGGAATGTTATGTGAAACAAAGCAACTTATTTGGCTTTGAACCTATTATTCAAAATCAAACAGATGTTGATCCTGCCAAGTGCTTTGTAAGTGGAGATATGGTAGAGTTAAAAATAAATGGTGTTTCAAAAAAGGCATGGATTTATAAGCGGGCATTGACAAACGAATGGATATTTATTGATGCAATAGGGAGCAAAATTGATTTGCAAACAGGAACGTATTATGTAAAAGTGATGGACTCAGGGAGGAAAAACTTATTAAGTCTCTCAGCGGCTTCTATTACTAGTTTGGCATCTCCGATAGTCGACAATAAGATTACTTCTCAAATTAGTGAGGTAATTAATGCTCAATCACAAGAATATAAGGAGCACTGGGGATTGTTGAATAATTCGATTTCCGACAACTCGTTGTGCAACTACGTGTTTGATACCTATGTTGGCTCTCAGGGTGTTATGCTTTCAGAGTTTAAGGATATTATGGTTCCTAAACTGTATAGGTTGTTGACAGCGAATGATAAATTTTTTAGCGGACAACCGGGCGCCAATTTGAGTTCAATTACCAGAAGTGCTCCAATTACTGAAGGTGACTTAGACGGAACAACGAAACTGAAGGGGTTGTATCAAGATTATCAGAAGTGTCAAGGTTTGCCATTAAGTGCTACTGGTCAGGTTAATATAAGGCCAGCGATAGAATGTAAACAGTCTGGTTATTTCAATCCCCCGGTAGTTAAGTTGTCATACTATATTGATTTTATACTAAATATAGGTACTTATTCTATGACCGTCACCAGTTATGAAATAAGAAGGAACGTTGTTGGTTTTGTTAACTCTGATGCTGGTTCTTGTTACGAAACGTCCTGTAACGGAATTACAGGAACATATTTCTTCAATCTGCCGACTAATATTACTTCACTAAACAGTTTAGATGTAATCGTGACTTCCCCTTTGCCTAACTATACAACAACCAGGTATAATAAAATGTTCTCATTTCTTTATAATCATAATAATTTGGATAATAGTGTTACACTAAGAGTTGGCGTAAACGATATTGACTACGCTACCGGGAATACATGTGGGCCGTATGCAACGGCTCTGCCGATTGATCTGAATACGGTGGATTTTAGCCATTCCGTTTTTACAAATGACTGTTCGTGTTTTGGTGCTCAAACAGCTAGAGTTGAGTTTGATAATTCATCATCTGCATCGAGCATTACTGACAGACTTGGTGCTTTGTTTGACTCTTGGGCAACCACTTCATCTATACCTTCTGCAAGAGTGTTGGATGTACATGATGATATTGCTGTATACAAAGTGGAGGTTGTTTCGCAAGGAGGGACCACCTTAGAGAGCACAACTAGAACCACACCGAATATTGGGATTGTCAAATATGATATTTACTCAGACTGTGGGGTATTTACAACGGCTAATCCGGCCCATTGTAAAGTGAATCCGTTTCTACAAGGTTTGCTGGGTAACTGGAAGTCGTCAAAGTCGTGGGTGTACATGGGCAATAGAACTGGAAACAGAGATGAACTGGTAAAGAAAACCAATATACGAAAAGAAGGAACCTATGTTACCTGTACCCCATTTTGGTCGCCACAAGTAGGTAGCCAGTCAACTGTTTGGAGCAAAGGGGTTGATTTGAGCAATAACTGGAAAATGCAGAATGAAAATACAAAGTTCCACAGATCGGGTGTGCAATTGGAAAGTAAAAACACTCTAAATCAGTTTAGCAGTCAGCTTATAGATGTTGGTAATAACACGGTGTATGCTTCTTCATCGAATGCCAGGTATAATGATATAGCCAATGATAATATGGAAAATTATGTTAATACTAATAGGCCGTTAGGCGCAAGTGACCTCTATTGTCCACATGATCATTTTAACTTTATGGATGATCGTGTTTTTGCACTTTCATCAGATGCTCATACAGGTCTTTACAGTATGAAACTTCAAGATGGTCAAATTGCAAAGGCATATCGGGATCTCGAAAATACGATTGTTCAAAATGTGAATGATGCAAACGGATACGTACTAAGTTCAACTGATTATAACGGATGGTTTAATCCTGCTCAAGGCGAATACGTAGTCTCATGTTGGGTAAAGATTCCAGAAGCCAGATCGGAGGCTACTTATGATGAGAGAGGAATATCAAACTTAAGTCAAAAGTTACGAATTGAGGTTGTGGAACAATCGTTTGTTCTTGCAGATTTAAATTCTATAGTGTGTTATCCGGTAGGCCCAATTATAGACGGGTGGCAGAAGATGGAAGGGAAAGGAATGATTAATAGAACGGCAAGTAATAGGATTGAGGTGAGGATGATCTCAAGTAAAAGGAAAATAAATAACGCTGCAGTTACTACCTTATTTGATGACTTGAGAATACACCCCGCCCAGGCCACCATGAAAACTTATGTATACAACAGGAAAAACCTGCGGTTGATGTCGGAATTGGATGAAAACAACTACGCTGTTTATTATGAATATAATAATGAAGGGAAGTTGGTAAGAACGAAACGAGAAACAGACAAAGGAGTTTTTACAATATCAGAAACGCGCTCATCCTTAATTAAAAAATAAGCTATGGGCTCTAAAAAGAAATTGTTTCTTGTTTTAATGTTCTTGTATTTAAGCACTAGCTTTCTACAGGCGCAAAACTATCTGGATTACCTCAATCAAGCCAATGCCTGTATTAAAGATATGAAGTATAAGGTAAGTCTTAAATATAAAGCTTACGGAACATATACTTCAACTAAAGCACTTCAGGAAAAGAATTGTAAAATGACTGTTTGGGGAGAAGAAATGTCAATGGATTTTGACGGGATTGAAGTAGTAAAAAACAAGCATAAAAGTATTCATGTTGATCATTCTCATAAGATTGTAATTTTAGATAATGTTCTAAGTAATAAACAAAAAAGACGTGAAGAGGATGGTGTGCAGGCCATTGTCAATATTGATTCCCTTATTCTAAGTTATGTAAGCATTGATTCGACAGGTGCAACATCAAAAACAATAACTCTTAGAATGCATTTTGCTAAATCTAATAGATACAAGTATTCTGATATAACGATCAACAGAACAACTCATTTTATCGAGAAGGTTGTGGTGTATTACAATGGCTCCTTGAATACATTATTAGGTAGGGGATTTGATAAAAAGGCGGAGTATAATCAGGCTCCAAGGCTAGAAGTTGTATTTGTGGAGTTCGCTAAACTAAACAAACGTCCGAGTGCGGACTTCAGAATTGAAAAATACATAAAAGCAAAAGGTAATAAGAACTATTTGTTACCGGAGTTTGATGGGTATAAGTTTTATGATAACACCTCTAAAAAAAGATAATATGAAATATCTTAAGGCATTTTTAGTATTCGTTAATATAATAACTTTCTTTTTTGTGCATGGAAGCCAACCGGTCAAACAAGAGAGTTCAAGTCTGCTGTCTGCTTTATATCCGATCTCTGCAACCCCGTCTCCTGTTGTAGTTACAGGGGTTTTTAGGAGTTCACTCACTCAGGGTTCAAGTACCGGTTTTTCTTTTAAGAAAGCAGAAGGTCAGGTTTCTCTTTCTATTGACCCGGGAAATAGTGTTTGTCCCCCGCAAAGTTTTACCTGTCAGGCAACAGTTGAAGCAAAATACTATAGCTTCTCAACAGAATCGGTTAAAACCGAACTGTTACATTTAGAGGTAAAGTACGATGCTAAGGAAGGTGTATCATATCAGGATAAGGATATTCGGATACTGGAGGCGCAGGCAAACTATATAGAGTTAAGGCTCACCGGGGTTCAAATTTCCAATACGAGTTGGTTGTCGTTTGTGAGACTAAGAGGAATGTTGACGGAAGATGTACATGCGAGTATATTTAATTTTGATATTCCCCCGGATTTAAACGTTAGTTTCTCACCTGACGGTACAGGAATTAATGTTCAGATTGCTTCAAGTACACAAAGGGATGAGGAATATGATTTGGAATGGACTCATGTTGATTTGTATGACAGTAAAAATTGTTATGTAGACGGGAGCGGAAAGACTCATGGATTGTTCAATTATAATAATAACGCAACAAGGGTTAGGGTTGTCGGAACCACCTACACCTTAGCCAATGTGTTTGAGGCCGGTTTTATTATGTTTAGAGTACGTAAGGTTGGTTACTATAAAGATAATAATGAGCTTGAAAGACGAGTGGTAGGAAAATGGTCGGGTTATTATAATAATCAAAGCGATAATGAGGGTGATGCATATTATAATTCCAAATCGTCATATATATTGGTTAGTGACCTGCCGGTTTCAATTGGTATTAGTGGTGTGCTGGTTTATCAATCACCGCACTTGCAAAGCATGAACTGGGAATATCATATAGCTTATTCTGAGAATGCTGTTATAGGAGAAGGAATCACCTACTTTGACGGAACATTGCGGAATAGACAAACCGTAAACAAAAATTTTGAAGATGAAACATCAGTCGTTTCTGAAACAAAATATGATTATGAGGGAAGAGGGGTAATTAACACATTACCGGTTCCTGTTAAAGATGGCGTTTTAAAGTTTACCCCTAAATTTAATCGAAACATGAATGGAGAAGCATATTCGGCCAAAGATCTTTATCCCACTGGCAGTTCGCTTTGTGTGCCGGCAACGGGGCCTATGAGCAACACGAGTGGATCTTCAAAGTATTATTCATCCAACAATGAATTTAACTCAGAAAATGCATCAACAGGTACATTTCCCAATAGCGAAGATTATGTTCCTGTGGCAAACGGTTTCCCATTTGTACAGGTAGAGTATACAGCCGATAATAGCGGGAAGATTAGAACCCGTTCTTCTCCCGGGCCTGAATATCAAATTGGAGGAGTCAATACTCACGAAACTAAATTTGCGTATGATGTTCCCGAACAACAGGAATTAGATCGGTTATTTGGCACAGAGGTTGGTTATAGCCATCACTACAAAAGACACACCACAACCGATGCAAATGGTAAGTCCTCTGTGGCTTATTTCAATTTGTCGGGAAAAGTAGTGGCAACTGCCTTGATTGATGATGATTCAAGCGGGGCCACATACGAAGTTGTATCAAATATGCTCGTAAAAGAAGAACCTCAAACAACAGAAGAAACCACTGTTGATGAGGATGGCGATTTGTCTATTGCCAAAGTGTTTACCGTTACAAATGCTGGTATACATAAGTTTTTATACGAAGTTGAACCACAGAAATATTTGCCTGATAATTGTCCGCGAACAGAACAATCAGGAGGTAATCCCAATGAGGAAAGCCCTCAGCTCTGTTACGAGTGTGTATATGATTTGGAAATAAGTATTACCGATTTGTGTCGTAATGAGCAAATGCCAGGAGAAGGATATTCCTCCCCCACAACAGTTTTAAAGCGGATCATTGGAGGGAACGGTAACCAAGAGATGGGAACATGTATAGAACTCCCGGCTTCTCCATACTCGTTTGCCAATGATCCTAAATTGGCAGCTTATATACAAACAGATGAAAGTGATGGAAAGAACTATCTGTATTTAAATTTGCCAAAGGGAACATATAAGCTGGTTAAATCGCTTAAAGTAAATGACAAGATGGCCGAAGAATACCTGCAACATTTTTTGAAAACTCAAAAATGTAAGACTTTAGCTGATTTTGAAACGGAAGAATGGCTTGCAACGGATCAATCAGGTTGTGGCATTACGTGCGATTATTGCAATACCGAGCTGGCCAAACCAATGTACTATTCTCAAGAGAGTTTTGTTAGCTATAAGGAACAACAGTTTTTATTGGCACCCGGAACGACTTCAGACGATATTACAGAAGAAACACGAAATGGATGGATAGGTGCGTACTTAGATTTTAAACAAATGTGCGATAACGTTTGTGACAAGCAAACCTCTTGCGATATTTATAGAGAAATATTGATCAGCGATGTTTCACCGGGAGGTAAATATGCCAAGTTTGATATGCTGTCAAACGGAGATATAGCGTACAGGCCACAGGGGGAAAATCAAAGCAGGTTTAATATATTGAACCCCGTTAACAGCAACAATGATAATCCTATATCCTATAAAACGGTATTAAGTGGTTATGACGTAATGTTGGATGGTGTTTCTACAAATATTGCCCTTTTATCTCCAACTCAATTTGTTGAGCTTTGGGGAGAAAATAAAAATGCATGGATTCCTAAATTAATTAAAGCACATCCGGAGTATTGTGAGTTAACATGGTGTGAGCAAATGGAGGAAGCAATGAATTTTACTTCTGAGTTGCAAAAAATATCAACATACGCAGAAGCCGAATCAAAGGGTTTTTTGAGAATGCCTCCTTATGAATATGGATTTGCTAATGGCCAATTAAAAGTGATAGTTCCAATGGTTCAACCAATTCCTGAGTATTATACGCAAACTGTTATTGACCCATTGTTTGGAAATGCTGTTTTTATAAATGCGGGCATTGGAATGAGTTTTTGGATTAATCTTTGGCAATATCAGCAAATACCTGCTTATGTACATTGGGGTGTGGAGCATCCTGCCGAATCGATGAGTTTATGGGATATGCCTGTATATGAAACATTTTGTGATGATCTGCCTGATAATTATAATCATCAAATTTCAGGTTGTATAGCCTCACATCGGGATGAAATGTATAATTGTGTGCCTTACAGAGATTATTATTGGACCTCCATAAGAAACATGTATTTGAGTGAAAGAGAGAAGTTAATATTAGATTTAAAAAGAAATCATAATTCTTGTAATCCGGTTTTACCAGCAGGATATGAACCTGGTTTCGTTTCGATTGCCGCAACAGATGCCGCTATGAATACAACCAGAGCAGATGGCGAATTAGCAATGAGGGCTAATTGTGAAGAAAGGTGTGAGGCTTATAAACCTGCCTGGCGAGAAAGTTTACAAGGTTGCTATGCTGTCATGGGGTTAGCAAATATGAATCAAGTACCACCGGTACAATACACAATAGCACCCGAGGTAAGATTTAATTCAATTATTAACGGACTTTATAATGTATGTATAAAGGGATGTGATGGCTCTTATCCATTGGGCAGTAGCACTGTTTCTCCAGATAGTCTTGTAACGGGATACCAGTCTTTTGAAGATGTATTAAAATCAACTTACGTAAATGACGGTGAGCAAGTCCACCCGGTTCCTTCCATTTATATGCCGGGTATTTGCGATGAAACCCTTATCAAAATGCCCATGCCGTATGGACACGATTTTTTTGTAACATCCTCGCCTTTGGCAAACAAATGTGCTGCTGATTTTCCCGCTCCTTGTAGCAACGCTGAGGCAGCAAAGGACGTGAATGATATTATTAAACTTCAAATGAATGTTTCTCAATACGAAAAATGCAGTACCTGTATTGACTGTTTTGAGTTTGCCAGTTACTTTAAAATGTTTTTGAATAAGTATACTGTTTTTGATGAGCACAATACATTAGAGCAAGATTTATTAACGGTTTTTATCAACCAAAAGGCAGGATTAAACCTTCGTTTCTCCGATTATAAAAAACATGTAATTTCATGCTTAGGTTATGGCCACAATTTAACAAGTGTATTTGCCAAATTTAAAGAGTTGCATATTGATGGCATTACTGTAAAATCAGTTGAGAATCCTCCGGCTTCGTTTGCGGGCGAAAATTATACAGATTGCAACGGTTTTTTGGGCACAATCAATTCATATATGGCCCAAAATTGGAATACTTATCCCTTACCTATGGCGTTTCACGATTATAATAACAGCTTAATTCAAAGTAATATTTACAATTGGTTAGATTATTATGGTCAGGGAAACATATTTGGAGAATTACAAACACACCTTTCAGGTGCAGGCTTTTATTTTAGTTCCCTGGAATCTTTAAAGGCTCAACTCAAAATTTGTTTGCCAATGGATTGTGAAGAATTTGCAACCCGTTGGTACGAATATACAAGTGCCAGCCTGTCTGTATTTTATGGAGGCAGAAGAGAATTGTTTAAGGAGCCTTATTACAGTTCGACATACGATTTGGAAGTAAATAATTTTTTGATGGGATTGAATGGAGAAAACAGCTCTGCTTCGATATGGACTGACCATTTGAATCTTGATGGGATTAATTATCCGGTATTAAGCCCCCCTTATCAATTGACCAATGGATTGAGGCAAAAAATTCATGAATATATTGATGCATGTGAAATAAGTTCTTGTTCATATAATAATGGGCCAATACCCTGGAACCCGGATGGGCCGGATGCCAATAAATTTCCCGTTTCTGATCCAACTGCAATTAATACCAGAAGAGCATACCCTGAAACATTAATTCTTTCAGTATTAACTAAACACAAACCGGGTACCGGTAACTTAATATGGAGTGCAGAATCATCAACTAATATTTTAACAGATGTCCCCGAATTGTTTGAACTGATCGATTATAACTATACGTATAAAAATACTTTAGTATATGTACCAACTAAAATTTCAGATTCAGATGGTGAATTAGAAGGTAAGCTTACGGCTTTTCAGGCGCCAGATATTTGGTTTAAATTAAAAACAATCTTGATATATAGTAATAGGTCGAAGGTGAACCCTAATATTTTTAATACCTCGATCTCAGCGTATGCTCCGGTTAAACCGGCCTCTGATTTTAGTTTTAATAGGATTTATGCTCTTGAATATGTTGCCAACACAAGTTATCATTTTACAGAGGCTCAGTTTATTTACAAAATGACTTATCAAAGTCCTGATGGAGCGCTCAAAACTCAATACGTATTGCTGACAATGTCGGATTTGCCGTTTCGAAAAAGGATAATTTCTGAATGTTATCCGAATGTGCAATTGTGCGACAAAAATCCATTTGAGGTAAAGATTAATGAATCGCCATGTATTATGACATTACGTGCCAGATCCAAGGCCAACGCACGCATGAAATGGGATATATACATTGCCGGAGTAATCGAAAAGTTTAAACAAGAGTATAATGCAAAATGTTTAACGGCAGGTAAAACAGAAAACTTTGTTCGTAAGTTTCTGAACACTGAAACCCACCATACACTTTATTATTATGATCAGGCAGGAAATTTGGTAAAAACGGTATCTCCCGGAAATGTAGTAATGGTTCCCGAAGAAGATGTTGCGCAGGTAAATGAAGCAAGAAAGGCTAAAGTACAATATTCAGAAGGAGATAACCATACTGCTGTTACGCGTTATTTGTACAATACCTTAAATAGTTTGGTTTGGCAAACCACCCCCGATGCAGGGCTGTCAACCTTTTATTATGACGATGCGGGAAGGTTGGTTTTATCGCAAAACAGTAAACAAAAGGGCCGGTTATCAACCTTGGGTGAATATGTGTACTCGTACACCTTATACGATAATCAAAGTAGGATTTCGGAAGTAGGCGAACTTATATCAGTGAGCGAGTTTGCTAACTTAGCTGAGTCAGGTATCAGCAATCACTTTTTGAGTGATTGGTTGAATAATAATCCTTCGCAAGGATACACGGCTCAGGTTACAGCAACGGTTTACGATGAAATTCCTGAAGATGAAAACGACTTATTGCCAATTGCTGTGACCAACGGACGAAACAGAGTTGTAAAAGTATATACGAGTAACGGACATGGAGGCATGCCAATCCAAAATGTGTATTATTCTTATGATGCGGTGGGCAATGTGGTAGGGCTTGTAAGAGGGCAAACTGCGCTGTTAACCTCATACATGGATCAGGAGTATAAAACAATGAGGTATGAGTTTGATGTAGTAACAGGATCTGTAAAAACAGTTGTTTATCAGGAAGGAGAACCAGACCAATACATTCATTCATATCAGTATGATAAAATGAACAGGTTATATGAGGTAAGTACAGGTTACCGAAGTCAGGTATTGGAACCTGATGCTAAATATGCCTATTATAAGTATGGGACACTTTCAAGAATGGTATTGGGAAGTCAAAGCGTTCAGGGGTTAGATTATGCATATACATTGCAAGGTTGGATTAAGGGGGTAAATAGCGGAGGTTTAAAGGCAGGTTATGATATAGGTAAGGATGGGTATATTCCGGAAGATGCAGGTGTTGTGAATAACAATCAATTCAATCCTAAGGATGAGTATGGATATATATTACAGTATAATAGCACTGATTACAGCCCTGGTGGTACGAATAATAGTTTTGCACCAGATATAGTATCCAGCTCGTTAGCAAACTCAAGTCAGGATTTGTTTAATGGAAACATTGCAATGATGACGACTGCCATCCAAAAGTTTATGCCGGATAACAGACCTCTTGCTACTGCATACAGGTATGATGAGTTGAACAGACTTAAAACGGCATCCTATTTTAAAAATTACGATATTAGTAATAATAAATGGATGGCAGCAGGAGCCGCTTTGCCCGATTATTATAATGAGTTTAGTTATGATGCGGATGGTAATATCCTCACTCAGAAAAGAAATGGCTATGTTGCTAAAGGTGTGGATATGGATGATATAGAGTATGCTTATACACCCGGAACCAATCAATTGACGTATGTAAATGATACAAAAACAAATTCAGGTTATGATGATGATATAAAAGGATTTCATTCATACTCGTATGATTTGATTGGTAATCTGGAGACAGATTGGGCAGAAGAAATTGAGAAAATAGAATGGACGGTATATGGTAAGATAAAGCGTATTACCCGAATGGCCGGTAGCCAGAAGCCCGATTTGGAGTTTGAGTATTCACCGGATGGGTACAGAGCAGTAAAAATGGTCATACCTAAAGACCCCAAGGCTTTACGCTCCTATACATATTATGTGAGAGACGTACAGGGAAATGTTTTGGCCACATATACTCGTAAGTATACCAAAACAGTTGACTTTGAGGCACTCACCTATCAGTCGGTTAATAACAAAATTATAGAAGTAATAGGGGGCGGTGGGTTTGCTGCATTTATCTCAGGACTTCATTATAGTGAGAGTAACCCTGATGCTCTTTTTAACCAACTCCATCAGCAAGTATTAGGAATGAATGTTTCAGATAAAGAAACATTTCTTACAGAACACTTTTCTTTTTATGATATGCTTTATGGGGGCTTAAGTATTTTTAGACACTATTTTGCCAATGCTAATACTGCTATTCAGGCAGATGCAATTAAGATGAGTATGGAAAATGGCTATTGCGATCCGGCTACTTTGATAAAAGGAACCTATAATCAGCTTTATGATTGTGCGAATCAATTTTACTACATCGATCAGGCTGCTTTTTATAAAATAGTGACATTAACACCTGATATTTTTGAGTCGTATTTGAGATATATGTACGAATCTGATTTTTACTTTTATGTAAATCTAACAAGCCAAACAGGGTTAAATTATTGGTATGATATTGAATCGACAATTGTAGCAATGAGAGATCAGTATGCAAATGATCCTGATTTAAAAGATTACTATGCACAAGTATTGTTCAATTTGCTGCAATATTCGTATGGAATGACCGGGCAGGACCACATGATAAATATAGTGTATAATACGTATTATGATGAGACCGCAAGAACGCGGTTTTCAAGATTTGCATCCGAATATTATAAAGCTTATTTGTTAAGCACCCAGGGAATTTGGGATGTTGTTAATTGCTTCAATTACTCATCAATGGCGTTTACGAGTCAAATTATATCAGATATTGATAACACTACAGGATGGAATACCTTATTGAATATGGATATGAATGCATACGTTGATGTAGAGGATGTAGATATGCCAGTAAATCAAGATGCAGATTGGTTTTTAAGTTCAATAAAAATGAACAATCCATACAATTATCTGTATACTCTTTCTTCTTCATCAAACATTGTATCAAATATTGGAGCTATACAGCAGGCTGCCAATAGGTATAGTTCCTCAGGCAATGGTATTGAGCAGTATTTACAAAGATTTAAAGAAAACAATAGTCAACAAGCCTTCGATGCCGTAGTAAACTACTTTATAGATAACTGTAATACATATATTGATGAATTTTATTTGAGTGAACATCATATTTATGGCAGTTCAAGGGTTGGTGTTCGCAAGGTTAATACACGAATTGCTTACGGAATATTTAATGCAAGTAATGTGGAGAGTGGAGTTCCTGATATTGATAATTCTGCACTGTCAAGGCCAGGCTATGATATTCCCAATATTGCCAGCGATTTATCTTTTAGTTTTACAAGGGGTGAAAAAAATTACGAACTCAGCAACCATTTGGGAAATGTGATGGTTGTGGTGAGCGATAAAAAAGTGCCGGTTTGCGGAGGCGTAACTGTCATTTATGATGAGCCGTTCAACGGTGGCTCTGCGGGAGGCTGGATCAACTCTTCCCGTTCTTCCCTCGTATCAAATGGCACAGAGCAGTTGAATGTAAATGGACAACCGGGTATATCTCAGGTATTAAGCCCTTATATTGCTTTTACTCCGGGCAAACAATACAAGCTGAGCTTTGATTTGTTGAATATTACGGCAGGCAATTACCTGATTGTATATACCATGTATCCTTACAACTATTTTGTGACCTGGATTGGCGACAACGGGCATTACGAGATTATGTTTACCGCATCAGCCCCCTCTATGCAATTGTATATGAATTTCCAGAACAACAATTCGACAGCGCCTGTTACTTTTTCGCTCGATAATATTAGATTTGAGCAGATACCGGGTGTCAACCTGAAGGGTTATACGGCCGATGTGATTCAGGCCAATGATTACTCACCATTTGGGGCACCATTGCCGGGGAGACAATTCAACAATGGAAGCTATCGTTTCGGGTTTAATGGGAAAGAAAGGGATGATGAGGCAAAAGGTGCTGGTAATGAGTATGATTATGGCTTCAGAATTTACAATCCAAGATTGGGTAGGTTCCTTTCTGTTGATCCGTTGACAAGAAACTTTGCGTTTTACTCCCCATACCAATATGCGGGCAATAAACCTATTTATGCTATTGATCTAGATGGATTAGAGGATTACGCATATATCTATAAATTAACAGATCAGGGAAGGACATTAATTCAGACTATTGATTATACAAAGACCGATGCAGGTACTGGTCCGCTTGGGCATGGTGTGTATGGACAGGTTATAAATCAGAAGGGAGATAAATTTTCAGAAGCCTTTATCTCAACTGATGGTAATTCTATTGGGTCATTCTCAAATCCAAATGTAAATAGAAAGGGGTTTGAAAATACAAACACTCGTTTGAATGGCCTTTTATTAGAAAAGACGGTGGAGAATGCTTTGGTTGATTTGGGATTTGATAAGACTGGTGTTCAAAATGATGTAGAAGTTTTAAATACTGATAGGCCAGGATGGAATGGAGCGTTTGCAACATTTAAGTCTGGGACATCAGATAAATATACAGCAAACTGGGAAACTAAAGAGTTTTCTCTAACCCAACAAGCACATCAAAGCAATATTGCAAAAGAATCAGGTGAACTTGGGAATACAGGATTAGCACTGAAATTTTATGATGGAGCAATGAATCCTACAGACAATGTGCCAGGACACATCGGTATGGTTAAGACCTCGCCAGTAGGACATACTTTGGAAGCAACTAAAGCCGCTTTGTCTGGATTAAATATTGGAGCAGAAAATGCCAAAGATTATAATGAACAAAAATCAAAATAATACACTAATAAGTATGAAAAGCAAATTGTTTTTTTCTTTTAAGGCATTCTTTTTATATGCTGCTCTCAACATCCTATTCTACATCATTGAATGGATATTTAAATTAGGTTTTGGGAATTATAAATTCTATGAAATATTTATTTTCCCATTAGGCCATTGCTTAATATTATGGTTGGCGACATTTTTAATTAAGGATTTAAGGAAACTATTATGGCTATTCCCATTAATGATCCTAATCCTTAAATCTCTTATATTAATTATTTCTAACAATATGCTGCATGGTGCAGATATGGTAATGTCAAATACAATAGCATTTAGTGTCTTATTCGATATTTTACAGAGACTATTACAAGAAAGCGGTTTTCAATCTAATTTTACGGAGATTCTACTGCATTTGGTTGGAATGTTCTGTTATCAAGTTATTGTTCTAAGTTTAGTTTGGAAGGTAGTGTTCTCTTTTGAGAATGAGATTAAAGACGGTTTGAATACTTAGTCCGCCCTCAAAAAGTATTCAAACCCAATGAATATGCACATATCGTGTATTAAAAGGGTGTTTTAATTTGCAAGATTTAGAAGAAATTCGATAAAAACCTTGCAAAAAGCGATGATAAAAAAGGATCATAATTCAGGTCAAATGAATTTTTTGCTACCCCGTTGGCGCGGACGTGTCGTCCGTGCCAATCAAAGCACAAACAATATAAAATATGCAACTACTGTTCAACTGGTTGGTGGATGGAAAGTATCAGATAGGGTAGTAAATGGTTTAACAAAAGGAGCTCTTCCATCTGGTTTTAAAGCGTTACTCTATGAAAGAACAAAAGAAGATGGGACAACAGAATATGCATACGTATACGCTGGAACAGAATCATTTTTGGATGCACTACATGATGTGCTTCAGGTTTTTGGATTATCAAAGCAATATTCGGAAGCCACAATAAATGCAAGAAATGCCTCTAAAGGATTAAAGGATGAAGAGTTAACATTTGTGGGGCATTCATTAGGAGGAGGGTTGGCAGTATTGTCTTCTTTTAAAACAGGTCGCTTAGCAATAACATTCAATCCGGCAGGAGTTTCACCCATAACGGAGATAAAACATCATACTATATTTGGTACGGAAGCTAATGTTGAAAATTATATTACAAAATATGAACCGTTGAATTTATTTCAGAAAGCAGCATTCCCATTAGGATTAACACCGAATGGACAAACTTCTTATATTGATGGAGCTAGTCATTCAATAAGTAATTCTGTGAAAGAATTGACTCCAAAGACAGATTCACCCACCCCTGCACCTTCCCCTTCACCTTGTCCTCCTCCAACTAGGGGAAGAGGTGGTTCCGGTATGGGGCAAATAGCTAAAGATGAGGGGATAGAATAATATTTAATAAATGAGAATTTTAATAACAACGATAATATTTTTTATTCCACTATTGAGCTATAGTCAATTAGGTTATAGCTTTAAACAGTTTGAAAATACACCTGTTCACGATTTAGCAAAAGCATGTGACTTTAACGATTTAGAGGCAATTAATGACTTTATGAGGGACAAATTGTATGATGCTGATTATGGAGAAGAGAAGTTTGGACAAACAGTTTTAATGGTAGCCGTTATGAATAATAAGCATAAAGTTATCGAAACCTTGCTAAAAAACGGTGCAAATCCAAACAAGAGGGATAAAAGAAATTTGACCGTTCTAATGAGGCACATGAGCGTGAATTATAATGGAGTAGAATGCGATGTAAAGACAACAAAATTGTTAATACAATACGGAGCGGATATAAATGCAATTTGTGATAATAAAGATACTGTTACTTATGAAGTGATACGAACCACGGCTTTTATGTTGGCATGTGAATCTGACTGTTTGGCGAATATCAAGTATTTAGTAGCTCAAGGGGTAGATATAAATAAATCGGTAGGAGGCGAAGGTAATTGTGCTATCACGAATGCTTTGATACAAGATAGAATAGATTTAGTGAAGTATTTGATTATTGATCTCAAGGCGAAAATTCCACCTTATTGTTTGGTTTCAAAAAATGGAGATACGACAACTGTGCTTGGCATGTTAAGATTATTAATATTTACTATAGGTTCAAAAGAGCATAAAGTCAAAATGGAGATAGTATCTTACTTAAATACAAATTATGGATTAGATTATTTTAAAGAACCATTACCAAAAGGCTTTTATTTGGAGCGAATGAAAAGGGAACATCCAAACGATTTTGATGAATATATAAAGAAATACTAAATGGGTGCAGTGTGTTCCATTTATCACGCTCCCATTCTTCCCTCGTATCAAATGGCACAGAGCAGTTGAATGTAAATGGACAACCGGGTATATCTCAGGTATTAAGCCCTTATATTGCTTTTACTCCGGGCAAACAATACAAGCTGAGCTTTGATTTGTTGAATATTACGGCAGGCAATTACCTGATTGTATATACCATGTATCCTTACAACTATTTTGTGACCTGGATTGGCGACAACGGGCATTACGAGATTATGTTTACCGCATCAGCCCCCTCTATGCAATTGTATATGAATTTCCAGAACAACAATTCGACAGCGCCTGTTACTTTTTCGCTCGATAATATTAGATTTGAGCAGATACCGGGTGTCAACCTGAAGGGTTATACGGCCGATGTGATTCAGGCCAATGATTATTCACCATTTGGGGCACCCTTGCCGGGACGGAACTTTAATAGCAAGGAGTATAGGTTCGGCTTCAATGGGAAGGAGAAAGATGATGAGACTTATGGGGAAGGAAATGAGTATGATTTTGGGGATAGGATTTATAGCCCAAGATTAGGCAGATGGCTGAGTGTAGATCCTCTTCAAAAGAAATATTCATGGTTAACACCTTATCATTTTACAGCAAATAATCCTATTCTTTATGTCGATAAAGATGGGCGTGATTATGGAGTGATTGTTGACCATAAAACAAGGACTATTACAGTTACGGCTACCTATTATACGACCGCTGCCAACCAAAATGAAGCTCAATCTGCAGTTAATCATTGGAATGGACAAAGTGGAAAATTTGCTTATGAGGTAAAGAATGGAGATAAGACAATTCAGTATAATATAAAATATGAATTAAAAGTGGATGCAACTTCAACAAGTAATATACAAGCTCAAGAAAAGGCAGTGGCCGATAATACAGGAAACCAATACAGGGAGTGTACCAACTGTGGTATCAATCCTAAGAATGCAGCAGAAACGGGTGATGGCGAAATAATAAGAGTTGACCCTTCAAAGAAAGCTGCATCGACGGGTTCTCATGAAATTGGCCATACTTTGGGACTGCCTAATCACTTTTTGGATGGATTACAAAAGCCTGGTGAAGTAAGACACCCAAATGAGACAAATGTTACTCCGGAGAATGTTGCTGGAACATTGGATAAGGTTGGTTTGGTTGGACCTCAGCAAGAGACTAAGGTATTAATGAATGAGACTGAATCGAAACCATATTCTGGTAAATCTAGTATAACCGAGAAAAATGTATCAAATAAACCAGCTAATTTTAATAGTGGGACAGTAAAAGAAAATAAAAAGAAATGAGAACATATAAATCAATAATTTTATTCGTTTTAGGGTTAGTGTTTTATACTAATTCCTACAGTCAGCTATCATTTGAAACTACCCTCATAAATGTAGATACTTTAGACTTAAAAGATCCTTACGAAGTCTACATTAAATTTGCTGGCTCAGATGCTAAAGCGAGTTTTGTTTTAACTAGAAACAATCTTGATGAAGTAAAATCATATTTAGATAGTGTCTTTAGTTTTAATAAAACAGATGAAAAGACAAGCTTGAAAGAGCAGAATAGGATAGACTTAAATAAATTTAAAGACATCTATGAAGTTTTGGTTAATAGGCTAGGAGCTATATATACAATGTCTTGTGCTACTCATAAACATATATATTGCTCACAAGTTCTAAGAACGGTTTGTGATGATGATTGCAATATTAAATATGATATGGTGTTGGAAAAGAAGAAATACTTTATTGTCTCGCGTAAATCAAATAAAGTTATTGTTGGTTTAGTGAATGCCCAAAAATTTAATAAAACTGCTAATCTAATATATGAACATCCATGCGAAGGGAAATCATATTGTTATATCCTATTTGCAACACTTTATGAATAAAAGTGGAGTTCTCTGACCCTGTGCAAGGTGGGCTTGCAGGCGGTGAAGTTTATAAGAATAATATGACAAGGGTTTTTGAGGTTAAAGACAAGAGCGGTCATTCTTTTGATGTAAATAATCCTGCTGCAATAACACAAACAGGAGCCACACCACTTGCCCCAGTAACCTCTTCTAACAGTTCATCAACACCCTCTTCTAATCTTGGAGGCTCAGGTATGGGCATGATGGAGCAAGACCCTTTAGAATATTAATCATATGCACAGTAAAACACGTTATTTTTTAGCAATAATTTTAGTGAGCATTCGATTAGTTAGTAATGCTCAAAATAAAGATGATTTTAAAACAGGGTATCATTCTTTTAAAGACCCAATTCAAAGAGGGAAATTTGACTTTATTTTAGGATACAATGGTGTAGATAATCACTATGGAGAAATAGGTATTGCAAGAGGTTACAGAGGCTTTGAGGGTTGGGCTTATGTATATTTTTCATTTAACTTATCAGCAGAGTTTAGAGTTGCTGAAAATAACAATGTTATCATTGCACCCAAATTGGGTTACTCAACAACCCTTGCATATTTAAACTTAGGTATTTATGGGGTCTATTATTTAAATACCAATACTAGTAATAATCAGTTGTTTATTAGGCCGGAAATAGGGCCATCCTTTTTAGGTATAGGCACTATTTTTTGGGGTTATAACATTGGAAGCGAAATGTCGGGAGTTAATAGTAATGTACTAGGGCTAAGGCTAATTATTGGTCGTGGTTCGTTGAAAGGAGTAACATATTAAGTCTTATTCTTCAAACAAAAAACCAAAACGCCACACTCACCACGTGGCGTTTTTTTATGCTTTGTTTGGTCGGTTTTACCCCTCATTTTAAAAGATACACACCCTTTTCTCCCCTGCGTTTGAGTGCTTTTGATGGCGTTTTTTTTGTGGTGTTATGGCGGTTTTTTTGAGCTTTTTACGCCCTTTTTTCCTCTTTTTTGCGTGGATTTACCACACATTTTTACGCCCTTTTTTTGTCCGCTTTCAGCGGTTTTTAATCGCCCTTTTTATCTATTAACCCAAACTCGGGTTAATAATCAATAATTGTCGGGCTGAGTTTATCGAAGCCTCCCAATCAACACTCCAGCTAGTACACCTTCTTCAATTTCTCAACAATCTCAAAAACAGCCGGACAAACAGCTACATTATTCAATGTTTCTTTGAGTACAGTATGCATCTTACGCTGGTTGGTATGCGGGTATTCGCGGCAGGCATTGGGCCGGTGTTCGTATACCGAGCAATAGTTATCAGCTCCTAAAAAAGGGCAAGGCAATACGTTGAGCACATAGTCATTGTCTTCGTCAATATGCAAATACGTTTCGGTGAACTGGGCCGGGCGCATCTTGAGGTGTGAAGCCAAACGTTCAATATCCCTTTGCTTAAACAAGGGGCCTGTAGTTTTGCAGCAGTTAGCGCAGGTCAGACAATCAATATGGTCAAAGGCTTCCTCATGCAGCTCCTGAAAACGCAGGTCCAAATCCTTGGGCTGACGTTTTTTTAACTGTTCGAAAAACTTTTTGTTTTCGGGGCGCAACTTATTGGCTTTGCTCTGTATTTCGTTCAGTGGAATCAAACTAACGTATGAATAATCTCTTGTCGAAGGTAAAAGGTTCTGTTTGAATTACCGAAATCCGTTTCATATCAGAGTGATTGGGGTTTATCAAATAATTGTGCTCTCCCTGAATGGTAGCCGATGGCACTTTTAATACCAGATATTTCCCTTCCTGAATAAAGGCATCGCCAATTTTTTGTGTTTCTTCCTGTTGTGGAAAAAAATTCCATTCGGGAGGTAAATCTTTAAGCGAAAGTTCTGCAATCGTGATATGCTTTGGTATTTCAATGCTGACCATAAAATGATCTTCGGGAATAATCCCATAAGGAGAGTGTACTGCTATTTCTGTTGAGCATAAGGCCCGCGTTTCGCCCGTGTACACCATTGAAGTACCCTTGCTGTTCCAACGCCCGCCAAACTTTCTGGCTCCATTACCCGAAAGGTCTTTCCTGTATTCTCTTTTACAAAGTCTGAAAACAATCATGCAAGCACTCCGTGTTCAATCCGGCCTAATTCGTCTTTTATTAAATCAATGCCCAATGAACTGTCTAATAAATCTTTTGGGGTAATACCACCCATTGCAATACTTTTAGAATAGAGCCAGGTGTGAAAGTTTTGAGCATTTCCAAATACCGAAATACCATATTTATGAAGCATCGCAATCTGAATTATTTTTTCGGATTGAATGGGGTCAAAGTTTTTGTTTTCGCTTTCATAACGTTGCATGGTGCGCTCGCTGATATGCAAAATTTTTGACCATTCATTGATGGTAAATGCGGCCTCTTGAAAGAGACTGTGGAATTTTTTATAATGTAATCCTTTACGAATCATTTGAATCAAATCCAAGGCTTGAACATCATCCAGAGAACCGTATGCAACTGCGGGTTCATTCACCAGTGAATAAGTAGGTTCTTCTTCTTTATAGGGTTTCGGCTTTTTCATAAAAATGTCCTCGCCTCAAATTTACGACAATTGTCTGGAAATAAAAGTCAAATGTTATTTTACGATTAATACCGGAATTTTAACATTATGCCTCACCGCATCAACAGTGCTGCCAAATACAATATCCTTGATTCCTTTATGTCCGTGAGCGCCCATCACCAGTAGTTGTGCATCGGTTTTATTGACCAGATCCGAAATGGTATTAGCCGATTTCCCATATCCCAACAGGGTTGATACGGCATATCCCATTTGGGTAAGGTCGTTTTGGTATTTCTCAAGATTGGCCATATCGTGCATGGTTTCATTATCCAAAATTTGTTCACCCAAACGGATGGCTCCTGCACTTTCCACAATATGAATGAGTAAATAGGTTGCCTGTTTGCCGCCTAATGATAAAGCATGTTGGATGGTTGCTTCATCTTGTCTTGAGAAATCAACAGTAATGGCAATCTGTTTGTATGTTGATTTTACTACAGTATTGAGAGAGATTGCTTCTCCATGAGGGATACTGCTTTTTTGACGGTGTCTTTTAACAATAAAAGGGTGTAGTGTGATATAGCCTAACAATATGATAATAAAGAGAAGTCCTACGATAACAAGTGTCTTGGCTACAATATTGCCATCTCCAAGCCAATTGAAAAATTGAATGAGTTCTTCGGTCACCAGTTTGATATTGAGTATAAGGATAATAGCTGCGGTTAACCATGCCGCAATTTTAACCATACGCTTGATGGCAAACTGTTGCATAAGTTGTTTGCTGGAGGTAAAATGAATCAAGGGAATAACAGCAAATCCAAGCTGCATGCTCAATACAACCTGACTTAATACCAACAATTCACCAAGGCGTTCTTCTCCATAAATTAAGATGGTAATCACAGCAGGGGTAATGGCCAACAAGCGGGTGAGTAATCTCCGGATCCATGGACTGATGCGCAGGTTCAGGTAACCTTCCATTACAATTTGTCCGGCTAGTGTTCCGGTGATGGTAGAGCTTTGCCCGGCAGCAATCAAGGCAATGGCAAATAACGAAGGAGCAAGGTTGCCGAAAATATCCTGCAACAAAACATGCGCGTGTTGGATATCGCTTACGCTATTGTATCCATGTCGGTGGAAGGCCGAAGCAGCCAAAATGAGAATGGCGGCATTCACAAAAAAGGCAAGGTTCAGGGCAATGGTCGAATCGATAAAATTAAATTTTAGTGCCTGTTTGATACCACTCTCGGTTTTATCAAAATTGCGGGTTTGCACCAGAGACGAATGCAGGTACAGATTGTGAGGCATTACCGTGGCTCCAATGATTCCGATAGCGATATACAAGGCTTCGTGTGATAAAGCCGTTGGGATAAAACCTTTGGCCAGTTCGGCTGCATCAGGTTTTACGATCAGCATTTCTGTAATGAAGGAAACTCCGATAATGGCAATGAGGCTCACAATAAATACTTCCATTTTTCGGATGCCTTTATTGAGCAGAAACAACAATAAAAAGGTATCGAGTATGGTGATCAATACACCGTAGATAAGCGGTAAATCAAACAAAAGTTTTAATCCGATGGCCATCCCGATGATTTCCGCTAAATCGCACGCTGCAATGGCAATTTCGGCCAGCACATACAACGAAATATTGGCCCAAGGTGCATATTGCTGACGTGAGGCCTGAGCCAAATCCATTCCCTTTACAACACCCAATCGGGCGGCTAAACTTTGCAGGAGCAGGGCCATCAGGTTGCTCATTAATAATACCCAAATCAATTGGTATCCAAACTGACTTCCTCCGGCTATATCAGTAGCCCAGTTTCCTGGATCCATATAACCTACGCTTACCATATAGGCCGGACCTAAAAAGGCTAGCAGCGTTTTCCAGAAATTCCGTTTTACGGGAACCGAAACGCTTTCGTGTACTTCACTTAATGATTTTTCAGACATCGTTATTTCGTTTTGACCAATACATTTTTAGCTACTTCCTTGCTTAAATGAAGGCGGTTATTCGCTCCGATTCTGACTTCAATCGAACCATCATATTCATTGCGTTCCATCAACTCAAGCTGCAATCCGAGGGTGAGGGAAATTTTATTGAGATGCTGCAAAAAAGCTGGCGTGTGATCTACCACTCCCGACATGATGCCTTTTTGTTTTGGGCTTAAATCACTCAATAACACAAAATTGCTGGTATTTATTTCTCCGGTTCGGGTGGGGATAGGGTCCCCGTGCGGATCGTGAGTGGGGTTGCCCAAAAAATCATCAAGTTTGTTGGTCAGCGTTTCTGAGTTGATATGTTCCAATTGCTCGGCAATATCATGCACTTCATCCCATCCAAATTCCAGTTTTTCATGCAGAAAAGTTTCCCAAAGGCGGTGTTTACGTACCAGCTCAATGGCTATAATACGTCCTTTTTCGGTGAGCGTAACGCCATGGTATTTTTCATACTTTAATAATTTTTTATCCGAAAGCTTTTTAATCATATCCGTTACCGATGCCGCTTTGGTGTCGAGCACTTCGGCAATGGCATTGGTGGTGATGTTATCGGTGTTACGCTCCGATAACTTGTAAATGGCCTTCAGGTAGTTTTCTTCGGTAAATGAATACATGCCACAAATATATACAAATTTAGACTAGTCTAAAAAACGGTATCGGTAAATCTAAAAAGAGACAATACAACCTTATTTAGTTAACTTCGTTGTTCTTTATAGTTATGAAAATTCTACAAAAAATACTGTCGTACCTCGCGTTTTGGAAACCCGGTACTGACGAACCGTCATCTTTTAACCTGAAAGTGATGCATGGAATCAATCGAATTTCCATTTTAATGTTTGTGGCAGGGATAATTTTTCTGATGTTTAAGATTTTCGGATAATTGGAACGTCATTTGACAGAACGAACACACAATTAATCAAACACTATGTTATTTTTAGGAATCATTTTTTTAGTCATCAGCTTATTGGTAAGCTGGAAGTTTAAAAGTAAAGTAAAGGAATACTCGGAAGTAACCTTGCATCAAAACCTGTCGGGAGCCGAAATCGCAGAACAAATGTTACGGGACAATGGCATTTTTGACGTGAAAGTTATTTCAGCCGAAGGACAACTTACAGATCATTACAATCCACAGGATAAAACCGTAAACCTAAGCCGTGATGTATTTTATGGTCGCAGTGTGATTGCGGCAGCCATTGCAGCTCACGAGTGCGGACACGCAGTGCAACATGCCAAAGCGTATGCATGGTTAAACTTTCGCTCGGCCATTGTGCCGATGGTAAGTATCACATCCCGCTGGGTAACATGGGTATTGTTGGGCGGTATTTTATTGATGAATAGTTTTCCTCAGTTATTATTAATCGGTATCATCATGTTAGCTGCCATTACGTTGTTTTCATTCATCACCTTACCGGTGGAGTTTGATGCCAGCAACCGCGCCATGGCCTGGTTGGATACACAGGGTATTGTACATAAAGAAGAATACGGAATGGCCCGCAATGCCTTAAACTGGGCGGCTATGACATACGTTATCGCAGCTTTGTCATCATTGGCAACCTTGCTTTATTATGTTTCAATATTTACAGGAAGAAGAGATTAACGAGATATCATTCATATTTAAAAATCCTCGACTCAATCGGGGATTTTTTTTGTGCCATACTTTTTGAGGGTTTAAATCGTTTTAATCCATATTTTTGAGACCCTAGATGGTGCGAAGAATTCTCCTCTTATTATTGGTTGCAGGGATGGCTAAGGCTTATGGACAGTTAGGTGGTAATGCTACCTATCAGTTTATAACAGTGCAACCCAATGCGCGTATTGCTGCAATGGGAGGAACGGCCATTTCATTAGATGATAACGATTTGAATCTGGCCGTTCAAAATCCATCCATGCTTAAGCCCTCGATGCAAAACCAGATTACCTATAACCATGTGTTTTTGTTCGATGGGATTTCTTCTGGTTATGCGGGATTTGCTTTTAATGCTGATAGTGTTGGAACTTTTGGAGTAGGTATTCAGTATATCAATTACGGAGACTTTAAACGAACTACAGCCAATGGTGATGTAATTGGAAGTTTCAGTGCGGGAGAGTACTGTATGAATATTGGATTTGGTAAGCGGTTATCCGATAATTGGTCGGTAGGAGGGCAGTTCAAAACCATCTATTCATCACTGGCCGAGTATGCATCGTATGGTATTGCCATTGATGCAGCAGCAACGTATACCAATCCAAAACATCTGTTTACTGTAGCCGGAGTAGTGAGCAATGTAGGCCGTCAGCTCAAAACGTATACGGAGGGTAATAACGAGCCCATCCCGTTTAATATGCAATTGGCTATTTCTAAAAAATTCAAGCACAATCCCTTTCGCTTTACCCTTGCTGCAAATCATCTTGAGAAAGCCGGAAAATTATTGTATCAAAATAATCAGAAGCCCGGTTTGCGCAGAGACTTGGAAACCGGAGAGATTATTCCTGAGGCCTTTAATTTTGGTGAGAAGATAATGGCACACCTAACGGTAGGAACGGAAGTGCTTTTAGGTCAACATGTGTATTTGGCGTTGGCATATAACCAATACAAACGTTGGGAAATGAAGCTGGAAGAAGTTGGTGGTTTTGCCGGATTTAGCTGGGGTTTTGGACTAAAAGTTAGCAAAGTGCAATTTGCCTATGGCAATACAGGTTATTTTGTGGGTCACGGAACCAACCATTTCTCATTTATTTTTAACCTGAACGACTTCAAGAAAAAGAAGGGAACTCCAGCTTCGTAGTATCCTTTTTTTCTCGTTTATTTGTTGAAACATAGGTTTCAGCATGTCACACAATATCATTATAGCCATTGACGGATACTCATCGTGCGGAAAAAGCACTTTGGCAAAACAACTTGCTCAGGAGTGGCATTACCGCTATATTGATACCGGTGCCATGTACAGAGCCGTAGCTTTATTCTTATTACGTCACCAAATTGATATTTACCACCCCGAACATGTTGTCGCTGCGCTCAATGATATTCATATTGACTTTAGAGTAAACAAGGAAACCCAAACGCAGGATACGTATTTGAATGGAGAGAATGTGGAAAATGAAATCCGTGTAAGTCCTCGTGTGGTGAGTATTGTAAGCGATGTAAGTGCCATCAGTGAGGTGCGCAGGTTTTTGGTAAAACAACAGCAAAAAATGGGCGAACACAAAGGTATTGTGATGGATGGGCGGGATATTGGAACGGTTGTGTTTCCGAATGCCGATTTGAAAATATTTGTGACAGCCGATCCCAAGATACGTACCCAGCGCAGGCTGGATGAACTGAAAGAAAAAGGACAAAACACTACGTTTGACGAAGTATTGGCCAATCTCGAAAAACGGGATTCTATCGACACCACCCGTGCCGACAGTCCTCTGAAAAAAGCAGAGGATGCCATTGAACTCGACAATTCATATCTGTCGCGGGAGGCTCAGTTTACGATGGTAAACGATTGGGTTAAACAACGCATCCGGCAGGCCGGAACCGTATAACTAAAAACGCCAACTCCTTTTCAGGGTTGGCGTTTTTGTTAGGAATAAAGATGAATTATTCGCCTATCTCCACTTTGGCAACATACTCGCCACCAAAAGCTTTGTCTTTGATTTTTGCTTCAATCTCATCAGCCAGTTCAGGGTTGTCGAGCAGCAATTGTTTTACGGCTTCACGACCTTGTCCCAACTTGGTATCACCGTAACTAAACCATGAGCCACTTTTTTTCACAATCTCCATATCACTTCCCAAATCTACAATCTCACCTACTTTAGAGATGCCTGATCCGTAAATGATATCGAACTCAACCGTACGGAAAGGAGGAGCTACTTTATTTTTCACAACTTTCACTTTGGTGCGGTTTCCAATAATATCGTTGCCTTCTTTCAACTGGCCAATTCTGCGGATGTCTAAACGTACTGAAGCGTAAAATTTCAATGCATTACCACCGGTAGTGGTTTCGGGGTTACCGAACATCACACCGATTTTTTCGCGCAACTGGTTAATGAAAATGCAGATACATCCTGTTTTGTTGATGGTTCCGGTCAATTTACGCAGGGCCTGACTCATCAAACGGGCTTGCAATCCCATTTTTGATTCACCCATATCGCCTTCAATCTCTGCTTTAGGAACCAGAGCCGCAACCGAGTCAATCACGATGATGTCAATCGCTCCCGAACGAATCAGGGCATCGGCAATCTCGAGGGCTTGCTCCCCGTCATCAGGTTGTGATACCAAAAGGTTGTCTACGTCAATCCCCAATTTTTGGGCGTAACCCTTATCAAATGCATGCTCAGCATCAATAAACGCAGCCATTCCACCGTTTTTCTGTATCTGAGCAATGGCATGCTGGGCTAAGGTTGTTTTACCCGAAGACTCCGGGCCATATATCTCAATGATACGTCCGGTAGGGAATCCGCCAATGCCCAGTGCAATATCCAGCCCTAACGAACCTGTTGAACTGGCTTCTACTCCTTCAACCACTCCGCCATCCAGTTTCATGATGGTTCCTTTGCCGTAAGCTTTTTCCAGTTTGTCGATGGTTAGCTGTAAGGCTTTTAATTTCTCTTTGTTGTCTTGTTTGTCGCTCATAATAGGTGTTTGTTCTGTTGTCGAATTTCTGATAATTAGTTTGAAAAAAAAGCTGTGTGCAAAAGTTGTAGACCATTTAACCTCAGCTTTTCCTTTTGATTACGGATACAAAGTTTATCAGTCACATCGCAGCCTATCTGCGGGCTGATTTTTTTTTGAAACCTGACTAAAATAGGATTGGATAAATATTATGTAATTGTTAAATTTGAGGTATGATTAAGCGTGTAAAATCGTAAACAGTTGATTAATAATGATTCAGTTTGTTTAATAAACTATACATATCGGGTGTCAAAGGAATGATTGTTCTGGTATTGGGCGTGCTGTTCAGCGTTCACTCAACTTGGGCAACTTCTACCATTGATTTGTACGGACACAAATTGTTGTTTCCTGATATTGCGAACTCAACGCCCAATCAGGATGCTTGTTATGATAACGATCATTTACAAGAAATTGTAGACAAATGGATGGCCAATACATCGGTGGATGCAGTGATGGCAGATATGGATGCTTATGCTAAAGAATTGCAGATGGATGATATGGCCTATCTGATGTTGTTGAACAAAGTTGCGAATGCTGCGCTGGCTCAATCAAGTGACGATTGCAAAACACTTTTTAAATATGCAGTACTGCGCAAACGCGGGTATGATGTGTTTGTTGGTTATACCCCTTCATCTGTCACCTTGTATGGCCGCACCAATATTATGATTGACAATTGCCTGTTCATCGAACGGGGACCGAAAAAATATTTCGATTTATCGTTTAGTCAGCATCACGCTCCCGGAGCTGAACAATTACTGGTGGTGCATCATACAGGTTTGGTGAGGCCGTTGGTGATGGATGTGATTCATCCGCCTGCATTTTCGGCCAAACATGCCAAACGTGTAATCCCTTACGAATATGATGGGTTATTGTATTTCTTTACAGCAAAAGTTAACCAGTCTCTTGTTGAATATTATAAAGAGTTGCCCACCATTCGCATCAATACGGTTTACCTCAATTATGGATTATCGGAAAGCGTTCAAGCCAGTTTGGTTGCAGAGATGAAAGAGGCTACAGCGTCAATGTCGGAAACCGTAGCGATGGATTTTATGCTTCGCTTTGTGCAAACGGCCTTTGAATACCGTAAGGATGAGCTGGTATATGGTCAGGAGAAATTTTCGTTTCCGGAAGAAACCTTGATGAACCGCTACTCGGATTGTGAGGACAAGTCTATGTTATTTGCCGCATTTGTAAATCAGGTACTCGGTCTTAAAACGGTTGCGCTTTATTACGAACAAGCCAACCATATCAATATTGCTGTTGAAACGAAAAAGGCATCAGTCGCTAACTTTACCTTTAACAATCATCCTTATATTGTATGCGAACCTTCGGGCAAGGGATTTTCACTGGGCGAGAGCGCTACTTCTGTTACCCTAGCCAGTTTGATTGAGTGGTAACTTAGTGCAGCCTTAGTGACCCAGTGGCAAAAACATAGGAGTCCGATAAATTTATCGGACTCAATTTTACAAAGTAATGCAGAATGATGTTATTCATTTCCGGTTGTTCCTGAGTCCTTCAAATAACCCAATAACCAATAAACTCCCCCCAGACCCTCAACTTGCCTTCTCAACCAAACTGGTATCAGAGCAATCAGTTAAGAGTTCCAAAATTGTTTTTTGAAATACCGGATGTATAAAACTGGGCGCAATCTCACACAAAGGCAACAAGGTAAACTTTCGCTCATGCAGCAATGGATGCGGAATCTGTAACTCAGGTGTATGAATCTGTTGGTTACCGGCAAACAAAATATCAATATCAATCACCCGGGGTTCCCATTTTACCAGCCGGTTGCGGCCCATCTGTTGTTCGATGGCCAAAATACGTTCCAATACTTCCGCGAGTTGCAAAGAGGTGTTTACCTCCAATACCTGATTCAAAAAATCCTGCTGGTTTTTATTGCCCCAGGGTTCGGTTCGGTATATCGCTGAAACAGAAATGACTTCGCCAATTTGCAATTCAATTTGTTTGAGCGCCTCCAACAGGTGTGCCTGCGAATCGCCAATATTGCTGCCGGTAAGAAGGTAAATTGAATAAGGAATCATAAAAGGCAAATATGAATAATTTAACTGACTCCTAAATGAAAACAGCCAAAGATCTCTTGATTAAAGATAAACTAAAAGTTGTTGATTGGCCTCCATGGTAAGTTTACTGCAACCTTTAAGTATAAGATGAACAACTTCCATCTGCGATTAACAAGAACAACGAGTAAAATCAGACCTCCACGAATCCGAATATAAAATATATACGAAATGCATATAAATAAAAAAGCCCCAACTCGCGTTGAGGCTTTTGCGGTGCGGACGCCCCGAGTACTCGGGGGAACCCGCGACCT
>CAYMRD010000005.1:142585-149461 GCA_964392775.1 uncultured Bifidobacteriaceae bacterium
GAAATGCATAAATGAAAAAGCCCCAACTTGCGTTGAGGCTTTTGCGGTGCGGACGGGACTCGAACCCGCGACCCCGTGCGTGACAGGCACGTATTCTAACCAGCTGAACTACCACACCAATGTTTCTTTAGAACAATGTTTGATTGATTTCTCTCTCAAACGGGATGCAAATATAGGCTTATAAATTATTTTGTCAACCTAAACTTTAAACTTTTTTATTCTAGTTTCTTATTTACTTTGCGGCCAGCATTTAAAAAATAACATGGCAACTTATTTCGATTTCGAAAAATCAATACAAGAACTTGAAGAACAGCTCCAAAAAGCCAAACAGCTTTCCGAAAAGAGCAAAATAGACCTTACCCCTACCATTAAAGACCTAGAAGAAAAAATCCTGTTAGAGAAAAAAAACGTATACGACAACCTCAACGGGTGGCAACGCGTTCAGATTTCCCGTCATGCCGACAGACCTTATACCCTTGATTATATCGAGAATATTTTCGAGGATTTTATCGAACAACACGGGGATCGCAATGTAAAAGACGATAAAGCCATTGTAGGCGGATTTGCCCGTTTGGGTGAACAAACCGTTATGGTGATTGGTCACCAAAAAGGACGTAATACCAAACAACGTCAGTATCGTAATTTTGGTATGCCCAATCCTGAAGGCTACCGCAAAGCCCTGCGTTTGATGAAACTGGCCGAAAAATTCAACATTCCGGTTATCACCCTTATTGATACTCCCGGTGCATCGCCCGGATTGGAAGCCGAAGAACGCGGACAAGGTGAGGCCATTGCCAAAAACCTTTTGGAAATGAGTGTACTTAAAGTGCCTGTTGTTTGTGTGGTGATTGGCGAAGGTGCTTCGGGAGGAGCCTTGGGTATTGGAGTGGGCGATAAAGTGCTTATGCTTGAGAATACCTGGTATTCGGTTATTTCACCCGAATCATGTTCTTCAATTTTATGGAGAAGTTGGGATCATAAGGCCAAAGCAGCCGAAGCCCTTAAACTGACCGCCAACGATATGCTTAAGAACGGCCTGATTGACGGCATCATCGAAGAACCATTGGGTGGTGCGCACAACAACCCCGAAAAAATGTACGGCATCATGAAAGATGCGTTGAGTTCGCATATTGCTGCATTGAAAAAGTTAAGTCCAGAGAAACTGGTAAGCCAGCGTATCGACAAGTTTTCGGCTATGGGTGCTTTTGAAGAAGCTTAAAGATGCCACTATTTGCACATATTAAAATTGTAAAAATGAGTGTAAATAAAGAATTTACTACTTAATGTAAATTTAATTAATCAGTGCTAATCAGTGGCTATTCATACTCAATTAGCCATATTCAATACAGAACAATACTTCCCTCCTAATTCGAAAACGACTCCACCACGGGGTCGTTTTTTTTATGCCCGTAAAAATCATGCACAGGGTTTGGTTGGGAATTGTATTTTAGAGGTATCAAATCACCTCACCATGACCTACCCATATCAAATCAAATCGCTGGATCAATACAAAGAAGCTTATGCCCAAAGCGTAGAGCATCCCGAACAATTTTGGGCCAATATTGCCGAACAGTTTGTATGGCGCAAAAAATGGGACAAGGTACTCGATTGGAACTTTACAGAACCTAGGGTTGAATGGTTTAAGGGAGGTCAACTCAATATCACCGAAAACTGTATCGACCGATATTTGGCCACTCGTGGCGAAGATCCCGCTATTATTTGGGAACCCAACAGCCCCGATGAACGCACCCGCATTGTAACCTACAACCGTTTGCACAAACGGGTATGTCAGGTAGCGCAAATGCTCACCAACTTAGGTGTCAAAAAAGGTGACCGCGTTTGTATTTATATGGGAATGGTTCCTGAGTTAACGTATGCTATATTGGGTTGCGCCCGCATTGGTGCTGTTCACTCTGTTATCTTTGGTGGTTTCTCGGCCCAAAGTATTGCCGACCGGTTAGGTGATGCGCAAGCAGAATATATTATTACCTGTGATGGGGCTTATCGTGGCAATAAAGACTTCCCCCTAAAAAGTGTGATTGACGATGCATTGATGGGAAATAAAACGGTGAAAAAAGTAGTGGTGTATACACGTACCCGCACTCCGGTTTCGATGATTAAAGGAAGAGATGTTTGGTGGGAAGATGAAATGGATCATGCCGAAACGCAGGTAGAAAAAGATGGAGTGGTAAGTTTTCCGGCTGTACCCATGGATGCCGAAGACCCATTGTTTATCCTGTATACATCAGGCTCTACGGGCAAACCCAAAGGAGTAGTACACTCTATTGCCGGATACATGGTATGGGCCAATTATACGTTCGTCAATGTATTTCAGTATCAACCCAAGCAGGTTCATTTTTGTACGGCCGATATCGGCTGGATTACCGGACACAGTTATATTGTATACGGTCCGTTGAGTGCCGGAGCAACTTCTTTATTATTTGAAGGAACCCCCACCTGGCCCGATGCCGGAAGGTTTTGGGAGATTATAGATAAACACATGGTCGATATATTGTATACCGCGCCAACCGCCATTCGCAGCCTGATGGGCTTTGGATTAGACGTTGTAAACAGCAAAAATTTAAGCTCTCTTAAAGTGCTCGGAACCGTTGGCGAACCCATTAATGAAGAAGCCTGGAACTGGTACTTTAAAAATATTGGAAAAGAAAAATGTCCGATTGTAGATACCTGGTGGCAAACCGAAACCGGGGGCATCATGATTTCCAATTTAGCGGGTGTAACTCCGCATAAACCGGCCCACGCCACCCTGCCATTGCCGGGCGTTCAACCGCTGTTGGCAGATGAAAATGGCAATGAGATTACAGGTAATGGTGTAGGTGGAAACTTATGCATCAAATTTCCGTGGCCGGGCATGATTCGCACCACGTATGGCGACCATGAGCGTTGCCGCACCACGTATTTTTCGACTTACCCAAATATGTATTTTACAGGTGATGGTTGCCTCCGCGATGAAGACGGGAACTACCGTATTACCGGGCGTGTGGATGATGTGCTCAATATAAGTGGACACCGGATAGGAACAGCCGAAGTGGAAAATGCACTGAACATGCACAGCGGTGTGGTTGAAAGTGCCGTGGTGGGTTATCCGCATGATATCAAAGGGCAAGGTATTTATGCGTATGTGATTTTGGAACACATGCATGGTGATGCCGACCAAATGCGTCAGGCTATTTCGTTAACTGTTTCGCGTATCATTGGCGCCATTGCCAAGCCCGATAAAATTCAATTTGTATCAGGATTGCCCAAAACACGAAGCGGTAAGATCATGCGCAGAATTTTGCGCAAAATTGCCGAAGGGGAAACATCCAATCTGGGCGATACTTCTACCCTGCTCGACCCTGCTGTGGTGGATGAGATTAAGAGTGGGGTTCTGCAGTAATATAAAAGGCTCTTGAAAGGTGAACTTTCAAGAGCCTTTTTATCAAATCCAATATACGTTTTATTCATTCTTCAACACCAATTTTTGCGTAATCGTTTTCCCTGCAAGTTGTACTTGCACAAAATAAATTCCATTGGGTTGATTGGTTAAATTGATCACAGTCGGGAAGCCTTCGGCATAATAAGCTCTTGTTCCCAAAAAATTAAAAATGGAGATAGACTGTACTGCTTCGCGATGGCCGTCATACTGTATATTCACATTACCGTTGCTTGGATTTGGATACAACAGCACACCTTGTTCCATCACATTACACTGTGCCGTTTTGATAATATCCGAATAGCTTGATTTGCCATCAAAGTCTATTTGTTGCAAGCGATAAAACACATTACCGGTAATAGCATTAGCATCTGTATATGAATACTGTTTTACACTAGCTGAATTTCCAGCTCCGGCTATTTTAGTCAGGCGTTTCCAATTAACTTCATCCGCACTTGTTTCAATTACAAAATACTGATTATTGATTTCAGAAGCAGTACTCCAGTTTAGCTGTACGTGTGAACCCAAACAAGTCGCATGGAAGGTTTGTAATTTTACGGGAAGCGCACTCATATTGGTATTGAGAGCTATGGCTCCCGCTGTTGTAAGTCCACGGCCTATTAAAGATGCATTTGACAGTAACGTAATAGCTCCGTTTGCAAGCACACTGCCTTTAAAAACAGAGTTATCTCCAAGCACAAATGCTCCATTAATCTGCCAATAAACATTTTGCAGGGATGCTCCATTAATAAGCGTTATTGTTGTGAATGTAGCCGTTGAAAAAGCTCCGTTAATCTTAAAAATAAACAAGGCATTCGCATCTCCTTGACCATCCAATATTAAATTACCAGCTAAGGTTGCAAGTGTTGTAATGCAGTAAACTTTAGGCGTTAACAATTGTCCACTTCCCAATGTGGCATCAATTGTACTGTCGCATATAACGGCACTCAGTTCTCCATAAGCCGTTCCTAAGTTGGCTGCTGCAAGTGTAGTTACCGAATCGGCAACATAAATGGTACCCGTTAACGTTCCGGGAGGAAAACCGGTCAAGGCTCCGACATTCGTGCCAATATCTCCCGTTATATTAGTAGCTCCGGTATTGTTAAATGCTCCGGTACTTGTAAACAAAGCAAACGTAGCAACCCTACCTAGATTAGGAGCTTGAGCAAAGTGTACATAAGGTATCGTGCAAAGTGCAACGATAGCCATCAGATTGAGTAAATTATTTTTCATGATGATTGGATTAAAATGTGATTATTTTTCACTCACAAAGTTGAATCCGTTTACCACCACTATTCTTACACAATCCAGAAAACTAATTACATAATTAACACCTTTATGACATGTTGTAAAAGAGTGTTGAAAAAAATGCCACTGATTTAAATTATAAAAACTGACTATCTGTTTATAGTCAATAATTACATTTTTCCCTCGCACACCCCTGTCCCTGAGAGGGCAATGTCATTTAGTTAAGGTTCAAACCGCTCTTTTATAGTTTGTAAAAGTTTGATACTTACCATTTAGTCGTTTCGCTTTTGTTTTTCTGGGATATTTCCTTCCGGGCCTTACAGGCTCTTTGTTTCGCTCAAAAACCAGTTGTAGATTCCATAATATTTCTGCTGCATTGTCCTGTAAAAACAGTTTGACGATATTGTGTTTTAAGGAGGCCCAACTTACATTCCGATTTATCCGGTAGCTGAGTTTGCGATGTTCATTTATATCCTTCAAATGCTCTTCACATTGCTTTTCTATCAGACTTTGCAGATTGGCAACAAACACATCTGCTAAATAATCCTGCTGTATGCAAATCACCCTGTGTCCGCTAAACTGTTCCATCTGCTGTTGGTTCTTTTGCTTGCCGTATGACGTTTCTATTGACCAGCGTAAGCCGTATAGGTATTTTAAATCTTCAATGCTGTATAGTTTGTCATCATAAAGACTTGTCAGTAATATTTCATCTTCTGCTGTGGATAATGTAATGCGTACCATCCTGACCTTAACCGGAGTACCTGCTTTTACTATATAGCCATGGTTACGCAGTGCTGATATGGCTTTTGCATTGGGCGTAAATTCAATGATCTTACTTCGTTTCCGGCTACGGGAAAACTGTTCAACCTGCTTATTGAACCTCGTCTTACAACGCATTACAAAATGGCGGGGTGTTTCCTGACTCAGCATTAAATACATTAAACAATAGCTGGGAAAGCCCCGGTCGAAAAGGGTGATACTATCTGTTGACAGTTGCTCTACATATGTCGTCATAATAGCCTGCTCTGATTGCTTTATCGGATAAATATCGCCACACACAATTATATCGTTCAGTACATCGTGTATTTGCATAATCCGGGCCATCGGGATACATACATGCTGATTATCCTGTGTTCCAAAATGTGTAATCACATCCTGTTTGTTTGGTAAGTACGCGGTGGAACCATCGACTGCTTGTATGATAAAATTTCGCCAACGTTTTGTTTTATTCCCGTAATGATGATAAAAACTATTCACCAACCAGCTATTCCACAGCTTGAGAAATACCGGTTGTAATTTGCTTCGCTGCAAGCTGAATGCTCCTTTTGTACACTCTTCTTTGCCAACACTTAAATGAGCAAAGAATTCCCGGATTTCTATACTTAAACTTCGTTTAGGCATATTAATAAGAATCCCTACAATACGCGCTATGGGTAGTTTGCGAGTGCGGCTAAAATCTTTTTCGTTCCCTGTTACCAGTTTCCTAAATTCTATGTCGTTAGATACCTCTTCTAAAAACAGTTTTAATTCTGCAATTATCTTTATGTTTGCCTCAACCATTGGGTTTTGTTTTTTAGTCAATTACAAAGAAGTGGATTTCTTTCCTCTTTATAACCCAATGGTTTTTAATTCTTTATTCCTTAACTAAATGACATTGCCCTACAGCCCTGAACTAAACCCGGCAGAGAAAGTATGGCAACATATAAAAAGGAAATTCACCAACAAACATTTTGACAGCCTCAATGATATCAGCATATTCTTTTCTGAAACCATATAGCAAATTACCCCTGATAAGGTAAAATCTATCTGTGCTTTTGATTATATTGATTTAGATACTTTTTGGTCTATTTAAAGTATAGAGAGTCCGCAGTTACAGTCTGCTTAAAATGGATATTGTACACGTAGATAGCTATCGGACGAAGCCTCAGTTAGACCTTCAATCTCTGCCCTCTGTGCTCCTTTGATTTCTCTCTGTGAGAAACAGTCGCGCGGGTTTCACACAGGGCACACGGAGAAGACACAGAGAACCACAGAGAGGTTAAATCAAATAAACGCTGTTCAAATTACTCTTTAAAAGTCAAAATTGAACAGAGATGTTCTTCTCTATCGCCTAAGAGCTATGGTCTATCGACTTCCTGCGCGGGTTTCACACAGGGCACACGGAGAAGACACAGAGAACCACAGAGAGGTTA
>CAYMRD010000005.1:149561-149643 GCA_964392775.1 uncultured Bifidobacteriaceae bacterium
AATCAAATAAACGCTGTTCAAATATTATTCTTAGAGCCTGTTCATAATCTATTGAGTAGAATTCTGAGGAATGCCATCACAA
>CAYMRD010000006.1:0-144007 GCA_964392775.1 uncultured Bifidobacteriaceae bacterium
GATGTTTTGCACTGACGCTCCGCTGCATAAGGTGCATATACATCAAATTTACCGGAAGCGTTATAGCCTATGATATCCCAGTAATTTTTGTAGGAGCCTGTACTCGTGCTCACAATCGTTGTGGGCGAATTCAGCCATACCGTATCGTTATCGCTATAGGCATAGCTCGCTATCGGGGGAACTCCGACTCCGGATCCTCCGGAAGTTGTTGAAATAATTTGCAGAGAGTAATCTTCGGTTTCACCATAAGAAATGCTACCACAAGCGTCTGTAGTTGGCACGCTATTCCACCTACACAGCACACGCATTCTAACAGTCCCGTAATAGCTTGGATTGGCAGGAATCGTAAATGAACCCGTTTGAACGGCAGTGGTTGCAATGACAGAAGCCCAAACAGATTCGCTTGCATCAAAATTCTGGTCGTTATTCCAATCAACCCAAATGCGTACGCCCTGAGAATAATTAATTCCTGATTGAACCGATATAGTAATTGTCGTTCCTGGAGTTCCACTTACTAACTGATTAGGGTAATACGATGTATTTGAGGGGGGTGATCCCGTACACCCTGTATTCAAATTTGAAATATTCGCAACTCCGCCTGTAGTGCTAAAGTTGTTGATGAAATCACTTGTACAAGGCAGAGCGTATGTAGGTAAACATTGTGCCGTTGCAGAGTTGCAAGCAAGCAAGCAAGCAAGCAAGCAAGCAAGCAAGCAAGCAAGCAAGAGATCGTGCAGCAGTCATTGCAAACAAGTGCATTGGGGAAATTTTTTGTAATGCTCTTTTCATTGGTTTAAAATTGGCAGAAAACGTAAAATCTAAGTATATATTTAATCCAGTACGCTTATCTGTGCAGATAAGTTTGCGGAAGTTAGGAAAAAATTAAGATATTTTTAACGTGGTTGTCAGAATATTGTGTGTGTTGTCAGAAAGGATACCCAAATGCGAGGTTAAGAATCAGATTATTACGCCTCCAACCGGAGCTTCCTAAATCAAACTGGTTGAACACCCAGCGTTCTCCATCCGGTAACCAGGGTTTGCGAACGGGAATACCCAAATCGAGGCGGAAAACGAAGAATTGAACGTCAATCCTGAGACCGGTTCCAATGCTCATGGCAATTTCTTTGACAAATGTTTCGGGCGAAAATTCCCCACCGGGAATGTCGGGGTTGTTATTATTCAGCCATGTATTACCGGCATCGGCAAAAAATGCACCTTTGAACATACCCGAAATGGTGAAACGGTATTCAATATTTCCCTCTAATTTAATCTCTCCTCCCTGCTGCACAAAATAAAGTTCCTGTAAGGAGTCGGGAGCGTGGTAGGTTCCGGGACCAACAGAATAAATGGGGAAACCTCTTAAACTGTAAGGGCCACCCGAAAAATATTGCTTGATATATGGAATGGTTGAGGCATTACCATACGGATACGCCCATCCTGCAAACAGCCGCGTAGCAACAAACGAACGGCCTTCTTTATTTAAGCGGTACAACTTTCTCAGGTCAATATCTCCTTTAAGGTATTGAGCATACCGAACACCAAAAATTTCATTGGGATTTTCGTTTGTGGGAATATCTCCGCTTAATCTGTTTGCAACATTTAACAGGTTTCCGGCAGCATCAATATTGAAGTGAAAATAGTTGGGATTTCTCTTTTGTGGGATTACCTGTTGGTTGTAGGTGTAGGCATAATTCATTCCGGCTATAAACTGTTTTTCATACCGCAAAGCAAGGGTAGGATTGTCTTCAACCAGTGCCAGAAAGTCGGGCGATTGGTTAAAGATGTTAAAATAATTTAGACTCACAACACTGAGGTCATGATCTACCGGTAAACTTTGTTTCCATTTATAACCAAACGTAAATTTAACGGAGTTGATATCGTAATAATTAACGCGGCTCAGGTAACTCAGATCAAGCGTAAACTTGGTGCGGGGGGCATACAAACTGCTTGTGCGCAAGTCAAATGGTAATATAAATCGAGGAATATAAAACTCAAGTGAGGGATTCACCTCATAAGAGAATTGCCCTTTGTAAGGGCCATTAAATTGAGATTCGAACGATCCTTTGAGATTGGCAATAAACAGTTCAGCCCCACCAAAAATATTACGGTCGCGGTAGCTAAAGGTGAGCCCCGGACCAATAAACCCATTTGATTTACTAACACCCTGAAGTTCGGTACTGAGTGATCTGCGTTGAACAGGTGTCAGTAAGATATTCGTTCGCAACAAATTTGATGATGGAATAGAGTCGTATTTGTCGATGCGCACATTTACAAATTTGAAAATACCCAGGCTGTTCAATCTGCTTAAAGTTTGATTGTGATCTTTGCGGCTGTATGTTTTGTTGTTTTGAAAAAATACAGACTGAATAATGGGAGCCGGACGCACATAATTACGATCACTGAAATAATTAACGTTTTCAATCATCCTTTTGGAAGCGGTATTGTTTTTTCCCAATTCGTAATCGGCAAATACATTTACATCTTTAACCGTATACGGAAGCCGGGCTGTGTTCGGGGTTTCGGGTTTGAGCTCAATACGCAGGCGCACGCCTCTGTTGCCCATGCTGGTATCCGTTTTATAGAGCAGGTAGTCATAATTGAAATAATAATACCCCTGATCTTTCATCAGGTCATCAATGCGAAAGCGCTCGTTTTTGATGGCATCCAGACTGTATTGACCACCAATTTTTAGCAGTGATTCATTTTGTGCGTAGGCAATCAATTGTCCAAGCGAATCGGTTCCGGTATGGTATTCAATGGCTCTGATAGTATACGGTTTACTGAACGAAATAAAATATTGAACGGAGGCCGTTTGTGAATCCGTTTTCCATTTATAAGTAGCAGCAACATCAAAATACCCAAGGTTAAACAACCGGGCCTCAATGGCTTTGCTTAATACTTCGGGATCAGCCGAGCTGGCGTATACCGGTTTCTGGCCAAGCTTGCGGTTCATCCAGTTTGAAATACCTTTTTCAGCCTGTTGGGTTTGATAAAAGATGGATAAGGATGGGCGCATCCATAACAGTTTGCTGTTGGGTTGAGGTTGCAATAAATCAAGTGCTTCTTTTTTTGCTTTGCGGTTGTACCGTTCGCCCTTGTTTTGTTGTATGATGATGCCGGAGCCGGTGAAGAGTTTTTCACCGGCAGGAACGTGCTTCAATCCGGTACAGGAAGACAACGCCAATAGTATTATTAAAGAGATATGAAGCCAGCGTTTATTCACCTTGTATACTGTCTGATTTTAGTTTTTCGTCAGTTGTTTTCGGATCGCTGAACAACTGTTGGATGCTGTCGAAATTGCGTGTAAAGTTGAGGCCTATACCGGTTCGGTAAATCAATCCGTCAATCACCCCTTCGTAGTTGTTTTCGCGGAATGCTTTAAAACGGTAACGGCCATCCTCCGTAATTTTATACTCCATCACAAGGTCACCGGTGATGTTCTGTCCGTTGGTTTGTGTTTTGTTTCCATCCACATCAATATTGCTACCCACCTGAACGCTCACGCGGTTGTTAAACAGTTCCTTTTTAAGTCCGATTTGCAACTCCGTATTTTGTTGGGTTCCCTGCGCGGTATAATCATCGTTGGATTGAAGGTTAAAGTTTAACTCGGCTCCTTTAACATATTTGCCCGATATGGCATTCATCTGATCGGACAACATCTGGTTAACACTGTTGCGCGCAACGGCCGAAACAGCATCTGTTGTGCTGGTATTGGACGACATGCCCACAGGTAAAAAACGTCCCATAATCAAAATCGAAAACACCTGCTTGTTGAGTTCGTTCACATCGCTGTTAATCTGATTGATTTTGGCATACACCATACCGTTAAATGCCTGCTGGTCTTTGGGGGCCATATCAAGTTTAAAGTTGAGTTGTGGTTTCAGTAAAAAACCGCTCATCATCAGGTTTACATCATAGTTAAGCAACTTGCGGTAGGCATTTCGTTCCGATTGTGGCATGCCTGATAACTCGGCTGCCAGCAGGTCGGTGGCTCCTGTTTTGGCTTTGTAAGTAGCTGTGATATCTATCTGCGCATCCAGCGGATCTCCGCTCCAAACAATATTGCTTCCTTTTTTGATTTCGAAATCGCGCTTCACGATTTTCTGAAACGAAGCTTTGTAATTTCCTTCACTCAGCTCGTACGAGCCAAATAATGACATTTTTCCATTCGGATTCAGGGTAAAGCTCATCAAGGCATTTCCACTCACCTGCAAGTTGTCGCCACTTGTTTTGTCGGTAATTACATTCAAACGGGTTTTGTTGTTTACCTCTATATTCACTCTCAAATCGAGGCCCCGCAAGTCAGAAAGCAGTTGTGTTGAATCGGATTCGAGTGTTTTGTTGGTGGAGTCGGTAAACACCACCACTCCATCACCCTTATCGGTGCTGAGCTCTCCCTGCTGTACCACAAACGTAAGCTGACTGCCTTCAATCAACCGGGCCTGAGCGGTTATGATTGGTAGTTTTTCAGTTCCGTCAATTTGTATGGTGCTGTTCAATAGCAAGGTTCCGTAATACACAGGATTGTCTTTAGCTGTTGTATTCAACACTCTGAATTGTTCGGTTTTGATTTTGAGGTTGTATTCAACAGGAGCCGACTGGGGTGTTCGGATGCTACCGTTAACCACCAAGGGTTGTTGCATCGAATCCCGAATGGTAAAATTTTTGAGATAAAGGCCGGTATGGTCAAATTGAACATCTTCATCTTCCATATACAATCGGTTGTTGATGATGGCCAGATTAAAGGAAGCATTGTTAAAGGCCAGTTTACCTTTGTATGTAAGGTTAGAAGATTGGCTGCTCAGGTTGATATGTCCATACACAGAACCGCTGCTTCTTCGGATGGTTTTAGGAATAAATGCTTCAATAGAAGTTAGGTTAAGTCTTTTGATGTCGACATTCAATTTTAAATTGTCGAACTGATATTCAATGTTTGCTGCAACGTCATTGTTTGATCCGCTCAATATTGCATGTGCAACATATTGATTGTTGCCGGAATTTTTAGCGTGGAAACTCAAATCGCCAACAGCTACATTGTTAAGAGAGATATTGTTAATCGTTAAATCAGACGAGAAACCAATAGTAGGGAGTGTTTTTAATTCCACAAATCCATTCATCAATCCCCGTGCAATGGCGCTGTCTTTTTCAATTAACTGAGAAAAGGTTCCTATTTCAAAATTGTTGAAACGAATGGTGAGTGGCGATTGTTTGCTTTCATTTTGTGAGGTGATACTCACCTGCGATTCGCGGTTGGTCAGCGACATGTTTTCAACCCGCACAGCATCGGGCATCAGCAGAATGCGGTTGGCTTCGTCAACGGCCCATTGTTGGTTGTTTAAGATGATATAGGGATGGGCGAGTGAGATACTGATTTGGTTATTGGGCAATCGGTTGGCCGAACCTTTAATCCATATACGGCTGCCACTGTCGGGATGCAGCATGCGTAACTCATACCCAAGGGCGTTGTTGGCTGCAAATAATTGCAAAGTTGTTTTCGGAAATGCAACCGAACCTTTTTGATAGGAAAGAATAGAGGTTTCGCAGCGAAACGTATCAGAAGAGCCTTTGGCTTCGAGTGCAAATCCTTTAATTATATTGTGATTGATTTCGAGCAATGGCATCGAAGCCTCAGCCGATAATGTATTTAGCTTTTTATTGTACACAATATTCAACCGTGCTCCGTTAAATTGATTGATAGTTGGAAAAAACACTTCGGTGAGTATTGGATGAGGCCGGATATTGACTTCGGCTACCAGTGATTCTGAAAGAGAGTCGGGAAGTGTTGACGTTTGGTTGGTGTATTGATTGAGGTATTTGCGCAAAGTTCCCAATATACTTTTGATGCGTGTGCTGCCTTTGTAGTTGAGTGCAACCACTGAGTTGTCTGTGAATCGATTTGTGGGTTCATTTAACCGCACGTTGAGCAATGAATCGCATTTATATGCTTTGTTATTTTTTAGAACGGTTACGTGTTTGATATTGAGTGATGCTGAAAGTTTGTTGATGGATGAAGGTCTGATGTTGCCCTTAATTTCCCCGCTTCCCGAAATTTTTTCGGTGCTGAGGTGCATCTGAAACAAATCGGCATGGGTAATTCGGGCATCCACATTTCCGCTGATGTTTTGAGAAGTTGTATTTCCCGAAGACAATAATTGCATGACTAATGCGGTATCGTTCACTTGCATGTCAACGCTGTAAGTTCCCGATTCGGCTTTGGCATCAAATTTTAGATTTGCATAATTGTGCCTGTACAGTTCGGCTTGTTCCAATTGGCAATGAATGTTTGAGCGGATTTTTTGCAAATCAAAATACTGACCTTCCATATCAATTGTTCCGGTTACCGGACCCAGCCATTGTTGTATACCCATAATCTTACCTGCATTAAAAACTCTGGCTTGGGTATGGAGGTTGTATTGCTGTTGGTTGATGTCTACCGAACCTTTGGCGTAGAGTTCACCATCAGTACATTGTACATGCAGTTCTCCGCTTGCTGCCTGAGTTGTTCCCTCCGCACTGCCGGTGAGTAAAAACTGTTCGGGCAACGTGATGTATGTTGGTAATATCTGTTTAGGTAACAGTGCTTCAACATCTGCGCGGGTTCCCGCTGCTACCAGATTTGGCAAATGAAAAACTAGTTTATTTGGAGTGAGTATGTGATTCAGTTGTCCGGTTGCTTCTACAAATGTTTGTCCGGTTTGTGCAGAGAATTTTTGTAAGTGGAGTTCTTGCAAACGTCCTTTGATGGTTCCGTTAAGGCTTAGGGTTCGTTCGTTTTGTAATCCGGGGTAAGAAGCAAGTTGCGGAGCCACCATCAATACATCTTCCATACTCAGCTTTGAATTGTTAAACTGAAGATGGATATTCAACTCTTCGGGGTGTTGTGCGATACGATTGAGAGAGGACCACGAAGCGCGCAGGTATTTGTTCAATACCGAGCGTGACGTTCGCAGGTTGAGGTTAGCCAGTTCGGCATGGTTATCATCATACACAAAACGTGTGGTAAGCTGTTTAAGTTCCAGTCCGCATTGTTCGTTGGCCTGCAATTTTTTTATGTCACCACTGATATTGTCGGTTCCATAATGCAAATGGGACGCATCTATATTGATGCCGCTGATGTGAAGGTGGTTGTAGTCGATGCCGGAAGATTGTTTAGTTGTGCCAGCCACATCATACGCAAAAATATTATCGGATACATTGCAGTGCGCCAAATTAACCTGCCAGTGTTGGGTTGAAGATGTCGTGTCTGCTACCGTGTTGGTGGGCGGAATACGTGTGAGTCCTGTTTTCGATGCATGTATGTTTAACGATGTAATGGCAATCAGTTGTTTGTTTAAGTCGATGCTGGAAGGGATGATATCAAGGTCTCCCACTTCTGAAAAAAAGTACAGAGAGTCGCTGGGTTTATTGAGGTAAAACTTTACGTTGTGCAAGGTTAGTTTGTCGGCCCCCACACCGGGTAAAACAGTAGTTGTAGTACCGGTGTCGGGTAACGATTTGAGTTTTGAAATATCAACCCATACCGTGGTTTCACTCAGCGACAATTGCTGCACAAAAAAAACGAATGTTTGCAGGTTGATGGTTTTGGGGTGAATATTCAAGTCGCCAATTTTCCCTTTAACAAACAGTCCACTTACTTCATCGGTATAACTGCCTCGAATATTTTGCAAAGAGATTTCCCCTATATCAAACACAAAAGGTTGACTCTGCTTTGTGTTGTCCTTAGCACTGTCTTTTGCACTGTCTATTGCGCTGCCCTCCAGGGCAGCGGTAAAAAAAGCAAAGTTGAAACTGCTGTCCACTGCCGAGCGTGAGATATTCGCATTCACACCTGTAAGGCTGAGCTCACTAACCTCCAGTTTGCTATCCAGCAAGCTCAACATATTGATGCCAACTGAAAGTTCTTCCACATACAATAAGGTATCGTTGTTGAGGTCGTTGGCAAATATTTTTTCAATAACGATGCTGCGTGGAAACCGGATGGCTACACGCCCAACCGAAAGCCGGGTACCTGTTTGGGATGAAAGATAAGAGGCCGTGTATTGAACCAGTTTGCTTTGAACAAAGGAAAATTGTAGCAATAGAACAGACAGCAGTGCCAATCCCAATAAGGAACAGACACTCCAAATGATTACTCTACTCGTATATTGAACAAAGGGTTTCACGGATACCTGCAAAATAGTGGAAATAGATGAACGCTACTTAACATTTTTGGGGCAGGGTGGAAAGGGCACATAAAATGAATATTTATCTGAATGGATAGAATAATATCACCCTTTCAGGGTTTCATAATATACGGTATCTACAACAATTTCATCCCTTCGGGATTTGAAAACATGAAAGCAACACTCACAGGATTGATATAATTATAACGGCTTTAATAATTCTTTTCGGGATTTTTAAAAAAATATGGAAGGAAAGCCCGAAGGGCTGACATGATTATAGCTGTTGTTAAAAGCATTTTGCAGAGGTAGCAAGTCACGGCCGTGCTGTCCGCAACAATTTTCTTTAGAAAAATGTGCTTGAAAAGAAACGCCCCCGCTGCGCAATGCGTAGCGGGGGCGAAGGTGGAGCTGCAGGGAGTCGAACCCTGGTCCGGAGATGGAACGGTCACGCTTTCTACATGCTTAGTGACACATTAATTTTCGGGACGGATCAGGCTGTATCTCTTGCCAAATCAATCCTTATCCTCTTGCGTGCTGTTGGTGCATAAAGGCCATACACCAAAAGGCTTTTCCTGATGATGCCTCTGATGCAAGTGCGGTTAAGCTAACACCTGCGAGACAATGGCAAGTGCGTAATCTTCCTGATTAGGCAGCCATAGCGAATTGAGTTTCGCCAATTGTTGTTTTGGGTATCGAGATTCACGAGCCAATATCCCAACGCTCGGCATGCTTACGCGCCTATTGCACATCCCGTCAATTCCGGTCAGCCCCAATAGAAGGGCAAATATAGTCAAATTGTTAGAGGTTTGAAGTTTGATGTTTGATGTTGGAGGTTAGAAGACAATCTGCTTAGAAATTGACATTGTGCGCGTGGATTCCCTTTAGGATTAGGGGAGCGTGGGGAATAGAAGTTGGGATGTCGGCAATTAGTCGGTTCGCAGTCCGCGGTTCACAGTCTGCTTAGGAATGAGCATTGTGCTTATTGGATATCCTTTAGGTAGAGGAGAGCGTAAGGATAGCAGTTAGAAGTTGTTCGGCATACCGCTGACTGCGGACCGACTAGCCGCAGACTGTCTCTCCATCTCATTTCTTGCTTCTCGTTTCTCGAATCTTCCTTATCTTCGCCCCCAATTATGACAAACGATAACTTCAAGGATTTGAAAGAAAGGGTTGAAGCCCTAAGGAGGTTTCTTTGACTACGATGTCAGGAAAATTCAGGTAGCAGAAGAAGAGCAACTCACACATGAACCCGGCTTTTGGGACAATCCCAAGCGTGCCGAGCAGATTCTGAAAAACACCAAACTCAAAAAAGTATGGACCGATGGATTCGAACAGGTACTAGCCTCGTTTGATGACCTTGCTGTGCTGTATGAGTTTGAACTGGCAGGCGAAGCCACCGAAGAAGAACTCGAAGCGCATTACCAAACCACCAAAAAAGTGGTGGAAGAGCTGGAGTTTAAAAACATGTTGAGTGGTGAAGAGGATCAGATGAACTGTATTCTCAATATCAATTCGGGAGCGGGCGGAACTGAAAGCCAGGACTGGGCATCCATGCTCATGCGCATGTACCTGATGTATGCCGAAAAACATGGTATGAATGCCACAGTGTTGGAACAACAGGATGGTGACGGTGCCGGCATCAAATCATGTTCGATACAAATTGAAGGAGAGTTTGCCTTTGGATTTTTAAAAGGCGAAAATGGTGTACACCGACTGGTGCGTATTTCTCCATTTGACAGCAATGCCCGCAGACATACTTCGTTTGCTTCGGTGTATTGTTACCCGCTGGTGGATGATACCATTGAGATTGAAATCAAGGATGCCGATATCGAAATTCAAACTTCGCGTTCAGGTGGTGCGGGCGGACAAAACGTAAACAAGGTAGAAACCAAGGTACAGCTTACGCATAAGCCTACGGGCATTGTGATTGTTTGTCAGGTAGAGCGTTCGCAAATTGGCAATAAAGAACGAGCCATGAAAATGCTCAAATCGCAATTGTATGAATTGGAATTGCGCAAACGCAATGAAGCCAAAGCAACGGTTGAAGCCGGTAAGAAAAAAATTGAATGGGGTTCACAAATCCGCAACTATGTGTTTCACCCGTATAAGCTGGTGAAGGACTTGCGCACCGATACCGAAACATCGGATGTACAAGGGGTAATGGATGGAGAACTCGATGATTTCATTAAAGCGTATTTGATGGAGTATTGATGTTAATTATGGAAGGATGTTGATTGTGTTAATTATGTATGGGAAGATTGTTCAATATTGTGTTTGATGCACATATCAGCATCATTTCATCTTGTCATAATTAACATAGTCAACATAATTAACATCCTCAACACATGATAACATACACCGACTTCGAACAACTCGATATTCGCACGGGAACTATCCTTGAAGCCTGCGTATTCGAAGGTGCGCGCAACCCGGCCTATCAGCTGCAAATCGATTTCGGGGAATTGGGGATCAAAAAATCATCTGCACAAATCACCGAGTTGTATACACCCGAAGTTTTGGTGGGCAAACAAATCATAGCGGTGGTTAATTTTCCACCCAAACAAATTGGCAAATTTATCAGTGAATGTTTGGTATTGGGTGTGGTTGGCGAAAACAAAGACGTTACCCTCCTTCAGCCGGGTTTCAATGTTAAAAATGGACTCAGGATTGCCTAAGAGTCGGGATTAGTTAATCGAAACTTTATCTAAAACATTTCATTCATAATTAAATGAATAAGTGTTATTTTACATTTAATTATGAGCTTATTTCAAAATCTATATAAGTATAAACAGTCCGAGAAAAGGAATAGTAAGGAGAATTTCTTAACTGAAATATTTGCCTATTGCCTCGAAAAAGATGAAAAATTCAAGACAGCCTTTTTAGTCAAGATTGGTATTAAAGAAAAAGTATCGTTGTTTGAAATCAACACTCAAGTATCTGATGAAGAATCTGGCAAGCCGGACATTTCAATAAGATTAAATAAAGACACATATATTCTGATAGAGTGTAAAGTAGACTCTCAACAAGGAGAAGGGCAGTTAGAACGCTATTCCAAAATTTTACATAAAGACAAATCCTCAAAAAAGTACTTAGTATTTTTGACTAAATTATTTGAGTCGACAGCAGATTTTCCAGATATCCAGTTTAAAGCAATTAGATGGCATGAAATTTTCGACCTGATAAAATCACCTGACAATATAATCACTCAAGAACTCTATCATTATTTAGTTAAAGAAAAAATGAGTACTAAAATTACATTTCACAAATCAGAACTAAATGCTATCAGAAGCTATAATGAAACTATTTCAAAAATGGATGAATTTCTTGAGCGAATGAAAGTTACTGTTATGGAGCATACAAAATTGAAGCCACGTAATAGTAAACGTCTTGAAAAGCACTATGACTATGGAATCTCAACTGATTTTATGGGAGGAAATTTATGGATAGGCTTTTACCAATATGACAAACACGATGAAATGCAACTTTGTATCTCTATTGAGAAAATGCCTAATAAGACAGCAAAAAACAAACGAATAACCGAGTATGTAAAATCAAAAAAATGGGACTTTATTGGAAATAATTATTGGAAAAGTAAAGGTTTATCTGCTTTTTTTAATGGTGATGAATTTGATTCTAAGAAAGCGTATAACTTTATTGAAAAAGCATTATTGGAAATAGTCCAACCATAATAAAAGTAAAACATGAACGAAAATGATTTAGAATGTGAATTATGTGAAGTACTTATTCCCGTTGGAACTCCTTACATATGCTTGAATCATAACATAGAATATTTCAAGCATAATGTTATTACCAATGACGATGAAATAGAAGTTGTTCAATCGGAACAAATACTAACTCTTTGCGCCTCATGTGGTAATGGATTTGATGTAAATATCCTTAAGCAAATTCTAAGAACCATTCCGCGTGACAACTCTAAAATTAATGAGAACTAATTATTCACTAATACAATTAAGAAACTGTATATCAGATAACAACAATCATTAGTGATAAAATACTCCTATCTCATTTCGGTATTCCAACTGGCTAAATCTAAAAACTCATACCCAACGAAATCTTCGGCATATTTCACCACCACATGCTCTAATCCATTTGTAACCAATAAATAAGGTGCTTTAAACTGAGAGTTATAAATCGCAATTTGCTCAAATACAACCTTATTTATTTTTATATCTGGGCTTTTGCATTCGATCAATAGATGGGGCTGTCCATTTTTATTGAATAGCAATACATCAAATCGTTTTTTGCGACCGTTAACGGTAAGGCCACGTTCCAAGGCAATTAGCGACTGAGGATACTTCTTTTCGGTAATCAGATACTGCACAATATGTTGCCTCACCCATTCTTCAGGTGTCAGCACTACATACTTTTTCCTGACACTGTCGAAAACATAGTGTATATCTTGTTCGCTTTTCGTTTTAAACTTGTACGAAGGAAAATTTAACTGCATGGCTTCGCAAATAAAGCCAAAAAACAGATATGGCAGCCGAAATGGATTTTAATAAACTGATGACCAGCCTCAAGGCCAAACAATATGTGCCTGTGTACTACCTGTATGGTGATGAGCATCATTTTATTGATGAAGTAAGCAACTATATTGAAGCCAATGTGCTGAACGAAGGAGAGAAGGGCTTTAACCAAATGGTATTGTACGGAAAAGAAACAGATGTACGCACCATTGTATCGAATGCCCGCAGATTCCCAATGATGGCGCCTTATCAGGTGATCATTGTCAAAGAAGCCCAAAGTTTAAAGGAGCTGGATGAGTTTGAATCCTATTTCGAAAAACCGGTTCCTTCCACCATCTTAGTAATTTGCAACAAAAGTGCAAAGCTCGATAAGCGAACGCGTTTTTATAAGTCGCTGGCCAAACATGTTATTTTTGAATCGAAGAAATTATATGAAAACCAGTTGCCTCCGTTTATCGAGGCCTATCTAAAAAGCAAAGGATTTCGCATCAGCACCCGTGCAATAACGTTGATTGCGGAATCGCTGGGAGCCGATATTGGAAAAATTGTAAACGAATTGGAGAAACTCATCATCAATAAACACGATGAAAAAGAGATTACCGATACCGATGTTGAACTGAAAATAGGCATCAGCAAAGAGTTTAATATTTTTGAACTGATAGGCGCCATGGCCATGAAAAACTCGGCCCGCGCGTTTCATATTGCGCACCACATGGGCAAGGCAAAGGATTTTTCCATCATCGCTACCCTCATCAATATGAATACGTTTTACAACAAAGCGTATATCGTTAAGCAAAGCAAGATCAAGGACAGAGGGGAGTTGCAGAAAAAATACGGATTCAATTATTACCAGGCAGCCGATTACCTCAATGCTGTTACCCGATACTCATCCGATGAGCTGGAAAAATGCATCCGCATCATGCATGAGTATGATCTGAAAAGCAAAGGGGTGAATAATATTTCGGCTTCAGCTGATGAGTTGCTGAAGGAAGTGTTGATTAAGATTTTGTAAGAAGAGTAGAGTCCATAGTCGATGGTCCATAGCTTGCCTACGAGAACAAATACACTACTATCTGATTGTTATTCATCTGCAGGCTTTGATCTAAAAGCAGGTTGAACGTGTTTGTTTGTCCAACTGTGTTCCCTTTCTTCCTTTGTCGTTTTCCACCAGTTAGCACTTTCATCTATCGCTTCTCCACTTTCGATTTGATAAATTATCTTACCATCTATGCCTCCGGAGTCTTTGGGGAAAATTATCATCTCAGATGAATAGAAAACACCTGCGTCTGAAATAGATGATAAGGAAATTAACTCATTAATTTTTTGGGAGTCCCAAGTCAAGAAACTAACACCACCTTCTACTCCACAAGCCTCAGCGAAATAGTTAATTTGAATTAGATTATCAATGCTGTCCAAACCACGATTGTCTGTTAGTAATATTGAGTATGCTTGTCCGATGAGTTTTTGAACATAAGTAGTTTCAATTACTCCATTTTTAACAAAGACGATTTTTAATAAATCAGGTGTAGTGTCAGAAAACGAATATTGATTCACAAGAAAGTACTCTTGGGGGGATTTTGTTTTTAACTTACATATTGCCACATTACTTTGCTCTATGAAGCCAGTCTTCGTATTATGTTTTACACGATAGAATCTTGGCCTTATAAAAGTGTCGCTTGTAAAGTTGGTACAAACTGAATCGATAACAATTAACTCCCCTAAATTAAACTTTTCAATATTTTTAGAGTTTATATCGGGCTTAGATTTAAGCAGACATTTATTAAGGGTGAAAACGGTATCACCTTTTTGAAGTTGAAAATAGTCGCCAAAAATTTTCTCGTTTTGTGAGAGACCTAAAGAGGGTTGAATTAGAATTAGAATAATTATTAAATATGCTGTTTTCATAAGTCTGCTGTCAACTATTGACCATGGTCTATCGACTATCAACTATCGACTATCAACTATTCCCCTTTCTTATGCAACTTACTATGTCTGCGTCCATACAGAAAGTAAATCACCAATCCCACAGCCATCCAGCCAAACGCAACTTTTAAGGTTTGTGCGTCCAATCCAAAAATCATAAGCGTACAGATTGATGCTCCCAAAACAGAAACCACAGGAGCCAAAGGCGTGCGGAAAGGACGTTCGATATTCGGTGATTTAACACGCAAAATCCAAATACCGACACTTACCAATACAAAGGCAAACAAAGTTCCAAAGCTGGTCATATCACCGGCCACATGTCCCGGTACAAAAGCACCGAACAAGCCTACAAACACAAACAAGATCATATTGGCTTTATACGGTGTTTTATACTTGGGATGCAATTCACCAAAGGCTTTCGGAATCAACCCATCATGACTCATGCTGTAAAACACGCGACTTTGTCCCATCAGCATCACTAAAATAACCGAGCTAAACCCGGCTAAAATAGCTATGGTAACAGCCTCAGCGAGCCATGCATATCCATGCATATAAGTTGAGATGGCGTACACCACCGAGGCTTCGCGTCCTTTTTCAGGATCCACAAAATCTTTCCAGTTGGCTACACCTGTGAGTACATGTCCGAATAAAATATACAATAAGGTACATACTACAAGTGAACCTAAGATACCGATGGGCATATCGCGCTTAGGGTTCTTGGCTTCTTGTGCAGCCGTACTCACGGCATCAAATCCAATGAAGGCAAAAAATACAATGGCAGCTCCTCCAAGCACACCTCCCCATCCATGTTTGTTCCAACCACTGTAGTCGGCAATTATTTTTCCGGCACTATCGGTAACAGGAGTTGTTCCTTCAGGAATCAAATAAGGAATATGGTTTTCGGGTTTGATAAATTGCCATCCTACAACAATAAAAATAATAACGATAGCTACTTTAACAAAAACGATAATGGCATTTACCATTGCCGATTCTTGTGTTCCTTTAATGAGCAATAGTGTGAGCAAAAAGATAATGAGCAAAGCAGGTGCATTCATGATTCCCTGATGGTAAACACCCAAGGTATCCGTAAAACTTTCGAAGGGCGAATGACACCATTCATAAGGTATGGCCCCGTCAAGCAGGTTGTTGAGATATTCGCTCCAGGCGATACTAACGGTGGCAGCTCCCAAAGCATATTCCATAATCAAGGCCCAGCCGATGATCCATGCAACAATTTCGCCCATGGTAACAAAACTATAAGCATAAGCACTTCCTGCAATCGGAATCATAGCAGCAAACTCGGCATAACACAAACCTGCAAATGCACAACCCACAGCCGCAATAATAAAGGAGATGGTTACTCCCGGTCCGGCAGCTTGCCCGGCAGCCGCGGCTGTGCGCACAAATAATCCGGCACCAATAATGGCTCCTACACCCAGAGCAACCAGATTGCCTGCTCCAAGGGTACGTTTCAATCCCGATTCATTATTGTTTGCATGGTTGAGCAGGTCGGTCAGCGATTTTTTGCGGAATAAACTCATGTATATTTTTACTTAGGGTGGGTAAGATACTTATTTTTCAGAAACCGGAAAGAAATTATTGAGGGAACTGCTTACATCTTTGGTCATAGGTTTAATTTCCGGCAGAGTGATGAACTGCAAATAGATAACCACAACGTATGCAAAGGAATATCGCAACGAATACAAAGAAAATACCGAGGACTGCCAATTGAGTCTTGAGTGTTCTGTCTCACAAAACAGGAAAAAGCCCCAACTTTTCTGTTGAAACTTTACTTGCGCTCAAAGCCTGCAAAATGGCGAACTTATTCGTCTGATTTTGAGTCTGATGAAATGATCAGGATAACGTTATTGCCCCAAAGGAAACTAACCCAACTCAAATAAGCTTTTCAATTCTTTATTGCTTAAATTCCCGATCCAGTTCTCCCCTGTGGCGACTGTCATATTTGCCAGAGCTTTTTTGCTTTGTATCATTTCGTTGATACGTTCTTCAAAAGTGTTTTTCGTAATAAAACGATGAACCATCACATTGCTTTTTTGTCCGATACGATAAGCCCTGTCGGTTGCCTGAGCCTCTACAGCCGGGTTCCACCACAGGTCGTAATGAATAACATGATTGGCTGCCGTTAAATTTAACCCGGTACCTGCCGCCTTTAATGATAGAATGAATATTTTATCGGCTCGGTTATGTTGAAATCCATTCACCATGTTTGTTCGTTCTTTCATGCTGCAACCACCGTGATAAAAAAGAGGTTCTTCGTTGTACCGCTCTTTTATAAAGTGTTTCAGTAAATTTCCCATTTCGGTAAATTGAGTGAAGATTAATACTTTTTCGCCACTTTCAACAATGCTGTCTAACTTGTCAAATAGTAATTCCAGCTTTCCGCTCATTGACGCATCCAGAATATTGTTTTTTAAGAAATTAGCCGGGTGATTGCAAATTTGTTTCAATGCCAGAATCATTTGTAAAATCAATCCCTGCCGAACAAATAATGTTTTGTTATCAGAGGTTTGTATGCCTTCAATTTCTTTCAACGCTTCCTGCAATGTTTTTTCATATAAGCTTGCCTGTTCTTTTGCCAATGTCGAATAACAATCCATTTCTATTTTATCGGGTAAGTCCGAAATAATTGTTTTGTCGGATTTGAGCCTGCGCATCATAAATGGCGCGGTTACCTTTTTGAGCTTTTCAGCCACAGCCACATCATTGTATTGCTCTATAGGATTGCCATACGTGTCATAAAACTCTTTGGGATTACCTAAAAAGCCTCTGTTGCTGTAATCCATGATGCTCCATAATTCGCTCAGGCGGTTTTCGACTGGTGTTCCGCTCATGGCAATAAAATTAGATGCTCCAATACTCTTAATAGCCTTGGTTTGCTCGGTATTTATGTTTTTAATGTTCTGCGCCTCATCTATAACTAAAGTGTGCCACTTTTTCTTTTTCAGTTCCCTTGCATCACTGCGTACAATGCCATAAGAAGAAATAAGCACATCAAAATCCTTTTCAAATTTTCTATTGGTTCCGTGGTAAACTTTTGCTTTTAAATCCGGTGCAAACTTTTCGAGTTCGGCTTGCCAGTTAGTCAATAGTCCTTTAGGAGCAACAACGAGCACTTTTTCATTTTCGAGCAGTCCGTCTTCTTTGTATTTCAGCAAGGTTGTAATTACCTGAAGCGTTTTTCCCAAACCCATATCATCTGCCAGCACCGAACCAAACCCGATTTGCGCATTGCGGTACATCCACGAATATCCGCGATGCTGATATGGGCGCAACTGAGCCTTAATCCCTTTCGGCAAAGCAATTTTATTGAAATGAGTTAATTCTTTAATCAAGGCCTGCAAATCATCCGTTAATCCGATTTTACTGCCTGAATACTCGCCACTCAGGGCTGCGCGCAATAGTTGAAATGCGGTTAATTCCTTGTTGCTTGTAAAGTGTTTGTGTATTTTTTCTAAATCCTGCCGGTTAACATAAATGTAATTGGTTTTATATTTTATTAACCCGTCTGATTTTTTGAGTAATTTTTTAAACTCAGCCTCACCCATCAGCGTATCGCCAATTGCTACCTGCCAGTCAAAATCAAGTAACTGGTTTAATTGTAAAAAGGATTTTCCTCCGGCTTTCTTTTTAACTTTTATGCTCGTTTTCGGTTTTAAAATATTCTGTAGTGATTTTGGCAATAAAATATGAATATCCAGTAACTGAATAGCCGGAATCATTTGCATTAAGAATGGGGTAAACACTTCATTCTTCATAATGATTTCCTGCGTGCCTTCCGAATTGATATATTCATCTAAACCGGGGATAAAGGGACTCAGCTGGGTTAAACTTTGCAGGATCTCATACCGGCTTTTATCATGTTTTTTTTGCGTTAAGACCTCTTTTAGTGAAAACGGAATGACAAACCCTTTTTGGGTATTATCCTCAATATATACGGATACTTTGAAATCGTCATTTAATAATTCTTCAACAACAATTTGCGGTTTAAAACGACCTTGTGTAATAAAATATTTTTGAGTCCATGACTGTATTCCACCACTCAAAGCCTCTTCGCCCGGGTTTTTGAAAGGATACGCTGAATTTTTAAAAAACAGGTTTAAAAACAAATCATCGTTTGCCGGGGTTTCAAAAACTGCGATAATTTCTGTTAAAAAAAGAGACACTAAATTAAAGGCGGTGTCTTTATTGATTTCTTTTAATCTGGATTTTTCATCCCATAAAAAAACAGATGGAGGTAGAATATTTTCAAGTTGTTCAACCAATTGCCTCACATCTTTACTGATCATGGCCGGCAGCCAGCGAATGGCAAATTCTTTGTTTTGCAGCCGGACAATTTGAGGAATCACAGCGCCATTCGCCAAAAGGTGAATCGAAAAATGCAGGACAGTATGCAAGGCGGCTGTTGAAGCCTGATAATCGTTGGTTTTAGAAGAATTTATTTGTGAGATTTGCCGCAAAAAATGCGGAAATGAAAATCCTGTCTGGTTAACCAATACCCTGGAGTTGAACTGCTCATCAATAAGGATTTTATTCTGAGCTTTATGGTTGATATGTTGATCCGTTATAGTTGCTTTCAGGAATAAATTTTCTAAAGAGATTTTTCCCTGAACAACTTTCTGAGCAGTCTTTACGGTTTTATCAATTTTTGATATATATTTTTCCTTGAAATTTCCGGTACCCTGGTAAAAAGCCGGAAAGTCGGAGAGCAGCACCGCTAAAGGTTCGTGGATGGGCAGAAGTTTGGTAAAGGAGAGTTTGGTATAAGCGTTTTCTTCATTGTACTTTACCTGTTTCTTCTTTTGTTTGTCAAAGTATAAATCGGTAATTTTTGAAATTTCGGCAGTTTGCTTATTGACAAAAACGCCAAGTTTTTCCAACTCCCTTACCAGATCAACATTGTGTAAATCGAAAACCAAAAAAGGGTTGTTGTCAATTTCAGCGCTTACTTTATAAATCACTGCTGCCAGATGCTTACAGGGAACCGCCCAGTCAGGGCAGGAACACTGCATCTTAAAATCTGTCCATTGTCTTGGAAACACTTTCAGCCCCATTTTTTCGGCAATAGTCAGTACTTGCGGATCAAGCTCCCTGTTAAGCAGCTTTGAAATAACCGTTGGCTTTTGGGATAGGGCTTTAATAAATGTACTGAGCTCGGGATCAAAAAACGGGGGTAGAATAATATCCACGCTGTATGGTTTTGGCATGCTGCCGGCAACTTTAGCATGTATTTGATTGTTATCAATCTTTATATTTTTAATGGAACCGTTCCGCGCGTACCTGCTGCCTCTTTCAAGCCGGTTTTCATAATCTATATTACTCAGGGATTTGAGCCATTGCTCTCCCCACCATGTTTTTCCGAAAAATTTGCTCATATTATCAGTCCTTAAAATAATTAAAGGTCCGAAAATTACGGTTTTCAAAAACGTTGGTTCCTGTCAAATTATTAACATGTTTTCACCTGATTGGGGGTAGGACTGATGCGGGATATGAATAAATGGTGCCTTTGAATATATCAAAGTGCTTATCGGCTTATAGTATACAGATGCCGGGTTACTCCCCCAACAAAAAATCCCCAACCTTTCAGTTGAGGATTCTTGTTTAGTACCCAGAGCCGGGGTCGAACCGGCACGGTCTCCCACTAGTGTTTGAGACTAGCGCGTCTACCAATTCCGCCATCTGGGCATTTAGAGTTGCAACCGATTGCTCAATTGCTCCGCTGGCAAATGGGTGGCAAAGATACATAAATCAGGTAGCGGTGCAAGTGTGGCGCCAATCTTTTTTATGTTTTTGGGTGTGGTTGCTAATAACCAGTCAGTTATTTTAAGGAGGAAGGCTTATGAGGTAAGTAAATAAGGAGCTTTCAAGTTGCAATCAACCGATAAGCCTAATAGAATGTCCTCATTAACTCAATAACCTATTAACTCATTAACATCCCCTTAGTGATCCGCAGTCTTACTCTTGGTAAATTTACTTTTGAGCCTCACTGCAGGCACCCATATTTTAGATAATAAGTATTTGATCGGGTTCGATTTTTCGACATGCCATACCGTAGTACGACTGTCTTCAAGAGGTTTTTCATGCAGTGTAAAAGCGTAAGCGGCAATCGAGGTTCTGTATTTGCCTTCGGGGAAACGGATTGGGTCGTATCCATGCAGGGTATAACCGCGGCTGTGCATGATCACAAAACGGTTAAACGGAACATCTACCTCTGTTTTGTTTCCGGTTTCCGAATGTTCCAGACGCAACTCGCCTCCGTATTCTTTTTTCCAGTCTTTGTTTAAATACAATAGCAGGTTCAGGTTGCGGAACCAGGTTTCTTTTAAAGGATGGTAGTTAAAGTCGGCATGCATATCCAAAAAGCTTCCGGCTTTACCCTGGTGAATTCCTCCACCGTAAAACTCATCATCCACAAATACATCTTCGTTGGTCACGTATTTGAGCCAGTCCTGAAAACGCGTTGAGGTAAGGTCGGCATACAGTTCCTTAAAAATACCGCCCATGGTCCAGAATTTTGATTTCTCGAATTTGTTTTTGGCAAATACATAATCGGCACTCTGGGTTTCAATCTCGGGAATATGATGATACAACTCGTTTGCTTTTTCTTCATGGCAAAAATTGTCGATGGCTAACAGGCAAAAAGGCTGGGCGTTCAAAAATTGGTTTCTGAAGGTTTCTTTGTTTGCTTCAATGTATTCGAAGTTGATTACGCTCATAGTGGTTGTATTTTAATGCTCAATCAAAGTTGACAAAAGCATTGTGATTAAAATATGATAATAGTCAAAAGCCCTATTGCAATTGCTCAAGTTCCTGTCCGGCTTTTTGCACAATATACCCTTTGGCTTTGTAATTTTTATATGCAATTGCTTTTTTTAGATAATATGCTGCGGTTTGCGTATACCCCAGCTTGTGGTAAACAGAACCCAGTTGCAGGCTGCTGTATGGCGCAAAATAAAGGTTCTCAGGCTCCGATAGTTTGATGGATTCGGTGAAGTATTCGATAGCCTTCGCGTATTTTTTCTGCTCCTGCATGATGCGGCCATACCGGTAATAATATTCGGCTTTCTGGATATTGTTTTTAAGTTGGGATAGTTGAACAGATTTAATGAGTTGCTCGGCCTGCGCATAATATCCTCCATCAAACAACAAACGTGCTTTTAACACATAAGCATTGGGATAAATGTTGCGGGCAAGTTCTTTGTCTACCATCAAATCCTCATCATCTTTATATGAAGATTCTTTAAAGGAAAGGTTTCGGTACACAATAAAGCGCAGCGTATCCTGTTTGATGAGTTCGCTCCAGGCAAGTCTGCGGTAGGCATCCTTGCGTTGTGTTTTGTATTTGGAGAAGGTCACAAACTTTTTAAACTCAATTTCACAATCGGGATCCAGCTTGTTGAGGAGTGAATACCCCATCAACCAGTCGAGTTCATGGTAATGGCTAAACTCGGCAGTCTTCGGTCTTTTTTGCAGAGCAGCTAAAGCCTCTTCATTGTGCGCGGTATGCGAAGCCATAAAAGCCCGCAGGTAACAACTCAGGTTATTGTCTTCAAAATCGGTGGTATGTTGTTGGGCATAGGTCCATGCCTGCTGTTTATCGCCAAAATAAAATTGAAGGAGTGTATAATAAAAATCGGCCTGTTGTCTGTCTATAAAAGGTTCGGTTGCCGAAGCTTGTTTGAAATACTTTTCAATCAGGTTAATTCCTTCATTATAATTTCCGGTCAGCCCCACCACATTTAATACCCAATGGTAGTTTTCGGGAAGGGTACCCAGCAGGGCTTTGATAAACCCAAGGCTTTTAAAGGTAGCGTGGAGCTGCGGATATTTTTGCGCGTTGCGGGTATGCAACTGATAAGCCGAACGAAGTTCCATGGCTCCCGAAACATATTCCTGGTGCATCATCTTTACAATGCTCAGGTGCAGCAACATTTCCGCTTCGGCATAAGCAGACAGGGGAATGGTGGCTGCCAGTTTATGAATGCGGTCGATGCGGTTACGCTGATTTTTTTCGTAAACCGATACATCGCGCTTATCCCTCGAACTGATTAATGCATAATATTCAATGCAATCGAGCAGGTAATCAATGGCAAGGTTAGTGGGTTGTTTCGACTGTTCTTTCGTTAGGATGGCCCGGGCAGGTTCGAGTTTGAGTTTGCCCATCAACTTCATCGCTTCTAAGCACTCAGGTGTATAATTAAAAGTTTGGCTGAATACGGGGCACAAAAAAAAGAGCTGAAAAACCACAAGGATTCCAGCTCTTTTTATATTCGTCATCGTGATCGTAAATATTACACGGTCACTTCTTCGGCAAGCGAATTGTCAACCAATACGCGACCGCAATGCTCACATACCAATATTTTCTTGCGTTGTTTGATGTCCGACTGACGTTGAGGCGGGATCTTAGCAAAACATCCACCGCAGCTGTCGCGAACGATCTGAGCAACACCGATACCGTTTTTAACACTTTCTCTGATTCGGTTGTAAGAAACCAATAAACGGTTTTCAATAACCTGTGCAGCTTCTGCACGACCCTCCAATAAGTGTTTTTCTTCTTTTTCGGTTTCTTCAACAATCATATCCAACTCACCTTTTTTGTTTTTCAGGTCGAGGGTACGTCCTTCCAGCTCAGTGTTGATGGCTTCCAATTGTTGTTTTTTGTTTTCGATATCAAACTGGTTGTTTTTGATACGTTTTTCAGCAGCCAGAACTTCCAAACCCTGGATTTCGATTTCTTTGTTCAGAGCATCGAACTCACGGTTGTTTTTTACGTTATCCAATTGTTTCTCGTATTTTTTTACCAGTGCTTTGGCATCGGTAATACGGGTTTTGTTGGTAGATATAGCCTCTTCCGATTGTTTGATCTCGTTTTGAGTGTTCTCAATACGGGTATTCAAACCGGCAATTTCGTCCTCTAAATCCGAAACCTCCATTGGAAGTTCACCACGTACGGAACGCAGTTTGTCAATTTTAGAGTCGATGATCTGAAGCTTGTACAGAGCTTTCAATTTTTGTTCAACACTGATTTCGGTTGATGCTGCCATATATTATGAGTTAAAATAGTTAATTGGATTCGTGTTGGTTTCCGATAAAAGGACGGCAAATGTAGGAAATTTTTCCAGAATTACATCTCTCAGAAGCTCTTTGGTGAAAATTTCGCTCTCATAATGACCAATATCCGCGATCATCAGGCGATTTTCGGCATCAAAAAATTCATGGTATTTGCAGTCGGCTGTTACAAAAGCATCTGCTCCTGAGGCAATTGCCTGCTTGATGAGGAAACTGCCGGCTCCTCCGCAAACTGCCACCCGCTGAATGCTTCGGTTGAGGGACGTATACCGGATGCAGCTTGTTTCCATGCTGTTTTTCAAATGGTTAAGAAACTGGGTGCTGTCCATAGCCGAAGGCAATTCCCCAATCATGCCCGAACCTGCTTGGGGATGTGTATTCTCCAATGCGTAAATATCGTAGGCCACTTCCTCATAAGGGTGGGAAGCGTTCAGCGCTTTGATTACCGCTGCACTTTGGTGTGCCGGGAAAATTGTTTCCAGACGGGTTTCAGCTTCTTTGTGGTGCTCGAGCGGTTGTCCGGCAAATGGTTGGCTTTCTTCATTTCCCCTGAAGGTTCCGGTTCCTTCGGTTCCAAAACTGCATTCGTCATAATTGCCGATCTGTCCGCAGCCTGCCGCAAACAGGGCTTGTTTCACAGTTTCTACATGGGCATTGGGCACAAATACCACCAGCTTTCTGAGTTTACCACCGGCCGGCTGTAAAATGGAGGTTCCCGTCAATCCCAGCTTATCGCATATTTTGCGGTTCACTCCCGTATGCACATTATCGAGGTTGGTATGAATGGCATAAATGGCAATATCATTTTTGATGGCTTTGATAACCGTGCGCTCAACATAGTTTTTGCCGTTCAATTTTTTGAGGCCGCCAAAAATGATGGGATGATGTGCCACAACCATATTGCATCCTTTTTGAATGGCCTCATCAATGATGGCTTCGGTTGCATCGAGCGAAACCAAAATGCCGGTAACAGTTTGCTGGTGGTTTCCGGTTAACAAGCCGGCATTGTCATACGATTCCTGTAACGAAAGCGGAGCCATCGACTCCAGCAGGTTGGTGATATGCTTTACGGTGATACCCATTTGAGGGTCAAGTATACTAAAAAAAGATGGAGGAACACAGGAAGATATTTTACATCTTGCGGGTTTATTTGGTTCCGTTAAAATCGGGACACTCAGGAAACGTATGAATACATTGAACATAAAAAAAATTTGGGTGTTGATGGTTATGATGCCCATGATACTGTGGGCCCAGAACAAACCTTACAATGATGCCTCCAATCCATATTACTGGAAAAACCGTAAACCTTATGCCGGTTACTGGCAGCAGGACGTGGCCTATACCATCAAAGCGCAGGTGGATGACCAAACGGATATTGTTACGGGCGATGAAATGCTCATGTATTCCAACAACTCACCAGATACCCTTCGGTTTCTGTATTTCCATTTGTATCAAAACGCATTTATCAAAGGCAGTTACCTTGAGCAACTTAATTTAGCCAACAACTTCAAACAAAAATTTGGTTTGTATGAAGCTGCCGGGAAAGGAACAGAAATAGAGTTACTGGAGGCAACCGACAATCAGGTTGTATCGGTTCAAACGGATTACAGTATTATGAAAGTAAACCTTGCCAATCCTGTGTTGCCGGGTGCAAGTGTAACCCTTCATATCAGGTTCAAAACCTATTTTGATGCGGGTGGAAACCAGCGCAGACGGATGAAAACCTTTAAAGATGATTGGGGCAATAAACAATACGATGGCGTTCACTGGTATCCGCGTGTTTGCGTGTACGACCGTAAGTTTGGCTGGGAAACCGATCAGCATTTAGGCAAAGAGTTTTATGGTGATTTCGGGAGTTTTGATGTGGAGCTGACCTTTCCGTCACACTATATCGTTGATGCAACCGGTGAACTGCAAAACCGCGATGAAGTTTTGCCTCCGGCCTTGCGTGAAAAGCTGGACGTAAAAAACTTCAAAAGCAAACCGCTGAATGAAAAACCTTCGGTAATTATTACGCCCGATGGAACAACTAAAACATGGAAATTCAAATCCATCAATACGCATGATTTTGCATGGGTGGCTGATCCAACCTTTAGAATAGGAGAAGAAGTGCTGACCTTACCGGATGGCAATAAGGTGAGTTGTATTTCATTGGCTCAGGAACCACATGCCAGCGGATGGCAGGATGCGGCCAGATTTACGTCAAAAGTGATTGAAGTATACTCTCGTGATATTGGAGCGTATGCTTATCCTAAAATGATTGTGGCCGATGCGCGCGATGGAATGGAATACCCGATGCTGACATTAGACAATGGATTGAGTCCGGGGTATTATGGTTTGCTGGCCCACGAGGTTGGACATAACTGGTTTTTCGGAATGGTGGGCAATAATGAAACCTACCGAGCCTGTTTGGATGAAGGCTTTACGCAGTTTTTAACCAACTGGGCAATGACGGCCATTTTTGGTGAAATCAAATCAAGCAAACAACAACCCAATCCGGTGAGCCGTATGGATCAAACAGTGTATACCGGTTATTTCCGCGATGCCATGAAACAGCAGGATCCTCAGCTCAATACACATAGTGATGATTTTGGTGGAGCGCTCAACCATGGTGGAGGCTACGGACATGTATACTACAAAACGGCAACCATGTTGTACAACCTGCAATATGTGTTGGGCGATACTTTGTTTCTGCAGGCCATGCAGCATTATTTCAACCAATGGAAAATGTGCCATCCGTATATTGATGATTTCCGCGCTTCCATTATTCAATATACCCATACCGATTTAAACTGGTTTTTTGACCAGTGGATGGAAACGACTAAACGCATCGACTACACAATTGGCGATGTGCAGGTGAAAAATAAAATTGATACAAGTTTGCTCCATGTACAAATGATGAATAGTGATGATTCGTATCTGCAACAGCTTAAACAGGCAAGCGATAAACAAATAGTGGAAGTGAATTTTGAACGCAATGGCGAGATGCAAATGCCGATTGACTTTACCATTCTCACCAAAGATTCGCAGCAGTTTAAGTATATCATTCCGAATACATATTTTGTTAAATCACATGCGGCAGATGTAACGGTATTGCCGGTTTGGAAAGGTTGGGGCATGCTCAATCCAACGTATAGCGCTCAGGTGGTATTGCCTAAAAATGTAAAGGTGAAGGATGTGATTATTGATCCATCGTATCGTTTGGCGGATGTCAATCAGCTCGACAACAGTTTGCGGTTTCCGGTGTATGCTTCATTTGATAACTTTAAACGTGATGCAATCGACCGCAAACATTATACGCTAAACTGGCGACCGGATGTTTGGTTCAATACGGTTGATGCGATAAAAGTGGGTTTGCATGCCGATGGACATTATGCTTATTACCGGCATGTATTTTCATCAACCTTTTGGTACAATATGGCTGCTCCGGATACATACGATGGACCCGCTCGTATTCCGTTCAACTTTACTTTTAAATACCGCGATGGTTTTACCAGAAACTTTTACGACCGCTTTGAGATTCGATACTTAGATGGATTAAGCTTATTGAATTTTGGATTGGATTACGAACAGGGCGATTGGCTGGTAGAATTGTATTTCAAAGGGTTTTACCGTAACGCGCCTTCTCATCTCGATTATTTATTGTATCCAAACTCGTGGAACGCGGGTATGCTTAACAATACGCTCAATCTCGATTTGACCAAACGCTACAATTACAGAGGAGGAAATGGAAGCGTGAAATATGGCTTGCGCACTTCCGTATTTTCTGATTACGATTATTCGCGCTTATCACTTCAATGGATTAACCATCATAATTTATGGTCGTTTGAAGTGCATAGCCGTTTGTTTGCTCAGTTAATGGGCGGAAGTAAAGTTGCTCCTGAGTCGGAATTGAATTTGGCCGGAGCCAACTCCGAAGAAATGATGGACAATAAGTTTATCCGCTCACGCGGATTTGTTCCCGAGAACTGGTTGGGTTATGGTGCCGATGTAAACCATTTTCAGGCCGGAGGAGGATTGAATGTGCGTGGTTATGCCGGATACATTGTGCCTGTGAATACCAGCGGAACACAGGTTCAAATGTACGCAGGGCGCAATGGTGTTTCAACCAACCTCGAACTCGATTTCGATAAATGGATCCCCATTCACCCGGCCAAGCTAAGTAAGTACATACATTTTGATACGTACTTGTTTGGTGATATCGGAGTGTTGCAGCAACAGTTTGCAGCAGGGGAGTATGGGTTAACTAAAACTATAATGGCTACTTCGCAAGTGATGGCCAGTGCCGGAGCAGGTACTGCATTTACTGTCAAACGCTGGTCGAAATATGATGAGATCAAACCGTTCACCATTCGGTTTGATGTTCCATTATTCCTGAGCTCGAAACCGTTTGTAGATGGTGAATATGTTAAGTTCCGCTGGGTGGTAGCCATCAATCGTTCTTTCTAAAGAGAAGAGAATCGAGAAAGCGAGAGGTGAGAAGATAGAGGTAGCTTCAATAATTTTCTTTCTCAAAATCAACTCGACAACCTGTAATAAACAACCCGCAATAACAAACCAGACTCCGTTTGACAAGTCCGCAATTTTGTACACGACACAAAAAGAAGAAAGATTAAAGAGCACGAAAGGGAAACCGCAAGATCTGGCCTTCGTGGCCTTTCTTTTCTTAAAATATTCGTGTCCTTTGTGTACAAATAATTAATCCGAAATAAATAATATGACTACCATAACAAAACCTAAACCCGGTACATATCCGGAGTATTTCAAAACCTACCTGCAGTTGGTTCCTGATGGAAATATTTTGGAAGAATTATCAGCTTCTTATATTGATACCATGGAGCTGGTAACTTCACTCGATCCTGAAACACTGTTTTACCGTTATGCTCCCGGCAAGTGGACCATTCTCGAAATCTTGCAGCATATAATGGATGCCGAACGCATTTTCGGATACCGTGCGTTGTGTATTGCCCGAGGCGAACAAAAAGAACTACCGGGTTTTGAAGAGAATGAATATGCCGCACAAAGTTTGGCAACACTGCGAAATATCAACGATATGGTGCGTGAGTTCTCCATATTGCGAGCAAGCACCATCGAGTTATTCAAAAGTTTTTCGCCCGAAATTTTAGAGCGTACCGGAACGGCCAACGGGAAATTGGTTTCGGTAAAAGCGTTGTTGTTTATTACGCTTGGCCATGAGATGCACCACCGCACCATCATCGAACAACGTTACCTCAACGCTTAGGCGCTGCGCAACTCAAACAGGGTTATCTCGGGCAAAATACCTACACGTCCGGGATAACCTAAAAATCCATAACCACGGTTTACATAAATTTGTTGTGAACCTTCGTTGTATAAACCTGCCCAATGTTTATACAAGTATTGAGAAGGACTCCATTTGATAAACTTGTTTTCAATCCCAAACTGAAAACCATGTGTATGTCCGCTAAACGTGGCCTGAATATCTTTATACTGTTCCTTTTGTGAAACGATTAAATCAAAATGGGAAGGGTCGTGCGAGAGTAATAGTTTTACAGGAGCATCCTGCATTTTATCCATTGCCATATCAAGGTCTCCAAACTTTTGAAAACGGCCTTTGTCGCCCCAGTTTTCAACGCCCACCAGCGCCACTCGTTGCCCTCCACGTTCCAACATCACATGGTCGTTGCGCATCAAATGCCAGCCTATATCTTTATGAACTTTTACTAAATCCTGAAGATTTTTTTCTTTGGCTGTTACACTATCCCATTTCACATAATCGCCATAATCGTGGTTTCCAAAAATACTGAACACGCCCATGGGCGCTTTCACTTCAGCAAAATGATCCATCAGTTCGTAGGCTTCATCGGTTTGGTTGTTTACCAGATCTCCCGTAAAAAATACCAGGTCGGGACGTTCGGCCATCAGCATTTGAATGCCTTTGTGTACCGAATCTTTATCAAACAGACTTCCCGAATGGATATCAGATAACTGAACAACTTTCAGTCCTTCGAAAGCCGAAGGAAGGTTTTTAAGGTAAAGCGGAATGCGGTGGATGCGGTAATCGTAAGCGCCTTTGAAGATTCCTTTGGTTAGCATAACAAGCGGAATGCCACCGGCCAAAGCTCCGGTTGCAGCCAAAAATTGTGCCCTCGAAATTCCTTTTGATTCAGTGTTTTCTTTTTGCTTAGGAGGAACTATTTTCTGAACAGCCCACCGTATCAACCGTTGCACATCATCTACCAATAAGAAAATGCACTGAATAAACTTAGCCAGATAAATAATGATTAAGATGGCCGATACATAGGTTCTGAAATACAAGCTGGTTTGCAGGGCTGTGATAAAGATGGTGGACAAAAACAATATGGAAATGAAAGCCGTCAGGCTAAAATAAACCGTTTGTATGGTACGCAGTCGTTTATCCGATTGTTTGCGTAATAAGGTTTTCACGCCTTGCCACGAGTATAGGTCAACAAGGATAACGAAGATAATGACGGAAAGCGAAACTGCAATTTTATATTCGAGCATATTTAAAAAGAATGATGCATTTTGCAACGGTAAAGGTAGAGAAACGATGATTTGTTTTCCGAATATAAAAATCAATCTGGGTTTGCACGTTATAAATAGGCGAACAGACGGTTTTCATAACATAGAGAGTGTGTTTGTTCCGGTGAATTGCCACGATATGCTCGAAGTGATTGAAGATGTTCAGTCGGCCAAAGGAGAGATAACCTTCACGGCAACCGGACTTCCGGTGGAAGGTAAACCCGAAAACAACTTAATTGTTAAAGCATATAAACTATTGCATACCGATTGTAATCTTCCGGCTGTAAAGGTTCATCTTCATAAGATTATTCCGATGGGAGCCGGTTTGGGAGGAGGTAGCAGCGATGCTGCCTGGATGATACGGATGCTGAATACAAAATTTGAACTGAACCTTTCGATTGAACGAATGGAATATTATGCAGCTCAATTGGGAAGTGATTGTGCCTTTTTTATTCGAAATGAGCCTGCTTATTTATTAGGAAAAGGACATGAGTTAGTTCCCTGTAATATTGACTTAAGCAACTATTATATCGTGCTGCTGTATGCCGGTGTTCACAGCAATACTGCGTTAGCATATCAAAATGTAAGTCCGAGAGGAGAGGTGATTACAGGCAGTTCACTTAAAGAATTGTTGCATCAACCTGTTGGCAATTGGAAAGATACTGTGGTAAATGATTTTGAGAAATCAGTCTTTAATACCTTTCCTCAATTAGCAGAGATTAAACAAAATTTATACAATACGGGTGCAGTATATGCTTCGATGAGCGGAAGTGGTTCGGCCGTGTTTGGTCTTTATACACAAAAGCCTCTGCTGAATGAACAACTGAGGCCTTTGCTATGTTATGAAGGTTGGATGACTGCTTAGTGTCTTACCACAAATTTAGAAGTTGTGTTTACATGCTCCGATACAATACGTGAGAAGTAAATGCCATTGTTTAAATCAATGGTTTTAATCACAATATCATTTTGGTCTTTAACAATATTGATAGGTTGATTTGCGATTACTTTTCCTGTAATATCTAAGATAACCAAAGTTCCTTTTTCATTATAGTTGCTGGTAAAGGTTATATGCAATTCTTCGTTGGCAGGGTTTGGTTGGATGCTTGAAGCAACAGATTTAGCTACGGTATTCAAACCTGTTGTTGGTATATCCACTACTTCTGTTACCTGATACTGGAAAGAAGAAACAGTGCCACTTGTATCTAAAGCAGCCTGAGCCAAAGCATATTTTCTGTCTTTGCCATACCAGGCATAAGCATTTTCGTTTTGATTAAACGATTCGATATTACTCCAAGCACCAAATATTTTGTCTTTTCCTTCAACCTTAACAGCAATATTTACCAGGTTTTTTACACGTAAAACTTCGGCACTGTCAGCTGTGGTTTTGAGTACACCCCATCCATCAACAGTAGAGGTAACGTGAACGTTTACTTCAGCGCGAATGGAATCAAATAAGCTAAAAGGAAAGCCGGATAATCCCAAATCAGCAGGTGTACTTTGGATTTTGGTTGTTGAAGAGTCCTTCGACTCATCGCCATAATTCAAAGGGAAAGAAACAATATTTAGGGTGCTGTATGATGTGCCGGTCAAATCTGTTGGAACCACCGCTTTAAGATTGTTTGTGTCAATATTGAAATAAGATTTTCTGTTTGATTCAACAATTGCCAGGTTTGCTTCTTCAGGATGAATTTCCAGAATAGTAGTTGGATCGACAAATATGGCCGAATCGAAATAATTAGGCGACACATTGCCGGTGCTAAAGTCCCAGATTTTATCTTCTCCTGCCGCTCCTGCTGAGAAGTTTGAAGCCAGAGTAGTGTCGTAGGCATACAAAACCTTATCACCCACTTGTCCGAAATCGGACCGGGTAATCATAATTTGGGCATTTGCATTCCATACCAACAGGGTAGGCAATAGTAAAGTGTATAGTTTTTTCATTTGTTTGTCAGTGGTTCTGATTTCTATGATACAATTTTCAGGGAGTACATTGTATTAGGCTTTAACAGCGCGTTTGTTTTTGATAATCTCAAACACGATGGGCAACAATGAAATTCCGATAATTCCGAATACTACTAACTCAAAGTTTTGTTTAATCCATGGAATGTTTCCGAATGCATAACCTACTGTAGTAAGAAGGGTTACCCAAATGATGGCTCCTACGATACAATAGGTGATATAACGCTTGTAGGTCATGCTGCCGATACCTGCCACAAAAGGAGCAAAGGTGCGCACAATGGGAACAAAGCGGGCAAGAATAATGGTACGGGGGCCATTCTTTTCATAAAAAGCATGGGTCTTGTCCAAATAGTCTTTTCGGATGGTAAAAATGCCAAACAACTTAGCGCCTTCTCCTTTTTTCGCTAAATAACGTCCTATAAAATAGTTGGTATTATCACCCAGCAAAGCTGCTGCAATCAAAGAAACAATGATGACAACCACACTCAGGTTGTTTGCCGGATTGGCTGCCAAAGCACCTGCTGCAAACAGCAACGAATCACCGGGCAGAAAGGGTGTTACTACCAATCCTGTTTCGCAAAATACAATCAAAAACAAGAGTAAATACACCAGTGTTCCATAGCTGCTGATAAATGTTTCGAGGTGTTTGTCAATGTGCAGAACGAAGTCGATTAATTCCATAAATGTGTGGTTCGGTTATTTATGCAATAATCATAACTTTGGGGCTGTGAAAAAAGTAATAACGCTTTTATTTATTTCGTTGCTGGCCGTAGTGCTTGTAACAACTCCCGGATGCACAACATCCAAGGGTAAAAAGAAATGTAATTGTCCAAACGGATTCTAGCCTGATGCATCAGCCACTTATAAGTATTGTAACTGTTGTATTCAATGCGCAAAATGTGTTGGAGCAAACCCTGCGTTCGGCTATCAGTCAAACCTATACAAATATTGAGTTGATTATTGTAGACGGAGGTTCCACTGACCGTACACTCGATATCGCCCAGAAATTTTCACAGCATATCGGAACTCTTATTTCTGAAAAGGATAAGGGTATTTATGATGCCATGAACAAAGGTGTTCAGGCTGCAAAAGGCGAATGGATTTATTTTCTGAATGCCGGAGATTCATTTTTTGATGATAAAGCGCTGTTTGATATTTTTTCGAAAGAATATGGAGAGGTAGAGTTGATTTATGGAAAGGTTCAAACCATCAATGAACCTACAGGAATCAATTATTTGTTTGGGGCTGAGGCTACTTTTAAGAGTTTTTACAATAGTTTTCCCATTTGCCATCAGGCAGCCTTTACCCGCAAGGAGGCCTTTACCCGTATTGGTTTGTATGATTTGCGCTACAAGCTGGTAGCCGATCACCAGTGGTTTGTACGATTTTTTAAAACTACACCCGAAAAAGCATGTTTTGTTAATAGAGTAGTAGCCTTTTATGATATTCAGGGAACCAGTTACCATAAACGCATGCAAAGTCAGCGTGAGCTTTTGCACTATGGTCGCGAATTGTTTGAAACGCCCATTTGGGTTGCAAATTACCTGAGGTATCCGCTCATTTATCTCAAAGTGTTGATTATTCGTGCATTTCAACAAACGACATTGTTTAAACTGTATCGCAGACTTAAGTTTAAAATAAGCCACAACCAGCAGCAACTGGGTGTGTGAACAAAATGTATATTTATAGATTGCGAAGCCCCGTAATTTGCAATCCTAACCAACCGAACACATGATACTATCCGATAAGCGCATTCTGGAGGAAATTGAAAAAGGAACGATAATGATTGAACCCTTTAAACGTGAATGTTTAGGGACCAATTCTTATGATGTGCATCTGGGACGTTATCTGGCAACATATAAAGACCGTGTATTGGATGCACGTGAGCATAATAAAATTGAAACGTTTGAGATTCCAACCGAAGGTTTTGTGCTGCAACCCAATACGCTGTATTTGGGTGTAACGGCAGAGTATACCGAAACTCATGCCCATGTTCCTTTTTTGGAAGGTAAAAGCAGTACAGGTCGTTTGGGTATTGATATTCATGCTACCGCAGGTAAAGGAGATGTGGGGTTTTGCAATACATGGACTCTGGAAATTTCGTGCGCACAACCCGTAAGAATTTATGCCGGTATGCCTATCGGGCAGCTGATTTATTTTGTGGTGGAGGGCGACATTGAAACGATGTACAATACCAAGAAAAACGCGAAGTATAATAAACGAGGTGTTAAGCCGGTAGAGAGCATGATGTGGAAGAATAAGTTTTAGTCCAATACACTCAAAAAAGTCTTCATGTTTCAAGAACATGAAGACTTTTTCATTTTATTTAATCTATGGCTTATCCTCTGTTTACACAAACTCGTACCCAATATCGTTGCGGTAGTATTTGCCTTGGTATTGTATTTTTTCTGCATTGGTAAATGATTTACCCACGGCTTCTTTTACTGTATCACCAAAAGATGTGATGGCCAATACTCGTCCGCCATTGGTTAATACCTCTCCTTGATCATTGGTTGTGGTTCCGGCATGAAACAATAATGAATCTGAAACATCATCCCATCCGGTCATTACTCTTCCTTTTGGATAATCACCCGGATACCCTTCGCTCACCAACATCACGGTTACGGCTGTTTCGTTCGATACAATTAACTCATACTTGTCTAAGGTTCCTGTTCCGGCAGCCAACATCAGCTCGGCAAAATCCGATTCAATACGGGGCAATACCACTTCGGTTTCGGGATCACCCATGCGGCAATTGTATTCGATTACCTGAGGATCTCCATTATCATTCATCAAGCCTATAAACAAAAAGCCTACATAATGAATGCCTTCGGCTTTTAAGCCGTGAATGGTGGGTTTGATAATGCGTTCTTCAACTTTTTGGATAAAGGCTTCATCGGCAAACGGCACAGGTGATACAGCACCCATTCCTCCTGTATTCAAGCCTGCATCACCTACGCCAATACGTTTATAGTCTTTGGCCGCAGGTAAAATTTTATAGCTGGTTCCATCGGTTACCACAAATACCGAAAGTTCAATTCCGTTCAAAAATTCTTCAACCACTACTTTGCTGCTGGCTGCTCCAAACTTTTGATTCTGAATCATGGCTTCCAGTTCGGCAACAGCTTCTTCATTGCTCTGGCAAATCAATACCCCTTTACCGGCAGCCAAACCATCGGCTTTAAGCACAACAGGTAACGAATGTGTTTTTACATAGCTTAATCCATCCTGAATATTGGCTGCAGTAAACGTTTCGTAAGCGGCTGTTGGAATACCGTACTTTTTCATGAAGGCTTTGCTGAAATCTTTGCTGCCCTCCAATTGAGCTCCGGTTTCATCGGGACCCACAAATGGAATAGCAGCAAGTTTGGTATCGGCAGCAAAATAGTTGCGCATCCCTTTTACCAATGGCTCTTCGGGACCAACAACAATCAGGTTCACATCATTCTCTAAACAAAAAGTTCCTATTGCGGGAAAGTTGAGCGGATTCAGGGCGATATTGGTGGCTATCTGCGCTGTTCCGGCATTTCCGGGCATCACAAAAAGTTGGTCACATAAATCGCTTTCTCCAAGTTTATAGGCAAACGCGTGTTCGCGGCCTCCCGATCCAATTACAAGTATATTCATCAGCTAATCTGTTTGAGGGGGCGAATATAATACAAACAACATCAAGCCTAAAGGTTTACCTTTGCCAAAATGATGATGAAGCAAGAAATCTTTAATATGGTTGCTAAAACCCAGCAGGGGCTTGAGCCTTTACTGGCCGCTGAACTGGAAGCACTGGGAGCAACCAGTATTGAGCAGCACAAAAGGGCCGTAAGTTTTGATGGCGATAAAACCCTCTTGTACAAAGCCAACCTGTGCCTGCGCACTGCGTTGCGCATTTTGATTCCTATTCACCGTTTTGAAGCTGTGAATGAAAGGGAATTATACGAAGGTGTGCAACAGGTGAACTGGGAAGATTATATGGATGTGGACGGAACCCTGGCCATTGAAGCCAGTACCAATTCCGACCTGTTCAACCACACCCAGTATGTATCGCTCAAAACAAAAGATGCGATTGTAGACCAGTTTCGCGAGAAATACGGGGTTCGTCCCAATGTAGATATTAACCAGCCTGACCTGCGTTTGAACCTTCATATTTTCCAGCACCAGTGTACACTTTCACTTGATGCATCGGGCGAATCGCTGCACCGCAGAGGATACCGTGCCGAAGGAAATCTGGCTCCGCTCAATGAAGTAACGGCAGCAGCCCTCATCCTGCATACCGGATGGAAAGGCGAAGGTGTTTTTATGGATTGTATGTGTGGTAGCGGAACCATCCTGATTGAAGCCGCCATGATTGCCAAAAACATTCCACCTAATTTTATGCGCAAACGTTTTGGGTTTGAAGGCTGGCGGAATTTTGATGCCAAACTTTGGAAACAGGTTAAAGAGGATGCCATGAACGCTATTCACGAAAGCAAAGCCTCTATTTTGGGCAATGATGCCGTGTTTAAGGTAGTGGAGATCGCCCGTAACAATGCGCGCATTGCAGGATTGGAGAACGATATCAAAATCACCAATATGCGCTTTGAAGAACAAACACCTCCTGAACCAACAAACGGTGGAATTGTAATTATGAATCCACCTTATGGCGAACGGATTGATATTGGGGAAGCTGCAGCCTTTTACAAAATGATTGGCGATAAACTCAAAAAAGACTTTTCGGGCTACGATGTATGGTTGCTTTCATCCAATAAAGAAGCCCTCAAAAAAGTTGGACTGGCTGCCAGCAAACGTTTGGTGGTATGGAACAGTCAGCTTGAGTGTAAATTCCATAAGTTCGAGATGTACCGCGGCACTAAACGCACTGATAAAGCAGGTGAAGCCCCGGTTGAAGCAAACTAACCCTGCTGTCAGGCTGAGTTCATCGAAGCCTATTCAAAGAAGTTTATAATCTCAAAACACTTCGGTAAACTCAGTGGGACAAATTTGTCAGGCTGAGCTTGAAGAAGCCTCTGTCAGGCTGAGTTCATCGAAGCCTACTCAAAGTAGTTCATAATCAAAATCGCACTTCGGTAAACTCCACTTCGGTAAACTCAGTGGGACAAATTTGTCAGGCTGAGCTTGAAGAAGCCTCTGTCAGGCTGAGTTCATCGAAGCCTACTCAAAGTAGTTCATAATCAAAATCGCACTTCGGTAAACTCCACTTCGGTAAACTCAGTGGGACAAGGGTGTCAGGCTGAGTTCACCGAAGCGCTTGTCATACTGAGTTCATCGAAATATGAGTCTATTTTGAGCATTATCGTTCTATATATCACACTTCGGCAAACTCAGTGTGACAAAATTCCAAACCTTTCTATACAATAATTGTTAGATTTGTAGACTTATTATCAATAACATGACCGAAGTAAAAGAATACCTGGACGTATATGCCGAACAGACTCCGAATCCGGAAACGATGAAGTTTGTTTTTAACAAGATGATCTTGCCGGACGACAGTGCTGATTTTCCAACCAAAGAAACAGCAGCAGTTTCTCCATTAGCGAAGAATTTATTTGAATTCAATTTTGTAAACGGAGTGTTCATCATGAACAACTTTGTAACCATTACCCGTACCGAAGGCAGCAACTGGGAAGATATCATCCCGATTATGCGCGAGTTTTTGAAAGCGTATGTAGAGGCTAAAGAACCCATCGTACACAAGTCTTCATCATCACAACTTGTAGGTGACTGGGGAGCCGATACGGTAACTGTTGCCAAAATTATAGATGTGCTGGATACCTACGTAAAACCTGCCGTTGAAGTGGACGGAGGAATGATTTCCTTCAAATCATTCGACAATGGTGTGGTAACGGTGGAGATGAAAGGTTCGTGCAGCGGATGCCCATCATCTACCATCACCCTTAAACGGGGCATTGAAGGTATGTTGCAACGAATGGTTCCAGAAGTAAAAGAAGTGATTGCAGAAGCGGTGTAATATTACGATTTTTAACAATACAAAAAAGGCTGTTCACGTAATGTGTACAGCCTTTTTTGTATATATGATGTCTGTTTGAGCTCAATAAAGAAGTAGGCAATAATTAATCGTAATTACATAAAACCATAAGCCATAAAGCCAAACACTCAATTAACATACTCAACACAATTAACACACTCACATTCCTACTTATGAAGAACTAACAATGGAATTTTGGTATGATAGGCCATTTTTTTGCTCAGGCTGCGGTGAAACAACCGGTCGAAAAAACCACGGTTGTGTTTGGCCAGAACCAACAGGTCGGCACCATGCCCGGTGATGTACTCATTAATAGATTCGGCAATATCCCCTTTCTCCAGTTTCACTAATTTGATATTCTCCTTTTTAATATGTGCACGGTTGCGCACAAAAAAGTTGTTTTCCGAATTGAAGTATTTATCGTAATCCGATTTTACATGCAGCACGGTAAGGTGAGCATCACTCAGATCGGCAAAAAACAACAAACGCGATAATGCCGGGAACTCCGGTTCGGTGTAATCACTTGCATACACAATGTTTTTAAATTCGGTAAAGGATGCTGTAGGCGGAATCACCAATACGGGAATTTCACTCTTGCCGATGGTGGTAGCAGTATTGCTGCCCACCAGTAGTTCCTGTAAACCACTGGCTCCGGTAGTGCCCATCACAATCAGGTCTACATGATTGGTTTCAGCACATTTTTCAATTTCATCATTCACAAAACCTGCAATACTTTCGGTGTGGTATTTTACACCGGATGGTTTGAGCAAGCTGCTCTCAACCTTCTCCATTCCGGTTTGGGCGATCGTTTCCATCTCCTCGATAAGGGTCGAATAGGTTTCGGCAGGAAAGGAAAAATCCATGACCGGAAAATTTTTGACATGCAAAACATGAATACTGGCCTTGGTTTGAATGGCAAAACCAATGGCATATTTCAAAGCGTTGTTGGCTACTTCCGAAAAATCGGTGGGAACAAGAATGCGGCTAATCATAGGTTTATATGTATTGATAAAGTTTGACAAATATGTGAATCGAATATATCTTAATTGTTAACTCCTGTACGAATTTATAAACCTGCCGGAAGAATTCTATGATAAACTTCAGGTATACTGATGACTCTTATTCGGCCATCACAGCCTCCTGATGGCGCTTATTGGCCAGCTGCCCACAGGCTGCATCTATATCTTTCCCCCGGCTTCTGCGCAGGGTTGCCGTCAATCCGTTCTCTTCTAAATACCGTTGAAACTTATACAGTTTATTGCCCGATGTATTTTGAAATTCTCCACCTTCAATGCTGTTGTATTCAATCAGATTAACCTTTGAGGGTACATATTTAGAAAAGGCCAGCAACTCTTCGGCATCTTTGAGGGTATCGTTAAAATCTTTAAATACGATGTACTCAAAGGTTACAACATTTTGCGTTTTGCTGTAATAATAGGCTAATGCTTCACCCAAAACATCGAGTGTATTGCTTTCGTTGATGGGCATGATTTTGCTTCGTTTTTCATCATTGGCAGCATGCAGCGACAAGGCCAGATTAAACTTCACCTCATCATCGCCCAGCTTGCGAATCATCTTTGCAATACCCGCAGTACTCACGGTAATACGGTCGGATGCCATATTCAACCCATCCGTTCCGGTTATCTTGGCAATAGCACCCAGTACGTTTTTGTAATTGAGCAAAGGCTCACCCATACCCATAAACACAATATTGGTCAGCGGACGTTTATAATACTGTTCGGCCTGATTTTTAATAATCACCACTTCATCGTAGATTTCATCAGCACGCAGGTTACGCTCCAAATCCAGTTTTCCGGTTGCACAAAAACGGCAACTCAAACTGCAACCCACCTGCGAAGAGACACAGGCCGTCATGCGTTTGTCGGTTGGAATCAGCACTCCTTCCACAATCGGACCATCATGCAAGCGCAAGCTGTTTTTGATGGTTCCATCCCCGCTAATCTGCTTTTCATCCACAGTTACCGGCAAGATGCAAAAATGCTCGTTCAGCTTTTCACGCAGCTCCTTGCTCAGGTTGCTCATCTCCTCAAACGAGCGAGCGCTTTTTTTCCACAACCACTCATATACCTGCTGCCCGCGAAAGGGTTTCTCGCCCATATCGGCAAAAGCCTGCTTCAATTCGGGTAAGGTAAGCTGGCGAATATCTGTACGTATAGACTGGTTCATGCGGCACGAAGGTAAGCTATTAAGGGCCAGTCTCAAAAAAGCATTATTAAATGGCCCGTGTTTTTATATTTTTGCACCTCCAAAATTAAGGTGAAACCAGCATGGAACTCAACGAACAGGAACTAATCCGCAGACAAAAATTAAAAGACATAGAAGCATTGGGAATTGACCCTTACCCGGCCGAATTGTTTGAGGTAAACACCTCATCACAAGACATTCACACACATTACGAAGCCGACAAAATCGAGTTCAAAAACATCTCGATTGCAGGTCGTATTATGAGTGTGCGCGACATGGGTAAAGCCGCTTTTTGTGTGATTCAAGACGCAACGGGTAAGATCCAGTTATACGTAAGACGCGATGATATTTGCCCTGATGAGGACAAAACCCTGTACGATACCGTATTCAAAAAACTATTGGATATTGGTGATATTATTGGGGTGAAAGGATATGTGTTTACCACTAAAACCGGTGAAACATCTATCCATGTTCAACAATTGAAAGTATTGGCCAAATCGCTTAAACCCCTTCCGATTGTAAAAGAAAAAGACGGTGAAACCTTTGATGCCGTAACCGATCCCGAGTTCAGATACCGCCAGCGTTATGTTGATTTGATTATCAACCCGCAGGTGAAAGATACGTTTATGAAACGTACTCAAATCGTGAATACCATCCGTAATTTTTACAACGATAAAGGTTATCTGGAAGTGGATACGCCCGTATTGCAAGCCATTCCGGGTGGCGCAGCGGCACGTCCGTTTACCACGCACCACAACACTCTCGACATTCCGATGTACTTGCGTATTGCCAATGAACTGTACTTAAAGCGACTGATTGTAGGCGGATTTGACGGGGTGTACGAGTTTTCGCGCAATTTCCGCAACGAGGGCATGGACCGTACACACAACCCTGAGTTTACCGTAATGGAACTGTACGTAGCCTACAAAGACTATAATTGGATGATGGCTTTAACAGAAGAGTTGTTTGAGAAAATTGCTCTTGATTTGCATGGCACAACCCAGGTACAAGTGGGTGAGAACTTGATCGACTTTAAAGCACCATTCAAACGTGTTACCATGTTTGAATCAATCAAGGACTTTACCGGAATTGATATCAGTGGCATGGAAGAAGCCGGGCTGCGCGAAGTATGTAAAAAATTGAACATTGATGTTGCCGGTAATATTGGAAAAGGAAAACTGATTGATGAAATCTTTGGCGCCAAATGCGAAGGCAATTATATCCAGCCAACTTTCATCACCGATTATCCGGTAGAGATGAGTCCGCTGACAAAAAAACACCGCTCAGAACCGGGACTGGTAGAGCGCTTTGAGTTGATGGTAAATGGAAAAGAGCTGGCCAATGCTTACTCTGAGCTGAACGACCCGATTGACCAGCGTGCCCGTTTTGAAGAGCAGGCACAATTGATGGAACGTGGGGATGATGAGGCCATGTTTATTGATCACGACTTTTTACGCGCCCTGGAATATGGTATGCCTCCAACAGCAGGTATTGGTATCGGCATTGATCGTTTAGTGATGATCCTGACCAATAACCCTTCTATTCAGGATGTATTGCTGTTCCCGCAAATGAGACCTGAACGAACGGAAACAGTTGAACCTTCTGCCGAATAACCTGTTAAGGTGTTTCTGCTTAAAAATGTCAAACCAGTATTGGTTTGACATTTTTTTTGTGTATTCATTTGCAATTACCGCACCGGCAAGTTAATATTGAATGAACCGAAACCTCAATTTGTTTTAAATTTCAATAGCCCCATTTATAAATAAACTCCACTCAGACCGATGAAAGACGTAATTAAAACCGTAATTATTGATGATGTAGAAAGTATGCGTCTGGTGCTCAAAAAACTCCTTTCCAACTTCGAAAAAATACAAGTTATCGGAGAAGCATCTGATTATGATGAAGCTCATGATATTATCAATGAGGAGCATCCTGATTTACTTTTTTTGGACATTGACCTGAATGGATTGACGTCAATGGATTTGCTAAGCAAACTCAATTACAATCCAATGGTCATATTCATCACGTCACATGGTGATTTTGCCATTCGTGCTTTTGAGTTGAATGCTGTCGACTACCTGCTCAAACCCATCAGTTTAGATCGCTTGTCTCGGGCAATCGAAAAAGTAACCAACAAATGGGAAGATACTGAAAACTGGGATGATGATGATAACAGCAGGTTTGGAGCAGACCATATTATTCTATTAGGCTTCGACAACAAATTATCATTCATTCGCGTCAGCGAAATAAGTTTCATTGAAGCCTATGGTAACTATACAAAAGTGCATTTGAATGATGGCAGATTGAGCGTCACTTATAACTCAATTAAAAACTGGGAAGCCCGCCTGCCGGAAGAGTTGTTTATCCAAATACACCGCTCTACGATTATCAATCTGCAAAATGTTTCCCGAATTGAAAAATGGGCAAATGATACCGGCCGTCTTTTTATATCTGGCGTAACCAAACCTTTTGAAGTGAGCAGGAACTACTTCTTTCAGATTAAGAAAAAGTACAAGATGTAATTATTTGATATTGGCAAACCGGGCCAGTATTCCAAGAGGCAGACGAATGCCACTTGTAGCAGGCAAGTATACTTCTCCTACTTCCAGATTGTCGCACATCTTACCAAAGTGAGATCGAATAAGGTTCTCGGTAATAAGTGCGCTCATTCCCAGTGAATACATATTCAAGATCAGAAAATTGTTTTGGGGATCAAGAATAGAGGCAATCTCCACCAGTATTTCATTAATATTTTCTTCAAGTTTCCAGCGTTCACCATTGGCTCCGATACCATAGGCAGGTGGATCTAAGATGATTCCATTGTATCGTTTGCCTCTTTTGGCTTCACGCTTTACAAACTTCAAAGCATCTTCTACCACCCAGCGAATATCCGTTAACGATGACGACTCCATATTTTCCCGCGACCAGCTTATCACCTGCTTAATCGAATCCACATGTGTAACATCAGCACCGGCTGCCTTTGCGGCCAAAGATGCTCCTCCGGTATACGCAAATAAATTCAACACCTTAGGAGCTTCGCTTAACCTCATTGAACGAGTTTGCTGAAATATAAAATCCCAATTAAGCGCCTGCTCCGGAAAAATACCCACATGCTTAAAACCTGTTAACGAAAGGTTAAAACGAATATCCAACTGATCATGCTTATATTGCAATAACCACTTATCAGAAACCGGTTTGTGTTTTTTCCACTCCCCGCTATGGCTTCCCTTTTGCACAAATGTTACATCGGCCAACCGCTGCCATTCCTTATCACTCATCAATTTATCCCATAAGGCTTGCGGTTCCGGTCTACGGGTTATCAGATCTCCAAATCGTTCCAGTTTCTCACCATTACCGGCATCAATCAATTCGTAGTGCTTCCAGTTTTGGGGAGAAAACAGGTGCAAGTTTTCTGTATTTGCTGATTTATTCATGTCGCGGGCAAATGTACAATAAAGCCCTTAAGTTTATTTGTTTTATTGCTTCCCGAATGCTATTTTCACCACCTAATACCCTCTGTTACTATGATAAAATCAGCCATCAATACCGTGATCATTGAAGATGATCCGGCTTCCGTGAATCTTCTTACCGAGTTCTTAAAAACCTTTGAATTTATCCAGATTATTGGAAAGGCTGGGAAATACAAAGAAGCGGAAAGCCTTCTCAAAAAACTTAAAGATGAAGTTGACCTCGTGATTCTCGATATTGATCTTGAGGGGGCAAACTCTTTGGATTTGACTAAACACTTAAGGCCTCAGGCGAAAATTCTATTCACAACATCCTTTACAGAATTTGCCGTAAAAGCATTTGAGTTCAACACAATTGACTATATCGTAAAACCGCTAAGTTTTGACCGGCTCAAAACAGCTTTGAGCCGAATTAATATTATTGACAAAACGGATGATAAAGATGATAGTAAGGTCAATGGAAGATTTTCCATACACAATATGGTTTTGATGAACATTAACAATGAAATGAAATTCATCAAAATCAAAGACATCAATTATATTCAGGCTAAAGGAAACTATACCAATGTATGCTTGCAGGATGGGACTCAGTTTGTAACCTATGGATTGATTAAAGTGTGGGAAGATAAACTGCCTATGGATGATTTTTTCAGGGTTCACCGCTCTACCATTGTTAATCTTCATAATGTTATCAAAATAGATAAGGGAACATACGATACCGGAATTCTTTATCTGAAAGGATTGGGAGAACCATTTGAAGTAAGCCGAAACTACTTCTCTATTATCAAGAATAAGTTCAAACTTACATCCAATTTTTAATTGCATGACGGATAAGCAGATACTCGCCAGGGCCGACATCAACTATAATCTCCTTTCCTATATCTCTCATGAAATAAGAGGGCCTTTTAATGGTCTAATCGGATTTAGTGAGTTATTAAGATCTCATTCTTTTGATTTACCGGAAAAACGAAAAGAAGAATATGCGACACTGATACATCAGCTTGCTGTCAAATCTTATCTTCAGCTTCAAACATTTATTGCCTGGGTTAAGATTATCAGTAACAATATTGCAATTAACAAGGGTGCAACTCCCTTCTCCGACCTGATAAATCAGAGTTTGGCATTTGTAGAAAATGATGCGGAATCACGTAACATCAATATGATTGTTACACCTGATAGCTCATCATTGGTTATTGATACCGGGCTTTTTTCGGTGGCGATTGCAAATATCTTGTTTATGTGCATGAGGTCGGGTAAAGAAAAGCAGGAGATTCGTATCACCTTCCAGCCAGAACAACAAACCATGTCTGTACAGTTTAAACATCAGCAGGAGTTGCAATCTGTTTTTGAGCAAATAGAACACGTTAGTAATCAGGAACCTTCTGAACAAAACTTCAGATTGTGGGTTGCTTCGAACATTATCAAACTGCATGGCGGATCGCTATCAGTTGAAAGCCAAAATAATAAACTCAAAATCGTCAGAATTGGGTTCCCCGAAAATGCGTAATCAATATTGCATTTTGAAAGGAGCGGAATAGGTGTATTTTTGCGCTTCCTAAATCGAATATTTTAATGAAAATACTACAATTCAGAGAGGCTCTGCGTGAGGCCATGAATGAAGAGATGAGACGTGACGATTCCATCTTTTTAATGGGTGAAGAAGTTGCAGAGTATAACGGAGCCTACAAAGTAAGTCAGGGAATGCTTGACGAGTTTGGAGACAAACGTGTTATTGATACGCCTATTGCTGAACTTGGTTTTGCAGGTATTGCTGTGGGGGCTGCTATGAATGGTCTTCGTCCGATTGTAGAATTCATGACGTTCAACTTCTCGTTGGTTGCCATTGACCAGGTGATTAATGCTGCGGCAAAAATGTATCAAATGAGTGGTGGTCAGTTTAATATCCCTATGGTTTTTCGCGGTCCAACCGGTTCGGCTGGGCAATTGGGAGCTCAACACTCGCAAGCATTTGAAAACTGGTATGCAAACTGTCCGGGTTTAAAAGTAGTTGTTCCCTCTAATCCGGCTGATGCCAAAGGATTGTTAAAGGCGGCTATTCGCGATAACGACCCTGTAATCTTTATGGAAAGCGAGCAGATGTATGGCGACAAAGGTGAAGTTCCGGAAGAAGAATATATCATCCCAATCGGTAAAGCTTTCGTTAAACGTGAAGGTACAGATGTAACTATTGTTTCATTCGGTAAAATTATGAAAGTAGCTTTGGCTACTGCCGAAGAGCTTGCCAAAGAAGATATTTCATGTGAAGTGATTGACCTGATGACGGTAAGACCAATAGACTATGATACCATCATTGAATCGGTGAAGAAAACAAACCGTTTGGTGATTGTGGAAGAGGCCTGGCCATTGGCATCTATCTCTACCGAAATTACCTATATGGTGCAAAAACGTGCATTCGATTATTTAGATGCTCCTATCCAGCGTATCTGCACCACCGATACTCCACTGGGCTACGCTCCAACCTTTGTTCAGGAGTTTCTGCCAAATGTGGAGCGCACCACAAAAGCGATTAAATCTGTTCTTTACAAATAACAGATTCCAGCAATTATAAAAAGAGGCTGTCTCAATAAATGAAACAGCCTCTTTGCTTTTACAGCAGTAACTTTTTCACAGAAGCATTATTTCTTAAAAAGTATATGCCATGAGGCAGATCGGGTAAAGTAGTTCGTGTATTAGCAATATTTCCATCCCAAACCTTTGCACCCATTTGGTTGTACAAATCAACTCGTCCTATATCGCCTCCATCTCTATAGAGTTCTTTTGTTTCTGCATTAAAAAATACCTGACTTTCCCAATCCGCTTCGTGCACAAACAGCATTTTTGAGAATGAATATTTTCCATTAAAATCAACTTGTTTGATGCGATAGCAGGCTGATTTTACCACACGATAGTCGACAAAGCTATAATGACGGGTAATTGTAGTTGTTCCCGATGCCTTAACCATGCCAATCTCTTCCCAATTATTCCCGTCAGAGCTTCTTTCTGCAACAAAATAATTGGCATTCAATTCACTTGCTGTACTCCAACTCAAAACTACATCAGACTCTCTGCGTGAAGCATAAACTGAAAACCAGCTAACCGGGAGACTGATATTGGCCGTGAATGTTTTGGCATAAATTGAATCGCCACTGTTTGATTGATCATTATTGGTTGAATTAATTACAACATAAAACACTGCATCTCCTGTATAATCTGAAGGGACCTGCCAATCGAAACTCCATGTTTTGCTATGAGCAGGTGCTGCTGTACCCGATGCCGAATGTTCAAGATAAGAGCGATTCACAGAGCTGACCAGTTGCGTTTCAGTTGAGGTACTTATCAATGTACCCATACTTGGAGTTGCATCCGTTGCATCTGCAGGTAATACACATAACTGAAACCCATACCGCACACTATTCGGGTTTGAAAACGTAAGGTTAAAAGTGTAGGTGCTGTCAGCCAATAATCCGGATAAGGTATTGTCGGTAACCGACAATTCAATATTATCCCAAATCGGGCCATCTGTAATTTCAGATCCACCATGACATCCCGGATTGGCACAGTTCCCTTCTCCCGGAGCGTTACTGTAGCTTTCCGGAGGTCCTGTTGAATAAGTGATACTTTGGTAACTTATGAATAACATCACAAGCATGAGTAAAACGGAAAGTAGATACTTTTTCATAGTTCTTTAAATTTATAGGTTAAGAAAATGAATTTACAAGCCCGTTTAATGAGTCATCTCCCCCAAGTGGTAATAATGTGCTCAGCCAAATAAGATTGATTGAATAGCAGTGAGGGGAATCCGGTTTTTCTCTTTTAATTGCTGTTTCATGCCAGCTTCATGTGACCAATCCCATAATGGATATCAATACTACTCATTTTTTAATTTAAAACGCATTAAAAATGCATCTAGCTCTGAATGAGTTACAAAATTTAGCACAAAGATTGAGTATGCGAAAATAATTTATCTATATTTGCCACCCGCTCAATGGTACCGTGGCCGAGCGGCTAGGCTGAGCTCTGCAAAAGCTCCTACAGCAGTTCGAATCTGCTCGGTACCTCTAAAGCTCCGCAAGGAGCTTTTTTCATTTGAGCTAATTCCAGCTTCTGTCCTCCGGAGCATCCGCCATGTAAGAAAAATCAGCGCCCATACTTTTTACAATATTGCGCCACATATTGTCCAGATCATCGTCAAAAATATCCTCTATGCCGGCTTTCCCGACCCACCATGCCTTTTGAGCAATCTCTTCCTCTAATTGGCCTGAAGCCCAACCTGAGTACCCTGAAAAAAATCTAAACTCATTTTGTTGGGCAATATTCCGATCTATCAAATCTTCTATCATTTCAATATCTCCTCCCCAATAAACCCCATTGGCAATATGCTGTGCTCCTGTTATGAGGTAACCGAGCCGGTGAATAAAATGTAGCGTATTAGGCTCCACCGGCCCACCAAAAAACAAGGGAAAATTGTATTTCATCAGCCCCGGAATAACATCATGGGTTGTCAAATCAATCAACCGGTTCAATACAAACCCAACGGTACCTTCATCGTTATGATCACTAATTAAAACAACAGTCCTTCTGAAGTGATAATCGTTCAAATATGGCTCACTGATAAGTACATCTCCTTTAAACGGAGGTTGAAATTTGGGGTCTATTTTATGAATGGAGAGTGCCATTGAACTAAAGTAATGGTGTTGTACTAAATTAGTATATTTTTCTGAATGAATATGCACTATTCATCAACACTTTCGAAATCACGGAGAGATATATTATGTTTGAAAAAAAAAGATGTCGTCAAATCTAAAGCGCATAGCCGACCTAAGAGTAGAGTATACGCTCAAATCGTTTAATGAAGAAGATTTACTACCGAGTCCATTTTCTCAATTTGGAGGTTGGCTTGATGAGGCTATTGAGGCTCAGGCCAACGAACCTAATGCAATGACATTGGCAACGGTTAAACCAGATGGTTCTCCTTCTGCCCGTGTAGTATTACTTAAAGGGGTTGATGATAGCGGGTTCGTGTTTTTTACCAATTATGAAAGTCAAAAAGGACGTGATATAGAAGATAACCCCAAGGTTGCGCTCGTATTTTGCTGGCTCGAACTCCAACGTCAGGTTCGGATAGAGGGCGTGGCCCATAAAATTACCGCAAACGAGTCAGATGAGTATTTTCATAGCCGACCACAGAGCAGCAAAATAGGAGCGCATGCGTCTCCACAAAGTAGTAAGTTGTCTAGTCGGGCTGAGTTAGAAGCTCGTTATCAACACTTTGAGGAGTTGTTTTCAAAGGAGCCCCTTATACGTCCTGAACACTGGGGGGGATTTAGAGTTATCCCTACATCTATTGAGTTTTGGCAAGGCCGTCAAAGTCGTCTTCACGATCGATTTGTATATAAAATGACCGGTAATTCGTGGCAAGCAACCCGATTAGCGCCATAATCATCTGTATGCCACAATGAATTATTAATTAATGTTCTAAAAAAAGCATTAATTTGCGCAATAATATCAGACCCAAAGTAGTTACTCTGCTAGTCCTATCCTATGCAAAACATAATCCTCACATTCTTATCCTCATTACTTGTCGTTGTATTTGGAATCCCTTCCATTATAACTGTGGCCAAACAAAAGAAGCTCTATGATGAGCCTAATCACAGAAAGCTGCATGCCAATAAAATTCCCCGCTTGGGTGGGTTAGCCATTATATCCGGATTTGCCATTGCAATCAGCATTTTTGGTGTAGCCCCGCTTGATGGTTCCCGGTTACAATATTTACAGGCTGCCATTATTATTCTATTCTTTTCGGGTTTAAAAGATGATATTATAGCCTTATCTCCTATTAAAAAACTTATCACTCAGGTTTTCTCTACCCTGCTTATCGTTGTTGGAGAAGATATTCGAATTACCAGTTTTCAAGGTTTATTTGGGTTGTATGAGATTCCGGTTTGGGCCAGCTATATGTTGTCCTTATTCACCATTGTAGTGATTACAAATTCTTTTAATCTGATTGATGGTATTGATGGATTGGCCGGAGGAATTGGGTTTATTATTACGCTGACCTTTGGTCTTTGGTTTAATTTTATTGATCAGGTAAGTTGGGCGATTATTTCACTTGGTTTGGCTGGCGCATTGTTTGGCTTCCTTATTTTCAACTACAACCCGGCTAAGATATTTATGGGAGATTCGGGCTCATTAACCACCGGATTTCTAATAGCAGTATTAAGCATTAAATTTATTGAATTAAACAACCCGGTTGTTCAAAACCTTTATAAAATAAATACGGCTCCTGTAATTGCAATTGCCATTCTGATTATTCCTCTTTTTGATACCATTCGGGTGTTTACCGTTAGGGTTTTGAAACGAAAATCACCCTTTGCTGCAGATCGCAATCATATTCATCACCTTTTACTTAATACAGGTTTAGATCACAAGCAGGTGTCGATGCTTATGTATATTGTAAACATTGGGTTTATTTTGATTGCATTTTTAATGCGCGATAGCAATATATTGACCATGCTGCTGACCATTGGAGCGTTAGCCTTTGCCCTTTCACAAATTCCTGTTTACATCAACAATCATCATATAGCCGATATTGAAGCTGAATCAGGCTCTCTTATTCCCAGTGAATTCAAGCATCGTAAAATAGAACACGCAGAACATAAAGATTAACGCACTAATCTTGTACTCTTAAAAAGTTAAGCAATTGTTTCATTGCTTTGGTCCGGTGACTGATTGCATTTTTTTCGTCCATCGGCAACTCTGCCAAAGTTTTATTCAGTCCATCGGGACAAAAAACAGGATCGTACCCAAATCCATTTGTACCACGTTTCTCTGTTGCAATCGTTCCGTGTAAGTATCCATCGAACAGGTATTCTTCACCTTGCCACTTAAGGGAAATGACTGTATGAAAGCAGGCCTTTCTATTTGATATACCTTGAAGTTTAGTCAACAGCAAATTCATATTATCATCGTCACTGCGCTGTTCACCGGCAAAACGGGCACTGTATACACCCGGGGCACCGTCTAGTGAATCAACTTCCAACCCGGTATCATCAGCAAAACAGTCAAAGCCGTAGGTATTGGTTATATACCCGCTTTTGATAGAAGCATTTTCCAGAAGTGTACTGCCTGTTTCGGCAATATCTTCCGTACACCCAATATCATCGAGGGTTTGAATCAAGAAAGAATCACCAACAAATTGCTGGATCTCGGCCGCTTTATGTTTGTTATGGGTGGCGAATACCAATATCCGTTTTTGTTTCATCAGGCTTTCATCAATTGTTGAATGGCATTCCAGAGTTTGGTTTTCAGCGCCACATTATCATGGTAAACAGCCGGAGCCTCCACCCACAAAGTTGACACTCCTTGATGTGCGAGGGTTTGGTAAGTATTCAAACGGTTTTCACCCCATTGTTCAGCTCCCCACACAAGCACCCGTTTGATTGGGGTGATTTTTATCAGTTCATTAAATGGTATACTTTGATTATCTGACAGATACATAAAACAAACCGCTTCCCGATTGAGTTTCATTGCGTTATGAACCAACTTGTGAATCATTTCGGCATCAACCCCTTGTAAACGAGATGAAAACACAAATAACAACTCGGCCTCTTCCTTCCCGTCTAAATTGACTTTTGGGGTATTTTCCTTTTCTTTGACGGGTTGATACACGGTCTCTTGAACAATGTAAAATTCGTCAAACAGATCTGTAAGATTTTCCAGATTCGATATCATTTATTTGCTTTATAAAAATCAATGGCAATATCCGTAAAAATTAACAAAACAACACAAAGCCGCATTCACTTATGCGATTTTGAAAACATACAGTTTGGAACCATCTTCAGCGATCACATGCTGAAAGTGGATTATAAAGACGGGGTCTGGCAGGAGCCGCATATTTTGCCGTATGGAGATATTATGCTGTCTCCGGCTCTCTCTGCTCTTCATTACGGTCAGTCTATTTTCGAAGGAATGAAGGCTTTCAAGGATCAGCAAGGTTGCCCGCAGTTGTTCCGTCCTACCGATAACCACAAACGACTAAACAAATCGGCTGTGCGCATGGCCATGCCTGCTATTCCTGAAGATGTGTTCATGACAGGCATGAAGGCACTGATAGATATTGACAAGGACTGGATTCCAACCAAGGATGGAAGTGCCTTGTATATCCGACCTTTCATGTTTGCAACGGATGATTTTGTCGGGGTTCGTCCATCTAAAACTTTCAGCTTTATCGTATTTTGTTGTCCGGTAAACAGCTATTATCCTCAACCTATCAATGTTTTGGTAGAGCAAAAATATGCCCGTGCTTTTGAAGGAGGTGTAGGAGCAGCCAAGGTATCAGGCAATTATGGACTGAGCATGCTGCCAACACAGGAGGCTCAGCAAAAAGGGTTTGACCAGATCATTTGGACAGATGGTCGCGAGCACCAGTATGTTGAAGAAAGTGGAACAACCAATTTGTTCTTTGCGATTGGCGATACCGTGATTACACCTGCCCTTGACGGAACCATCCTTGAAGGTGTAACCCGCGACTCCTGCATTCAACTGCTTAAACACAAAGGCATCAGGATCGAAGAACGCAAGATACCGATCAGTGAAGTGATTGCCGCAGCAGAAGCCGGTCAATTGACTGATGCATTCGGCACCGGTACCGCTGCTCTGATTGCCAAAATTGCATCCATTAACTACAATGGCAAAACGTATGAGTTACCATCGGCTGATAGTCGTTATGTATCCAACTTATTGTACAACGAACTTGAAGCCATTCGAACCTCGCGTACCGAAGACCCATTCGGTTGGGTGGTGAAAGTTTAAACCAAATTATAAGTACACTAAAAAGCCGCGATGAAGTATATACTTCATCGCGGCTTTTTTATGGAGTTTGAATAACTGAACCAGCGAATTACTCAATCAGCTTATTTACCCAACTTTGCTCTCAACCCGGCATCCAAAGCATCCAAAAATTCTTCCGTATACAAGTAGTGTTTCCCATGTTCCACTTTGTTTCCGTGGATACAAACAGCTAAATCTTTGGTCATTTTTCCGCTTTCAACTACTTCCACACATACTTTTTCCAAAGCCTGACAGAAATTGATTAACTCCTGATTTCCATCCAGCTTGCCACGAAACTCCAATCCGCGTGTCCATGCAAAAATGCTGGCAATAGGATTGGTTGAGGTTGGTTTACCTGCCTGATGGTCGCGGTAGTGGCGGGTTACGGTTCCGTGAGCGGCTTCAGCTTCCATGGTTTTTCCATCAGGAGTAACCAACGTAGAAGTCATCAATCCCAATGAACCAAATCCTTGTGCTACGGTATCCGATTGCACATCGCCATCGTAGTTTTTACAAGCCCATACAAAATTACCGTTCCACTTCAATGCCGAAGCAACCATATCATCAATCAAGCGGTGCTCGTAGGTAATGCCAGCAGCTTCGTATTTCGCTTTGTAATCAGCCTGATAAATTTCTTCGAAAATATCTTTGAAACGGCCATCGTATTTTTTCAGGATGGTGTTTTTAGTCGATAAGTATAAAGGCCATTTCTTTTGCAACGCTGTATTGAAACATGAGTGCGCGAATCCACGGATACTTTCTTCGGTATTGTACATTGCCAACGCAACGCCATCACCTTTAAAGTTGTATACTTCGTGTTCGATTACTTGTCCGTCTTCACCTTCAAATTTGATAGTCAATTTACCTTTTCCTTTGGTAACGAAATCTGTTGCACGGTACTGGTCTCCAAAAGCGTGACGACCGATACAGATAGGAGCGGTCCAGTTTGGAACCAAACGCGGAACATTGCTGCATACAATCGGCTCACGGAAAACTGTTCCATCCAAAATATTACGGATGGTACCGTTTGGCGACTTCCACATTTGTTTCAGGCTGAATTCTTTTACACGTGCCTCATCAGGAGTGATGGTGGCACATTTGATACCTACATTGTATTTTTTGATGGCTTCGGCAGCATCAATGGTGATCTGGTCGTTGGTCAGGTCGCGGCTTTCCATACCCAAATCGTAATACTTAATATCTAAGTCGAGGTAAGGAAGAATCAATTTGTCTTTGATGAATTTCCAGATGATGCGGGTCATCTCATCGCCATCGAGTTCAACAACAGGATTGGCTACTTTAATTTTTGTCATATAGCGTTCGAAATTTGTTTACGGTTTAAAGAGGGGCAAATATGGGAAATTGGACGGGAAATGCCATTTTATTTTATGAGGAAGAGTCCACAGTTAATTCGTCCATGGTCCACGGTTACAATCTACTTTGAAAGGGATATTGTGCACATGGTTTATATGTTAGAAGGGAGGTGGCTGAGCGGAGCCGAAGCCACTGTGAGAAGTCAGCAGAAAGAGGTTCCCGCAGATGACGCAGATTTAAGAAAGAAGAAAGGATACGGAGGTCATCTTGCATCCTGATAACAGGTTGATTCAATGACTATAATGCCAAATAAACCAACATGCAGCCGTGGACTATGGACTAATTAACTATGGACTAATTAACTATGGACTAATTAACTATGGACTACCTATTGTACAAATCCCTGATCGCCACACTCGCCACGGCACATCCAAATACGGCCGGCATATAGCTGATGGTTCCCGGAGCTGATTTTTTATTGCGGGCGCCAACCATAATCAACCCCGAATCCACTCCGGCTTGTTCGGCACTAAATACCACTGTTACACCCTTGTAGATGCCAAATTTGTGTAAGTATTTGCGGGTGTATTTAGCGAGTTTACAGTTGTAACTATCGGCAATATCGGCAACCTTTACTTGTGTGGGGTCTACCTTTGAGCCTGCACCCATACTACTCACCAGAGGGATTTTACGGTCTAGGCAGGCTTTGATAAAAAACACTTTAGGGCTCAGGGTATCAATACAATCGAGAGCATAGTCGAAATTGCCTTCATCCAATACTTTATGGGTGATCTCATCCCTGAAATATTCGGGAACAATGGTCAGTTCCAAATCAGGATTAATGTCCAGGAGACGTTCTTTAAGCACATCTGTTTTCATCAAACCTTCGGTGCTATGCAAGGCCGGGATCTGACGGTTACGATTGGTTGGGTCAACGGTATCGGCATCCACAATGGTCATTTTTCCTACTCCGGCACGGGCAATCATTTCGGCAGCAATGCCACCCACACCTCCAAGTCCTACTACCAGTACATTGGAGTTTACCAGTTTATGCAATTTCTCTTCGCCCAATAATAACTGGGTACGGCCCATCCACGGTTTAATTTCTTTCATATATGTTGGCTGTTAGCTCTTGGCCTTTAGCTATGAACTATCGACTATTAGCTATTGACTTTTATTTAAGGTTGGCAAAATTATGAAACACAATGGATTTTAGTTCATCCACATCTATCTCTTTGAGGTTGGCTGCGAGTTTGTAGATTCCATCAATTTGATATTCAGATGAGGTATCTGTTTCGAGGAAAATTTGGTTGTTGGGAGTAGCTTGAAAAGCCTCTGCTGATTTAGGTTCGGTGAGGTTCTTGCCAAATGAGAGAAAGCACGGGTATTTCAGCAGCTCCGCAGCCTGTTGTTTGTTGCCGGCAAACTGATGAAAGATAAAAGGGATGCGTGTTTTTTTGAGGTAAGGAATCAGTTCCTGATACGTTCGCACCGCATGAATGATGATCGGTTTTTGCACGGCTCGCGCAATATCCAGCTGGGTTTCAAAGTAAGGAATTTGTTTGCTGAGAGGTGTTTCAATGGATTTGTCAAGTCCAATTTCGCCAATGGCCCAAACCTTATCGGATGTAGCCAAATCCATCAACCGGTCGGAGCATTCCGTTACCGTCATCGTTTGCAAAAACCACGGATGCAATCCCACCGAAACAGCATAAGGTAAGTTGTTGATGCTTTCGGCAGAAAAGGATAGGTATGCATTGCGCACCACAAATTCATCTTTAACTTGTGGCTTGTGGTGACTGTGAATATTGATAAAGGATTGTTCAGTAGGCAACATGGTGCAATATAATAGATTCTAAAGAGAAGAAAGATTGAAGCACACAAAGAGGAAACCGCAAGATTCGGCCTTCGTGTACAATACTTAAGCTCTATTTTTTTTTCGGAGTAAAAAAAACGCGCCAAGAGCTTTCACCCTTGACGCGTTTAGTGTATTCGATTCAGTTGAATATTATGCTTTCAGTTTTTTAGCGGCTTCAATAATTTTAGGCATCACCTCAAAAGCGTCACCCACAATACCGTAATCGGCAGCCTTAAAGAAAGGAGCTTCCGGATCTTTGTTGATGGCCACAATCACTTTGCTTGAGCTTACACCCGCAAGGTGTTGAATGGCTCCACTGATACCAACAGCGATGTATAAATTCGGTTTAATAGTGATACCGGTTTGACCTACGTGTTCAGAATGTGGTCTCCAGTGCATATCGCTCACCGGTTTTGAACATGCCGTTGCAGCACCTAAGGTATTAGCAAGGTCTTCAATCAATCCCCAGTTTTCAGGACCTTTTAATCCACGTCCGCCACTGATTACAATTTCCGCTTCCGTCAAAGGAATTTTTCCGGTAGCACGTGAGATTTCTATTGATTGAGAGATAAAGTCAGCAGCGCTCAAACCTCCATCATGTGTAGAGATAGCAGCTGTTTTATTGTTTTCAACAAGGTCGAAAGTGTTTGGTGTGATGGCCAAAACTTTGGCAGCTGTTTTCATATCCACTTCGGCAAAAGCTTTACCGCTGAATACACTTCTGCGTACTTTAAATCCGGCAGCAGTATTCGGGTAAGAGATTACACCGCTTGCAATACCTGCTTTTAATTTAGCAGCTACACGAGGGGCAATGGCTTTACCACTGTATGTGTTCGAGATTACAACTACTGATGCGTTTTCGGCAGCAGCAACGGTTGCCATGGCTTTGGCAAATGCTTCAGCGATGAATGTATTGACATTATCACCTTTAATGCTGATTACTTTTTCGGCTCCGTATTTACCCAACTCGGCCAGTTTGTTGTCGTCTACATTTCCAATCGAAACAGCTACGCAGTTGGTGCCTGTCTGTTGGGCAACCTGACTTCCATAACTAACGGCTTCCAAAGTTGATTTTTTGAAGTTTCCGTCAATGCTTTCTGCAAATATTAATATACTCATGTGGTTAGTTGATTATGTTGATTGAGTAATTAGGTTGGTTAAGTAGGAGTAATGATTTTGTATTTCTTTACTTAATCAACTTACCCAACTTAATTACTTATTTACTTAAATGATCTTCGCTTCGTTGTGTAATAAATCAATTAATTGTGCTGCATCTTCAGGTGCAATCATTTTGCAGGCCCCTTTAGCCGGAGGCATATCAAAGGCAACGGTTACCGAAGTTAAATCAGCAGCAGCAGGCTCAACCACTTTCAAAGGTTTGGTACGAGCGGCCATGATGCCACGCATATTAGGAATACGGGGTTCGGTTAATTCTTTTTGTGCGCTGGCTACCATTGGAAGTTTGCAGCTAAGTTTTTCTTTTCCGCCATCAATATCACGCTCCATAATAGCTACACCATTTTCAATGTCAATGGCTGTAACCACATTCACTGAAGGCATTCCTAGCATTTCGCCTAATAATCCAGCTACCTGACCACCATTGTAATCAATAGATTCACGTCCGGTTAAAATCAAATCAAAACCTTCCGATTTAGCATAAGCTGCAATTTGTTCAGCCACAAAATATGCATCAGTTGGATCAGCGTTGATGCGCACTGCATCAGTAGCGCCAATGGCAAGAGCCTTACGGATGCTCGCTTCAGTATCTGCCAAACCAACCGTAACAGTGGTAACTGTTCCACCTTGTTTTTCGGTTATTTCCAATGCACGGGTAAGTGCAAGTTCGTCATACGGGTTGATGATAAATTGAACACCTGCAGTGTTAAACTTAGTGTTGTTGTCGGTAAAAATTACCTTCGTTGTTGTGTCGGGCACGTTGCTTACGCAAACTAATATCTTCATATATTTGCTTTTGATAAAAGGGAGACAAAAGTAAACCTTTTTTGATTTTAGAAAAATGTCAAATTCACGATTCGAAAAACTGCTCGAAATGCTTGAAGAACAGCCCAATGACCTGTTTTTGCAATATGCGCTTGCGATGGAATATCTGGGTATGGGGAAGGCTGCGGAAGCCGAAAAACAATTTCGCGCCATTCTTTTTGCCGATGCCCACCATGTGGCATCCTATTACCAATTGGGCAAATTGCTCGAGGGAAGAGATGAAGCAGATGCGATTCAGGTATATGAAAAAGGCATGGCCGAAGCCAAAATTAAAAACGATCTGAAGACAGTCAATGAATTCAGAAGTGCTCTGGATGAGTTGCTTTACTAGTTTAATGATTGATTTGGGCGTGTCCGCGAGGTTCGTTCCTCACTCGCGGTCGGGCTATCCACTGCAAGTCCTCGCCACTCGTACCTCGTGTCTGTGGGCTTTCCGTTGCTATCCCTCACGCTTTAGGATTAATATTAACGTAACACTAAAACGGTGGAGGCGTGAAGCTATCATCGTCATCATGATTCCAATCATTGAGTTTCGAACTTTTGGTTACAATACCCTGATTATCGGTGAGCATCTCTGTATCAATTGCATAATCAAACTCCGTTAAATCCTGAAACTTGGTAAACTCATGCACAAAACGCAAGCGCACATTATCAAGCGCACCGTTACGGTGTTTGGCAATATGCAGTTCGGCCACTCCATGTGTTGAACTTCCATCTTCAAACTCCGAAATTTTATAATACTCCGGACGGTAAATAAACATTACCATATCGGCATCCTGCTCAATGGAACCAGACTCACGCAAATCCGAAAGCATTGGAATGGCTGATACTCCACGTTTTTCGGAAGCACGACTCAACTGAGCCAACGCAATCACCGGTACATCCAGTTCTTTGGCCAGTGCTTTGAGTGAACGTGAAATATAACTTACCTCCTGCTCACGGTTACCATTTTTATTGTTCGAATCATCGCCTCGCATCAACTGCAAATAATCGATGATAATCATCTCAACATTGTTTTGCTCTTTCAATCTGCGGCATTTCGATCGCAATTCAAAAATCGATAGGGCAGGGGTGTCATCAATAAAGATTGGAGCCTCATTCAATCGGGCAATCTTTGTATTTAACTGCTGCCACTCATGTTCAGCCAATGTTCCTTTTTTGAGTTTCTCACCGGTAATCTCCGCCTCTCCACTAATCATACGCGTAACCAACTGACGACTGCTCATCTCCAGTGAGAAGATGGCAATGGCACGAGGTTTTTCAGCTAACAACGAAGCATTACGTGCAATAGATAATACCATTGCCGTTTTACCCATACCCGGACGGGCAGCAAGGATAACCAAATCGGAACGTTGGAAACCGGATGTGATACGATCCAGTTTGGTGAAGCCCGAAGGAATTCCGGTCATACCACCTTCTTTGTCTTTCAGCGATTCAATCTCACGAATGGCTTCTTTGATAACCATATTCATTTGTTTGTAATCGCGTTTGATATTTCCCTGTGATACTTCAAACAATTTACGTTCGGCACTATCCAGCAATTCAAATGCGTCACTCGATTCTTCAAATGCTTCGCGTTGAATTTCACTCGCAATGCGAATCAGCTCGCGCTGAATAAATTTTTGCGCAACAATGCGGGCATGGTATTCAATATTGGCGGCCGAGGCCACACGGTTAGTGAGTGAGGTGATATAGTAAGCGCCTCCAACAATATCCAACTGACCTTTTTTGCGCAGGTCCGAAGTCACCGTCAAAATATCAATCGGCTCAGCACGGCTGAACAAATCTTTGATGGATTGAAAGATAATAACGTGAGCTTCTTTATAGAAACTTTCAGGCTTTAAAACATCAGCAATAACTGTGATGGCATTTTTCTCCAGCATCAATGCACCCAAAACCGCTTCTTCCAAATCAACCGATTGGGGCGGTACTTTGCCGGCCTCAATCACTGATTTGATGTCGATATTACGTGTGGTTTTACGTTTATTGTTACCAGTTTCTGTCATATTCTTGTCCTCGATTCTTGCAATTATGCATCTCCCAAAAGTAAGCCGACTAATTCGTTTTTACATCGTTTGCTTGCCTAATGCTAACTTATACACAAGCCTCCTAAAATGTGTTCAAACCGTGTGTATTAGTATTGATGTTGTTCGCTAAGTTGTTGAGCACCATTTTATATTTTTCCACAAACGGGTTGCTTGGAAACATTGCAACAGTTGTTTACATTAAGCAAATGCTCATGTTGTGTTGTTTCAGTTTCAGTGGGGTAATAAGTTGTGAACAGAAGACCTTGGGAAATCCTTCATTGAAATTGTAGCGCTGTGGCATTAAAGTTTTATTGCTTGCAATGCTTTGGTGGGTAGATGTTTGTGCTATTCGGTGCACATTTGCATCTGGATACTCTGATACTGTGTCAAAGTATAACCCATCTCAAAAATCATTTCAGGTGTCAGCCTGAGCTTGTCGAAGGCTAATTCTGTGGAAAAAAGCAGGTTTCGACAGGCTTAACCTGACATGGGTTCTGTTTTTGAGATAGCTTCTGATAATAATCTTCTTAAATATTTTTGCGAAGTACGAGTTCAATATTGGGATTCTGTGAGAATGATTTGCGAGGTAACTTTATCAAAACACAACCGACTACGATTACTGTGGTTGATTTGTTTGGGAAAGAACTTGTAAAATGTGCCGTTTACTGAACCGATATCAACGAAACCGTTTCAGCCAAATCCTTTATATAATTGAATGCATTTTTGTTCCATAAGCAATGCCAATGAAAATAAAACGTAGAAGTTTATGGAGGGTAAATATACTTCAACATGACCTCCCGCGCGGCTGCATAGCAGCCGCGCGGGAGGTCTTTTTTTGAATGGAGTCGGCTTTTATTCAAGTTTGATTTATCAAACTTTTCCCTGTTTCATTTGTTCCTCAATCTGTTATAATTTATAAACATCCGCGTCATTTCTTCGTTTATAAGTAAATACTGTCAAATTGCCTTTAATCGGTTTTGGAATTATATTTGACTACAGTCATAACCAACCGCAGCTGCGGAAGCAATTTATTTGAATCATTATGGAAGCAAAATTTTCACCACGCGTAAAGGATGTGATTAGTTATAGTCGGGAAGAAGCTATTCGCCTCGGCCACGATTATATCGGCACAGAGCATTTGCTGTTGGGACTTATCCGCGAAGGGGATGGTAAAGCCCTCAAAACCCTCCGGGCGTTGGATATCGACAGCATTCGCCTCAAAAAGACCATCGAGGATGCCATTAAAGGAACAGCCACCAATAATACCAACTTGGTTAATATTCCCCTCACCAAACAAGCCGAAAAGGTTTTGAAAATAACTTATCTCGAAGCGAAGATCTTCAAAACCGATATCATCGGTACGGAACATCTGCTGCTTTCTATTTTGAGAGATGAGGACAATCTGGCATCCCAAATTTTGTCGCAATACGGAGTATCTTATGATATTTTTAAAGCGGCCATCGAAAACAATATAACAGAGGTAAAAAACGAGATGTCGCAAGATTCGGAAGAAGAATACTACCGCGAGGAGCGTAAACCACAGGAACCTGCCCGCAAAACAGATACAAAATCCAAAACCCCGGTATTGGATAATTTTGGTCGCGACCTCACCAAATCAGCCGAAGAAGGAAAACTGGACCCGATTGTGGGACGTGAAAAAGAAATTGAGCGCGTTTCGCAAATTTTGAGCCGCAGAAAGAAAAATAATCCAATCTTAATTGGTGAGCCGGGTGTTGGTAAAACAGCCATTGCCGAAGGGTTGGCCTTGCGTATTGTGCAGCGTAAAGTTTCGCGTGTATTGTTCAACAAACGGGTAATCATGCTCGATTTGGCTTCACTGGTGGCGGGTACCAAATACCGTGGACAGTTTGAAGAGCGCATGAAAGCGGTGATGAACGAACTGGAAAAATCACCCGATGTGATCCTTTTTATTGATGAAATTCATACCATTGTTGGTGCGGGTGGTGCTTCGGGGTCACTCGATGCCTCTAATATGTTTAAGCCGGCTTTGGCCCGTGGAGAGATTCAATGTATTGGTGCTACTACTTTAGATGAGTACCGTCAGTATATTGAAAAAGACGGAGCCCTCGAAAGACGTTTCCAAGTGGTGATGGTAAACCCTGCAACTCCTGAAGAAACCGTTGAAATTTTGCACAATATCAAGGGCAAATACGAAGACCACCACAGCGTGACCTACGAAGAAGAAGCGATTGCTGCCTGTGTGGCCATGAGTAACCGTTACATGACCGACCGTCATTTACCCGATAAGGCTATTGATGTTTTGGATGAAGTAGGAGCCCGGGTGCATATCAGCAATATTCACGTTCCGCAAAATGTGCTGGAATTGGAGAAAATGATTGAAGACATCAAGGTTGAAAAAAACAAGGTTGTTAAAAGTCAGAAGTATGAAGAGGCTGCCAAATTGCGCGACCGCGAAAAACATCTGTTGGAACAACTCGAAACCGAAAAGTCGAAATGGGAAGAAGAAACCAAATCGCAACGTTATAAAGTAACCGAAGAAGACGTAGCTGAAGTGATTGCCATGATGACCGGGATTCCGGTAAAACGTATTGCCCAAAGCGAAGGTATTCGTTTGCTCAATATGGGTACTGAGCTGCAAGGCAAAGTAATTGGTCAGGAAGATGCGATTAAGAAACTTGCCAAAGCCATTCAGCGTACCCGTGCCGGACTGAAAAATCCGAATAAACCGATTGGTTCATTTGTGTTCTTAGGCCCCACCGGAGTAGGTAAAACCGAAATGGGAAAAGTATTGGCCCGCTATTTATTCGACAGTGACGATGCAATGATTCGCATCGACATGAGCGAATACATGGAGAAATTTGCAGTGAGCCGTTTGGTAGGAGCGCCTCCGGGTTATATCGGATACGAAGAAGGAGGGCAGCTGACCGAAAAAATTCGCAGAAAACCTTATGCGGTGGTATTGCTCGATGAAATCGAAAAAGCCCATCCGGATGTATTCAATATTTTGTTGCAGGTATTGGATGAAGGTTTCCTTACTGACAGCTTAGGCCGTAAAGTGGATTTCCGCAATACCATCATCATCATGACCTCCAATATTGGTTCACGCCAGTTGAAGGACTTTGGACAAGGAGTAGGGTTTGGAACACCATCCAAAGAAGCACAAAGTGATATTCACACAAAAGTGGTAATTGAAAATGCCTTAAAACGTTTCTTCTCGCCTGAGTTCTTGAACAGGATTGATGATGTGATAGTGTTTAACTCACTCGGAAAAGAAGCAATTACAAAAATTCTGGACCTCAACATGAACACCTTGGTGAAACGCGTGGAAGAGTTGGGTTATGTATTCAAAATTACAGATGAAGCCAAAGGCTTTTTGTCGGAAAAAGGATTTGACCCCGATATGGGAGCCCGTCCTTTGGCCCGCACTATCCAGCGTTTTGTGGAAGATCCGATTGCCGAAGAATTGCTGAAAGGCGAAGCCGGTGAAGGAGCAACCATAGAGGTGGGTTATGAGAAAGATGCACCTGAGCTTAAAATTACGGTGGTCAAGAAAAAAGAACCTAAAAAGAAAAAGGATGCACCTCCTGTGAATCCAACTGATAACTAGCAGCCCCGATTTATCGGGGCTCAAAATCCATTACTTACAAGATACTTAAGAGCCCCGATAAATCGGGGCTTTTCATATGTTTGCCTTGTGAAAATTACCCTTCTCCAATTCGGTAAAACCCATTTTAAGTTTGTAGATACAGGCGTTGATGAGTTTGTGGGCCGGCTGAAACATTATACAAAATTTGAACAGCTAACGCTGGAGTTGCCTTCTAAGTTGCGCTCGGCTGATGGTGCTTTGGTCAAAAAAGCAGAAGGAGAGATGCTGCTCAAAAAAATTGCACCCACAGACTATTTGATGTTGCTGGATGAAAAAGGAGCTACCTATACTTCGAGGGAATTTGCAAACACGCTGCAAAAATTATCCAATACCCAGGCTTCATGCGTATTTGTGATTGGTGGAGCTTTCGGCTTTTCGGAACAGGTTTACGAACGAGCCAACGCGAAATTGTCCTTATCAAAAATGACTTTCTCTCATCAACTCATCCGGTTGATATTTATCGAGCAATTGTATCGGGCTTATACCATTATAAAAGGGGAGCCGTATCACAATGATTAGTTGATGGGTAGATTGGTTGGCTTCGATAAACTCAGCCTGACATTATTGGATGCTGTATTCTCCAAAGTTTCGGTATAGGTGAAGCAGCGTATTCTGTGGGAAAACTTTTTCAAACGACTATGAATCGAGGACTCTTCCTTTCTCACAGATCGTGAGGTTTTTTGCTCGCGATGGTGGGTTTACCTCGCCATGCCACAGAAGAACACAGATGTTTATCACAGTACTACGCATACATCCTATAATCACAAATCTTACATCATCTTACTTCGTTTCAGCAAAAACGGAAGCAGTATCTGGTTAAAGTCGTTTCCAACTTTAGCTTCTACAAGGTCGATTTTGTATTGGGCACATTTGAGTTTGAGCAAATGCCTGCGCTCATCTGAGGCCTGCCAAAAGGCTTCTTTCACCTGATTGGGAAAGAGCTTCAGTTTTTCACCGCTTTCAGCATCTACAAAAAGGTAGGGACGGTTTGCAAATTCAAAATTTACTTCGGTTTGTTTGTCCTCAACATGAAATAGGATTACTTCATGCTTATTGTATTTGAGGTGTTGCAGCGCGCGAAACAGTTCCTCATCACCTTCACCTGTTTGCAGCATATCGCTGAAAATAATCACCAGTGAACGTTTGTGAATCATCTCGGCAATCTGGTGCAGACTGGCTGCTATATTGCTGTGGCCGCTGCGCTTGGGGCTTTGCAGTAATTCTTCCAGCTTGTGCAGTAGTAATTTTTGGTGAATAGAATTGCTTTTACAAGGTGTGTGAAAGTTGACAGCATCATCGATCAAACTAAGCCCTGATGCATCACGTTGTTTGCGCAACATCAACATCAGTGAAGCGGCTGCATAAATACTAAACCGCAGTTTGCTGAATCCCGTTTCGGGATAATACATCGACCCCGAGCAATCCAGAATAATCTGGCATCTCAGATTGGTTTCTTCTTCGTAACGTTTAACAAACAATTTATCGGTGCGGGCAAACAGTTTCCAGTCCATATGACGGGTGCTTTCGCCACTGTTGTACAGCCGGTGTTCGGCAAACTCAACCGAAAAACCGTGAAACGGACTTTTATGCAATCCGGTAATAAAACCTTCAACCACCTGTTTGGCTAAAAATTCAAGGTTTCCGGTTTGCAGCAGTTGTTCGGGGGTGAGTTGCATGTGTGCCAAGCTAAGGGTTTATCTTAAAATATCCAATTGGGAGATGACTTAGGCTTAATTCATATTGATTTAACATTGGGTTAAGCATAGCGTAATGCCTTGAGTACAATTTTGATACATTAAACCGAACCCATTATGCCAACCGAATTGATTGATGCAAGTGCTTTAGCCGAAAACCTACAACTTAAAAAGCTAAAGCTGGAAAACCTGGCTCCTGTTATTATGAAGTTGCTTAAACTAGACAGGGTGAATCACGTTCTGCAGGATTCTCAGACTCTCAAGGGAGGTGAGTTTACAGAAAGTATCCTTAACAAGTTGGGCGTTGCTTATGAATTTGATGAAGAAGACCTAACCAATATTCCCAGAGATGAGCCGTTTGTATTAGTAGCCAATCATCCGTATGGTGGCATTGATGGATTGATTTTATTATCACTTATTACCAAGGTGAGACCTGAATTTAAATTGATGGCCAATTATCTGTTGGGCCAAATAGAACCTGTGCAGAATCAGTTGGTTTCTGTTAATCCTTTTGAGAAAGTGAGCAAACAAGGGATGAATATGCTCGGCATTAAGCGCTCGCTCTCCTTGCTCAATGATGGTGTTCCAGTAGGGATTTTTCCGGCCGGAGAAGTGTCGGCTTTAAAGTTGAACAACCTTAAAATTTCGGATAAAATGTGGAACCCTGTGGTGGGAAAATTAATTCTGAAAGCAGGTGTAAAAGTGGTTCCGGTATATTTCTCGGGACATAATAGTGTTATGTTTAATCTTCTGGGATTGGTTCATCCGGCTTTGCGAACAGCTAAACTCCCTTCGGAATTGCTCAATAAAAAAGAGGATAAAATAAAAGTGCGAATTGGGAAAGCCATCAGCATTAAAACGGTTCAGGAGTTTCAGGATCCGGATTTATTGTTACGTTTTTTACGCGCCAAAACGTACGCGCTGGGTTCCGGGTTGGATGTTAAAAATTATTTTGACATTAGCCTCAATAAGGTGTTTCCTGCACATCCGCAAACAGTGATTGAACCTACTCCGGTTGATTTGATGCTAAATGATATCAAACGGATTGAACTTAAAGATTTGTTGTTTGTCCAAGGAGAATTCAAGGTTTTTATGAGTGGGGCCAAGCAAATCCCGAATATTTTAAGGGAAATATCCCGGTTGAGAGAAGTTACTTTTAGAGCAGTGGGAGAAGGCACCAATAAAAGTTTCGACAGCGATGAGTATGATATTCATTACAAGCATCTTTTCGTTTGGGATGAAAGCGTGCGATGTGTGGTAGGAGCGTATCGAATCGGGATGGGTGATGTATTGTACAGACGGTATAAGAAAAAAGGTTTTTACCTCAATGAGTTGTTTAAGATAAGCAAAGAGTTTACGCCTATTCTCAAATCATCATTGGAATTAGGGCGTTCCTTTATCCGCGAAGAATACCAGCGAAAACCTTTAAGTCTGATGTTGCTTTGGAAAGGGGTGAATACATTTTTGAAATCGCAGCCCAACCGGTACAAACACCTGATTGGTCCGGTGAGCATCAGCAATCGTTTTTCGGATTTGTCGAAAGACCTGCTGGTTGATTTTATTACCAAACATCATTTCGATAAAGAGTTGTCGAAAATGGTGGAGCCCCGTAAACGCTACGTGTTTAAGTATAGGGGAGAAGCCAGGGAGCTTCGCAACCATATAGCCGAAGATGTAAAGGTATTGGATACAATGATTTCAGAAATTGAAACCAGTGGTCAAAAAATTCCGGTATTGCTCAAAAAATACCTGAAGCAAAATGCACGAATCATAGCGTTTAATGTCGACCCTAAGTTCAACCATTCACTTGATGGATTTTTGGTGATGAACCTCGAAGAGATTCCGGAAGATACGTTTGAGATGATGGTGCGGTAAGTCCCGTTAACGTGCTCCAAATACAGCTTTAAACAGTTGTGGGTAGAGTTTGTCGCTTACTTCACGTTGTCCGTTTTTGTATGATTCAACTCCGGCATTTTCGGCACTTAGCTGATACCCTTTGATGCCTTTGAGGCTGTCTTTGTATACTTCCGACTTGGTGTTATTGTCGGTTACGGTTAAACTCACATCCAGTGATGCGGTGAGCATATTTCCCCAAATGGCACCTTCTGATTTGGCGGAGGCATCAATGAACAATACATAATCGGCCGAGTCGCGGTTGAGCACAAATGTGCAACCATCATCCACCAGTTTTTTGCGCAAAGCCCATTCGATATATCCATCGGGCATTTCTTTGCTCATGTTTTTTTCGCTGCGCACAATAAAAAACTTCACAGGAGTAACATTGAGTTTTACGGTTTTACGGGGCAAATCAAACGTCAATAAAATACGCTTTAATGTTTGATTCATGCTATCCATCTTCACCAGTTCACGTTCATCAAACGTTATCTTAAGGTTTTGAACCGGGTAGGTGGCCGGAACTTTGTTCAGGTATAAATCGGCTTTGCCGTTGGCATCGGTTTCATCGGTAGCCAGCACTGTTCCACTTCCACTTTTAAGCGCCAAAGGAACCTGAGGAATCATGGTATGATTGCTTTGGTAACGGGCCGTAACTGTAATGGGAACAGCAAGTGGTTTCCCTGCCATGGCTTTAAGTGATGTGTACGGATGGGTTAATTCCAGTTCAAGCAGCTGACTTTGAATGGATTCAATCAGCATACTGATCATGTTTACGCTTTGCCCGTTGTGCAGGTGCTGAACATCTTCATTGAGATACGCCTGCAAGGCAACCAGAGCCTTTACCTTGAGCCGCAGGCTTTGGGTAAATTGCTCGCGAGAGAGGCTTTGAGCATGGTTGTAGTAACTCTCCGATTGTTCCATAGCCATCATCATTTTTCTGCGGATGGCGGCTTTGTAATCATCTTTCGACAAGCGGTAATAGATCCAGAAATTTGTGGCATCCTCCCAGCTATCCACTACGGTAAATTCCTCGATGGTGTTGAGAGCTGTTACGCGCACATCGCTTTCAAACTGCTGGTTAAACGCTGCATTTTTCTGGTATTGTTTGAGAACAGAGTTGCTCGAAACGGTCACTTTAATTTCGGATACGAGGTCGTTGATGGCATTTTTCTTTGCAATTTGCTGGTAGTCGGCAGCATTGCTGAGTTTGGAAGCCATCCCTATTCCGATATAATACGCTTCATTCACAGGTCGTTGGTCAACCCATACAGGTTTGGGCTTGCCAGTTCTACTGCTTTTGCAGGCAGTTATCATCAGCAGTCCTGTTAGAATGAAATAGAGATACCGCATGAGTTTTTGGGTTAAATATAAGAATGCACAATCAAAGGCGATTGTGCATTCTGTTTTGAAAAGAGAGGATTAGTTGCCTCTTTCTTTGGCAAGTTTATCCATTTCGGAGTTGAAGATTTCTTCAAACTTTTTCTTGTCGTAATCCTGCTGGAGCTTGGCATTTTTAGAGATGCCTTTGTCGATGCCGTTCATGATGATTTGTTTGTTGGCCTCGATTGCTACCCAATAGGTGTAGGTATTATTGGTTTCTTTCAGAATTTTTTCACCGATGATTCTTACATCCGTCAATTCCTGATTGGTTACATCCCGCACAATCTCTTCAAATTTGTTTGAGAAATCCTGTGTGCTTCCAATCTGGCGCTGGTTGGTGTATTGTTCCGTAACCTTTTTGACGGTACTTTGAATCAGGCCGGCCATTTCAGATTTGGCATTTTGCAAGGCAATTTTTTTGCTGGTGGTAAGGTCCATGCTGTTGCCCGATGATTTAGCGCGGAAATTTTCTTTATCACTTTGGTATTCTTTGGTGCTAAACGGAACTGAGATTTCAATGGCTCCTGTTTGTTTTTCGATAGGAGTACCTTTTTTAGATTTACAAGCCGGAGTCAGGCCTGCGAGAGCAGCCAGGGCAGCCAGAGCTAAGGTTGATTTGAGGGTGGTTTTCATGTGTAGATTTGTTTGGTTAGTTAAAGGATGATTTACAAACGATATGCCAAGATTCTGTTCATGTGCAGGATTGTTTCAGGGAGTAGTCTGCCGGTCCAGCAGACGGGAGGCTTGTTCGTAGCCAATCTGATAGATCTCTTTGGCGGAAGATAGCTTAAACAATCCATAGCCCGAGAGTTTATCAGGCTCGATGTATAGATTGAATTTGGGAATATGGACATTCACATTGGCCCGGATGGCCAGATGCAGCACCCTGTCGGCATAGTTTCGAAAGGAGTTGAAGTGTGATATTTCTTTCACGGGATTCACGTTGACCCCAATGATATAATTGCATTTGCCTTCGATCGGTTCGATGGGCAGGTTATTCATCAGACCTCCATCTACATACATATTGCCATTTATTATATACGGTTTGAGTACCAACGGAACAGCCGATGAGGCCATCACTGCATCAATGATAGACCCCGAAGTGAAATATTCGGTAGTAGCTTTGGTAAAGTTGGTAGCCGAAATAATCAAAGGGATTTTAAGTTCCGTTATAGAGTCGGTTGAGAGATTACGTGACAATGCCTTGCGGATGCCCATTGCTTTAAGTACACCAAACCCGGGTTTGTATACCCGTAAGAGTCTGTATACATCCCATTCAGAGAGCAGTTCAAAAATGGTTTCCGGGTTGTATCCATCGGCATACAGGGCCCCTACAATGGAACCGGCACTCACGGCCGAAATAATATCAGGATAAATACCCCGTTCATTCAGAGCTTTCAATACTCCAATGTGGGCAAATCCACGGGCGCCTCCACCCGAGAGCACAATACCTGTTTTATAAGTGTGGGTCAAGGGGCTTTTTGGATAATATCGTCAACATCTACCTCCGGAATCACAACAGTTTTTTTCTTGTTAATGCGTTTGGGTTGTTCATACTCCTTGTATTCGGCCTTAGTCTTTTGGCTGCTTTTACAGCCAAAGGCTACAATACCCATCAATAGCAACAGAAAAAGCAGTTTATTCATGCCTGAGGAATTAATTTCTATACAAAGTAATGCCGAAAAATTATTTTTGCGCACGTTTGATGAAATTTAGTCGCAAACACTATTCCACATAATCCAACCAACCAATCACATGGACATTAAAAAAGTAAAGAGAAGTGAAGATTACAGTGCATGGTATAATAACCTGGTAAAACAGGCTGATTTGGCCGAACACTCTGCCGTTAAGGGCTGTATGGTGATTAAGCCTTACGGGTATGCCATTTGGGAGAAGATGCAGGCTGAGCTGGACAGACGTTTTAAGGAAACAGGTCACCAAAATGCCTATTTCCCGTTGTTCATCCCAAAATCTTTTTTTAGTAAAGAGGCCAGCCACGTGGACGGTTTCGCCAAAGAATGTGCGGTTGTTACCCATTACCGGCTGAAAACAGCCGAGAATGGTGAGATTGTGGTTGATGAAACGGCTAAACTTGAAGAAGAGCTGATTGTGCGTCCAACCTCCGAAACCATTATCTGGAATACTTATCGTGATTGGATTAAGTCGCACCGCGATTTACCGATTTTGGTGAACCAATGGGCCAATGTAGTTCGCTGGGAGATGCGTACCCGTTTGTTTTTACGCACCACTGAATTTTTGTGGCAGGAGGGACATACCGCACACGCTACCTCTGATGAGGCCATTGCCGAAACCAAACAAATGCTGGAGGTATATGCCGACTTTGCTGAAAATATTTTAGCGGTACCGGTTGTAAAAGGAGTGAAAACCGCCAACGAACGTTTTGCCGGAGCTTTGGAAACTTATTGCATTGAAGGGTTGATGCAAGATGGAAAAGCCTTGCAAATGGGAACGTCTCACTTTTTGGGACAAAATTTTGCCAAGGCATTTGATGTAAAATACGCCACCAAAGAGAATACACAGGAATATGTTTGGGCAACTTCATGGGGTGTTTCCACCCGTTTGATGGGAGCCTTGATTATGAGCCACAGTGATGATGAAGGATTGGTATTGCCTCCAAATCTGGCTCCTATTCAGGTGGTGATTGTTCCGATTTTGGGAAAGAAGGAAGAAGAAAAGGAACAAGTATTGGCCAAGGCCAAAGAAATACAAACGACCTTGCGTAAACGCGGTATGTCGGTAAAGCTGGATGACAGAGACAATACAAGTCCCGGGTTTAAGTTTGCCGAACACGAATTAAAAGGTGTACCGGTGCGTATTGCAATTGGTATGCGTGATGTGCAAAACGAAACAGTAGAGGTAGCACGTAGGGATACCAAAGAAAAGCAGGTGATGAGCATGATTGACCTTGAGTCGAAAGTGGAGCATTTGCTGACAGCTATTCAAAGCAATATTTACCAAAAGGCTCTTGATTACCGCGATGAGCATATTCATGCCGTAAATGACTGGGATGAGTTTATAGATGCTCTCGAAAACAAAACAGGTTTTGTAAGTGCACATTGGGATGGAACTTCTGAAACCGAAGTGAAAATTAAGGAAATGACGAAAGCTACGATTCGTTGTATTCCATTGAACAATCCATTAGAAAATGGAACTTGTGTATTGACAGGAAAGCCAAGCACACAACGCGTTTTATTCGCCAAAGCGTATTAAAAATAAGATGTTATCATTCACAGAGCCGTTGCCAAATTTTGGCAACGGCTTTTTTGTTGTGATTACATTGTGTAATTTACACATTCAATCGCAAGTGTTATGGAATCAAAAATTGAGCAGATTAAAGAGTTGTTATGTGAAAAAGCGTCTGTCAAACAGCATGTTTTCAGACTTACCCAAACTATTTTCAGGGATTTGAAAATGGCATTGAGGGAGATAGAAAATGATCTTACTCCCAAGTTGGTGGAGGCAGCCCCTTTTGTTGAAGTGAAATATAGCGATAAGGGTGACTTTGAGGCTCATTTGAAATTCAGTGGAGATACGCTGGTGATTATGATGCACACCAATGTGTTTGATTTTGATGATGATCATCATGTTAATAAATCGGACTACGTTAAGGAGGATAAATTGAGGGAGTTCTGCGGGATGATACAGATTTATAATTTTCTGAGTGACTCTATCCGGTATAACCGTGACCAGGATGTTGGTTACCTGATTGCCCGTATCTTTATAAACAAAGACAGCCACTTTTTTGTGGAGGGTAAGCGGCCTCTATCCTTTATGTTTAGTGCCTTGGAAAAGAATATTGTTTCTCAGCAGGCACTTCGATCCATCATTGAAGAAGCAATGTTTTTTTGCTTAAATTTTGATTTGATGGCTCCGCCAATGGATTCGCTTAGCTATATATCGGTGGATCAAAAAAATATGATGAGCCATAGCAGCGGTATGCCAACAGGCAAACGGCTGGGCTTTTCGATGAGTGCCGATGAAAATAGTTAGAAGTCATCTCAAAATAGAATTCATGTCAGGTTGAGTTTGTCGAAACCTGCTTTTTCCTACAGAATTAGCTTTCAAAAAGTTCAGGCTGACACCTGAAATGATTTTTGAGATGGCTTATAGTTATTTCTTCTTCTTTTTGTCCTCTTCGCGCTTTTTGTCTTGTTTTTCAGCACGGTTTCCACCACCAAAAACGGATACATTAAAGTACCGTCCCGGATATTCCTGCATATCGGCCATCAAGGCACTGAGTTCTTCTGAGGTTGTATTGAGGTTGGTATATAAAGTTGTGTCGTTGGCCATTTTACCCAGAGTACCTTCTCCACGGTTGATTTTTTCGAGAGTGGTGCTGAATTCACGCATCACATCACGTGTATGGTTAATGGTGGCGGTTAAGTCGGCAGCGGCAACCGAGTCGGTAATGCGCGATACATTTTTGAGTGACCTGGCAATGGCTTCATTGTTATTACGCAAGCCTCGGGTAATTGATTCGAGGTTTTCAAACATCGACTTAAGGTTATTGTATTCAGCTTCGGTCAGTTGGTCCATACGTCCGGTCACATTGCGAACATGGTGCATGGTGCCGGCAAAATCATTAATGCTGGTTTCAAGCCGTCTGGTTCCTGTTGAGTCAAACAATTTGTTCATGCTGTTGAGCATATTATCCAATGTGATTAAAACCTTTTCACTTTTTTCCTTGATGGGATCCACAATTTTTTTGATGGCTCCCTGCAAGGATTCCTGATAAGCCGCAACCAATGTATCTTTATTGGCATAAAACTGTGTTCCCTCAACAGGGTGGATGACAATATCAGTTGATCCTAATAGTCCCGAAGTGGCGACAGTAGCCGAGGTTCCTGTGGGGAGTTTAACACTGCTTTCGACAACCAGGGTCACAATCAGTTGTGAAGGATCTCCTTCGTGTAACATACGGATATCTTCAACCTGTCCTACTTTTAAACCGTTGATGGTTACCTGAGTTGATTTTACAACCCCGTCAACGTTGTTGTACACCACATAATATTTATGGTAACCGTGTAAGGGGTTAAATCCCTTTAAAAAATTATATCCTGCAATAAGCAATGCAAGTCCGATAACGGCAAAAAGGCCAACCTTAACTTCTTTTGAGTACTTCAATGTGAGGTAATTTGTTTGGGCAAAAATAGGTATTTATGACACTTTGTGGTGGTTACTTTGATTTTTCTACCTGTTTTTTGTAGTCATCTACCGATTTGGCAATAGCACCTGCCAAAGCATTTTGCCCCGGCTGGGAAGTGAGGTACATACGCTCCAGCTTATTGCTCAGGAATCCTGTTTCAATCAAAATGCTTGGCATCTTGCTTTTCCAAAGCACCATCAGTCCGGCTTGTTTGACCCCGCGGCTGTTGCGCTTGATGGCTTTAAAGTTCTCTTCAACCTGAGAAGCCAGCTTCAAACTTTGCTCCATATAAGCGTTTTGCAAAAAAGAGAAGTAGATATGAGCTTCCGGTGAGTTCGGGTCAAATCCTTCGTACCGTTCTTCAAAATCTTTCTCCAATAAGATAACATCATTCTCCCGTTTGGCTACGGCAAGGTTTCCTTCCGATTTATGAAGACCCATTGAAAAGGTTTCGGTTCCAAATACTTCTATTTTTTTATTGGCATTGCAGTGAATGGATATAAACAAATCGGCATTGTGGCGGTTGGCGATTCCGGCCCGTTCCCAAAGCTCTACAAATGTATCGGTGGTGCGGGTGTAAATTACCTTTACATCGGGCATCATCTGTTCAATTTTCCGGCCCACTTTAAGGGCTACCTCAAGCGTCACCCTTTTTTCGCTGGCCCCTCCGTACATGCAACCGTGGTCGTGGCCCCCGTGCCCGGCATCAATCACAACGGTTTTGATTTTGATCTTATGGGTACCCAAAGGTTTATAGCTGCAAAGAGCCAGCGCAAGCAATGCAAACGATAGGGTGCGATTAAATTGCGGGATATTTTTAATATTACTTAGTTTTGCGCGGATTGACATATTCTGGTTACAATTTTACGTTTCTAAATCGATTGCTCAAACTGATGGTTTGCAAACTTATACCCTGTTTGCTGCTGCTGTGTGGTTTTGTATACGCGCAGCAGATACCGTCAAAAGGTAAAAAACTTGCGAAACCCCAAACGACCAAAAACAGTACCATTGTAAAAGAAACAGTTGATTCACTCAAATCAGATACCGGTTTGGCATTGAAAAAAGATAGTGCTTTTGTGTTTGAGGAAGAGGTTTGGCTGGAACCCGAAGATACTATTCCTGACCGGATTTCGAAGGATGCAATTAAGAGTCAGGTGAATTATTATGCCCGCGACTCGATGCCGTATGATGCCGTCAACCGTATTTTTTATATGTACGGAAACGCCAAGGTTACTCAGGATGATTTGACGCTGGAGGCGGAGTTTATCAAAGCAGATTTGGCCAATAATATTATAACGGCTACCGGAATTAAAGACAGTACGGGTAAAATTAAAGGTAAACCTGTATTTAAGCAGGGAAAAGCAGAATACCGGGCGGAGGTTATCAAATACAATACACGAACGAAACGGGGTTACCTCAGTGAATTTCGTACCAAAGAAGGTGAGGGATATATTCATGGAGAGGATGTGGGTAAAACTGCTGATAACAATTTCAATATTGAACATGCCAAGTACACCACTTGCAGCCTTGACAGCCCGCATTATCATATAGCAGCTTCCCGTATCAAAGTTATACCCGATAAAAAAATCATTACCGGAGTAGCTAATCTTCAGTTTGAAGGAATTCCTTCTCCACTGATATTGCCATTTGGTATTTTTTCGATAAAGCGGGGACAGGCTTCCGGTGTGATTATCCCATCATACGGGCATTCCAACGACCGTGGTTATTTTTTACGGGATGGAGGCTATTATTTCGGTCTTGGAGAAAAAGCCGACTACAGATTGACGGGATCTTTTTATGCCAACCGAAGCTGGGCTTTAAACAATGGTTTACGTTATTCATCACGGTATCATTTTGCGGGCGATTTGAGTGTGAATTATGCCTATAACAAATTCAATGAAGAGTTGGATCCTAATTACAGTCTGTCCAAAGATTTTATGGTAAGCTGGAATCACCGTTCCGATGCTAAAGCCAGACCTTTCACATCGTTTAACGCAAGCGTAAATGTGGTGAGTGTGAACTCTAATGGAGCTTCCTATCTGCAAAACAACTCTTACAATCCGGCTAATATTGTTAACAATCAGCTTAACTCAAGTATTAGTTATAACAAAGGATTCAAAAATGGTAAATACAATCTTACCACGAATGCGAGAATGTCGCAGAATACGGCCACACGTGATGTGCAAATTACCTTGCCTGATTTAACCTTTACCGTAAGCAGTTTCAATCCATTTAAGTCGAAGAAAAAGTCGGTGGCCGACCGTTGGTATGAGAATATCAGTATGAACTATACAACCTCTTTCCGAAATCAGGTTAATACTAAAGATTCTATTTTATTTGGCGGCTTAAATGGAAATTCGTTTGCCAACTTCTTTGATACAGCTGCCCGTTACGGGATGGTACATAATATTCCGGTTCAAACCTCTTTTAAAATTTTAAAATACTATACCTTATCGGCCAGTGTAACTTTAAATGAATACTGGTATGGGCAAACCATTCGCAAAGAATATACGGATGCCGGAGTTCAAACGAATAGGGTCAATGGCTTTGAAAGAGCGTTTACGTATACCCCACGTATTGGGTTGAATACGCGTTATTATGGAATGAAATATTTTTCGGGCAACAAAATTAAAGCCATTCGCCATGTGGCTTCGCCTAGTGTCGACTTCTCTTACAATCCTGATTATGGTGATTCGAAATACGGCTATTATCAATATTACAATGATAAAAACGGAAACCCCGTCCGGTATTCCATTTTTGAACAAGGGATTGTTGGAGGACCGGGTGTAGGCCGTCAGGGGAATGTTGGGTTCTCTCTCGATAACAATGTTGAGATGAAGGTGAATCAGGGAAAAGATACTGCACAAAAGGAAAATAAAATTCAAATTTTCGAATCCCTGCGTGCCGGAGGTTCTTATAATTTGTTCGCTGATTCACTCAATCTGAGTCCGATTAATTTTAGTGCGCGTACCCGTTTGTTCAAGAATATAACCTTGAATGCATCTTCCAATATGGATCCTTACTTGAATGAGATAAAAACAACCGAGGGATACCAAACAGTGATTCGCAGAAATGAGTTTTATGCAGCCGGAAATGGGAAACTTGGATTGATTACGGATGCCAATATTGGGATTAATGCCAGTATCAACAAGTCGACATTCAAGAAAAAAACAACCGCACGAAAAGAATATCTGGGGGACTTAAAATACATAAATGAACGTCCGGAAGATTATTACGACTTTAATATTCCGTGGACGTTCAATATTAATTATTCGATTGGCTACAATCGCTATAATACACTCAACAATCCGAACACAACCAATTATCTTCAAACCATCAATTTTTCGGGAGATTTTAACCTTACCGGGAATTGGAAGATTGGATATACATCGGGTTATGATATCAAAAACAAACAGATTACCTTTACATCTATCGACTTTATACGCCAACTGCATTGCTGGGAGTTTAGGCTCAACTGGATTCCGGTGGGTGTACGTCAAAGTTTTTTATTTACCATTAATGTAAAATCAAGTTTGTTGCAGGACTTGAAACTGACACGAAGAAAAGACTGGTTTGACCGTAAAATTTAACCACACCAACCATCACCAACATGATTACAGTCGGAATTATTCGAGAGGGTAAGAAGCCTTTGGATTTGCGTACTCCTTTAACGCCAATTCATTGTGTTGAACTAATGGAGAAGTTTCCCAATGCTCGTGTTGTTGTGCAGTCATCTCCGGTACGTTGTTATTCAGACGAGCAATACCGAGCATACGGTATAGAGGTTGTTGAGGATATTTCGGTAGCTGATATTTTATTAGGAGTAAAAGAAGTTCCAATAAATGAACTCATAGCCGATAAAACCTATCTTTTTTTCTCGCATACCATCAAACAACAACCACATAACAGGCAATTGCTCCGAGCCATTTTGGAGCAAAATATCCGACTGGTTGATTATGAAACGCTTGTGTGGGAAGCCGGCAACCGCATTATTGGGTTTGGCCGTTTTGCAGGTATTGTAGGAACGCATCATGCTTTTGTGATGTGGGGGAAACGTTACGGAGGATATTCTCTAAAGCCGGCCTGTCAATGTGTAAACATGAGTGACCTGTACGCGCAGTATGAGAACATAAAATTACCGCCCATGCGTATTGTTTTGTGTGGAGATGGCCGTGTGGCGCATGGTGCACTGGAAGTGCTGCGTAAACTTAATATCCATCATGTTACATCCGAAGAGTTTTTGAAAAATGAATATGAACATCCGGTATATGTTCATCTGCGCAGCGAGGATTACTACCAACGCAAAGATGGGCGCCAGTGGGATAAATCAGACTTTTATAAACATCCTGAAGATTACCGGAGTTCGTTTGCCCCTTATTGTAAATCGGCTGATGTAATGATCAATGCTGTTTTCTGGAAACTGGGTATTGAACCGTTTTTTACCCATGAAGAGATGAAACGTGCGGATTTTAGGATTAAGATTATTAGCGATATTTCCTGTGATATTCCCGGACCTATACCAAGCACGGTTCGGAGTTCAACCATTGAATCACCGTACTTTGGTTATAATCCTTTGTTGGAGAAAGAAATGCCTCCGTTCCAAAAAGAAAATATTGATGTACAGGCCGTAGGCAACTTGCCATGTGAGTTGCCTGTTGATGCATCCAACGAATTTGGGGGACAACTTGTAAAGCATGTATTACCTTATTTATTGACAGATGATTCGGTTGGCATTATACGCAATGCAACCATCACTGAAAAAGGAAAACTGACTTCGCGTTTCAGTTACCTGAGCGATTATGTGTCATAATCACCGGTTTACCTACATCTGCTACTTGTTTACCTAAATATTGCCATCAATGGCTTAACAATGTGTTATAAAGAGTTTTCTTTGCAGCCCATTTTATTATACTAAACAAATATGGCCCGGGGAGGAAGAAATTTAAACAGCAACGGAAAACAAAAGGATGAAACGCCTAAGGTTAAAGTAAGTAAGGAAAGCCTTAAACAAGCGTTAATCCTATTCACGTATCTAAAACCTTATCGCGGAAAATTTATATTGAGTTTGATATTTATTGCGCTGTCGGCATTTACCACGAGTTTATTTCCATTCTTTTTAGGTAAGATGATTGATGCAGCGGCTCCGGGAGCATCGGCCGGAATGATGGGTTCCGCCCCTTCTATGATGCAAACACTGGGATTCCCGGATATTCAATGGACGCTTAATATCACGCTCGCTTTGATTTTTGCGCAGCTTGGTTTACAAACGGTGTTTTCGTTTATGCGGGTGTATCTGCTAACAGAGGTTGGCGAAAAATCATTGGCTGATATGCGCAAAGACGTATACAGTAGCCTGCTTACGATGCCGATGAGCTACTTCACCGAAAAACGTGTGGGTGAATTGAGTAATCGCCTGTCGTCTGATTTATCTCAAATACAAGATGCCATATCCTTTACATTAGCCGAATTTTTACGTGGAATTTTCACATTGATTATCGGATTGGGTTTTATTTTTTGGATAAGCTCGAAACTGGCTCTGGTAATGTTAGCGGTGGTTCCTGTCATTGCGGTTCTTGCCGTTGTATTTGGAATCCGTATTCGTAAGATGGCCCGCAAAGCTCAGGACCAGCTGGCCGAGAGCGGAACCATTGTTCAGGAAACCTTTCAGGGGATTTCGGTTGTAAAAGCTTTTACAAGTGAATTTCAGGAAGTAACGCGTTATGTAAAAAGTGTATACGCTGTGGTTGATATAGCCATCAGCAATGCCCGGTACCGTGGTGCTTTTATCTCGTTTATGATATTCAGTGTGTTTGGAACCATTGCATTTGTAATGTGGTATGGAGCCAATATGATTCAAACAGGTGAGCTAACAATGGGCTCATTAACGATGTTTGTTATCTTCTCGATGTTTGTAGGCGGAACCTTTGCAGGCTTTGCCGATATGTTTTCACAACTTCAAAAAACATTGGGCGCTACGCAAAGCATACGCGAAATCTTGAGGTCAGAAGGAGAGTCTGTGAGTCTTGAATCAACCACAATCGAACCTCAATATCAACTCAAAGGACAGGTTTCATTTAAGCAAGTAGCATTCAGCTACCCGAGTCGTGCTGATGTGAAAGTGCTGAAGGATGTCACTCTTAACGCCACTAATGGTGCGCAGATTGCAATTGTTGGTCCAAGTGGTGCCGGCAAAAGTACATTGGCTTCATTGCTGCTTCGTTTTTATGAACCGGAGTCGGGTGCTATTTTATTTGACGGGCGACCTGCTCAATCATTCCCACTTACGCAACTGCGCAAACAAATGGCTTATGTGCCGCAGGATGTAATGTTGTTTGGCGGAACCATCCTCGAAAATATTGCCTACGGAAGGCCCGGAGCAAGTGAAGCAGAAATTATTGAAGCTGCTCGTCAGGCCAATGCCCATGAGTTTATCAGCCGGTTCCCCGAGCAATACCAAACGCTTGTAGGCGAACGCGGTATCAAACTTTCGGGAGGCCAACGTCAGCGTATTGCCATTGCCCGCGCTATTTTAAACAATCCTGCAATTCTGATTTTGGATGAAGCAACTTCATCTCTTGATAGTGAAAGCGAACAACTGGTTCAGGAAGCACTGGAACATCTGATGGAAAACAGAACATCGTTTGTGATTGCGCATCGTTTGTCAACCATTCGCAATGCCGATATGATTGTGGTGATTGATAAAGGTGTTGTTGCCGAAAGCGGAACACATGATGAACTGATGTCACATAATGGATTGTACCGCAAACTCAACGAAATGCAATTTGAGTTTGGGAGTATTGATGTGGTTAGTTAAACGCTAGGAAGTCAGGCCTATTCTATCCTTGCGTCTTCCGTAATAATTTCGGTAAGATTGAGAGTAGGAAGAATGAATCCATTAAAATTTGACCCTTCTGTTTTCGTGTGTAATACACCGCGTGCGGTTCCAACTGTGAGAACACAAAGGTGAGTGATAAATCCTCTTGGAATTAGCAATGCCTTTTCATCTTTAATTTTGAAATTCTCCCATGAATCATTTTCAATTTTAAAATGGCATGAAACGTCCAGAATGATAAATGGTTGTTCTTCTTGTTCAAATCTGACAGAAAATAAAACGCTTAAGGTTTTCTCTTCATCAACTTTTGCTGAAGAAAAGTTGATTGCATATTCTACAGATTTATCTGCGTCATAGTTTGAATCAATCAAAGCAAATTGTTCAGTTCGAATAGATGCCAATCCAAATCCAACAGTTATATTATTATTTGTCATTATGCAGCCGAGTCAATTTCTATTGGTGAGTTTTCGTATGAAAAGGCTTTGCGTGCTGAAACTTTCTGTGTTTCAGTGATTATGTTCTTTCTTAGGTTAGTCATACTAGCTGTTATGCTTTTAGTAGCCTTGTACTCTCCCTGCACCTGATAATGCTGCACACTTATAAGTGTTATTTTCAAAAGAGACTCGATTTTCGAAATAGTTTCCAGTGTCAGATTCTCATTTCCTTTCAACATTTTATTTACGTATTGAGCCGAAACACCCAATTCTTTTGCAAACTCAATTTGTGAAATTTTTCGTTCTCGTAATACTTTTAGAATTGAGATGGAAATGAGCATTGATTTTTTCAACCATTGACGGTTGGCCTTTCTCCAAGCAATTACTTCATGAACTTTAGATACTTCACTACTTACTATGTCTTTAAATTTTTTCTTTTCCATAATCTTATTCATTTATCAATTCAAAGAATCCATCAATATCTGTTATGCCCTGTTGGATAAGAAATTCTTTTATCTTTTGCATTCTGCCAATTTGAATTTCTGTGTCTGGATGGTCTTGCATTTTTTGATAATGAAATATTTAGATTCTATTTGGATAGCATACAGTCTAATCCAACTTCTTTTATACTTCATTCTATAGAGCACTTTATCTTTGCCAAGCCTATCTAAGGGTTCAAAAATATTGTCTAAGCAATCTCTGTTTTCGTCTAAATAATCGTATAGCTCTTCAGCGATTATTGACGTTTGAAGAACAGCCTCTTCAACAGAAATTTGGACATATCTAAGTAATTCTTGATTTTCATGAAAATATTCCTCCAATTGGTTTGCATCTGTCAGGAATGCAATCAATAAACTAAATGCATCTAGATTGTCATCGAATGATACAGAGTACAAATATGGAGCGAATATATTAACAAACCTCATTAAATCAACTTATAGGTTTATTTTTTTACGGTTAAGTGATAAATGTTTCTGTTTTTCCTCTAAACCACAGCCTGCTGCGGGCAAACAATATATTCACCTTGCATAACAGGAACCAAATTCATGGTATTGTGTTGCATGCAGAAGTGTACATCATCTTGTTGCGCATGTTCTAGTTTGAACCGTTTGGCGTGTGAGGATTGACGGACCAGATTCTCGAGATTGTTTTTATTGGATTCGAATAATAATTCAGCAGCCAGTGCCGAATCACAGTCCGTATCAAAATAATTTTTAACAGCACTTACAACCGCTCCTGCAAACAGGCTGTCTTCCAGGTTAAACTTATCTTTCCATCCTGCACAAACCAATAATACAGGTTTGTTTTGTTTGAAAAGCCAGTTGGTCAATGCATCTATATTGAGGAATGAACCTATTGCAATGATAGCAGCGCCTTGTTCCTTAGCAGCCTTTATTGCTTTGGTTCCGTTGGTGGTGGTAAAGGCAATGCTGCGGTCTTTAATCAAAGGATTCTGAAATTCAAATGGAGAGTTTCCCATATCAAAGCCCGGAAGTTTTTCCGCATTTCGTTCCGCTGCACATAAAAAATCAAAATCTTTAAACAGCTTACATTCTTCGGGGGTTGAAACGGGAAGTATTTTTTGCACTCCGGTTTGAAACGCTACGCACATTGATGAGGTTGCCCTTAAAATATCAATCACCACAACGGTTTTACCGCTTGCCTGATACAAGGGTAACAGCGCAGGGGAGTAAACAACTTCTAACTTATTTTTTTCCATGGTTTACAATAATCAATCCTTGAGCGTTGGGAATATAATTTAGAACTGACTATCCGGATATTGTCTTTTGTCCTCTGCACACCCTGCCCCTAAAGGGCACAGCCCACAATTTGCTATGAGCGGACTCCCTTTAGGGGTGGGGGGGCATCTTCCCGACAGTCTTTTAATTAAGATTACAAAAATGGAATCTTAACCACTTTGGCTTTTACTTGTTTATCGCGGATTTCGATGAAAATTTCGCTGTCAACTTTAGAGTGCGCAGTGGCTACATACCCCATTCCGATGGCTTTGTTTAACGATGGAGATTGGGTTCCTGAGGTTACTTCACCAATCACGTTTCCGGCTGCATCTTTAATAATATGGTGCTGACGAGGAATACCGCCACGCTCTACCATTTCAAAACCTACCAGTTTTTTAGCAACCCCATTTTCTTTCAATGATTTGTGGTAATCAGATTTGGTAAAGTCTTTGGTGAACTTGGTAATCCATCCCAAACCGGCTTCAATAGGTGAAGTGGTATCGTTGATATCATTTCCGTATAAGCAGAATCCTTTTTCCAAACGTAAGGTATCGCGTGCGCCTAAACCGGCAGGTTTGATGTCAAACTCTTTTCCTGCTTCAAACACCGCATCCCATAATTGGCGTACATCGGCATTCATGCAATACAATTCAAAACCTCCGGCACCGGTATAACCTGTGTTCGAGATCCATACCTCATCAATATCGGCCATACCTCCAATTTTGAAGGTATAATATTCCATTGCGCTCAAATCAACATCGGTTAATTTTTGCAAGGTTTTGATAGCGTTCGGCCCTTGAACAGCAAGCAGGGAAACACCATCGCTGTAGTTTTTCAGGTCGGCACCAAATGTGTTTTTGCTGTTAATCCAGTTCCAGTCTTTTTCAATATTACTGGCATTTACCACCAACATGTATTCCAGATTCGGGCGAATGCAATACACCAACAGGTCATCTACAATACCGCCTTCATCGTTGGTCAGGCAGCTGTATTGAACTTTGCCTTCTGTAAGTTTAGATGCATCATTTGAAGTAATAGATTGAATCAGTGGCAAAGCGCCTTCTCCGGTTACACTGAACTCGCCCATGTGGCTCACATCAAATACACCTACCGAATTGCGAACCGCCAGATGCTCCTGAATTAAGTTGTTATACAAAACAGGCATATTGTAGCCTGCAAATTCAATCATTTTTGCTCCAAGGGAAGCGTGCAAATCGTTTAGTGCTATGTATTTCATGTGTGCGAATTTAAGAGGGGCGAATATAGGAAATTTGATGATGTGATAATGAGGGGATTTGAGATTGTGGGTGACCTTTGTCAGCTACGGGGAAGTTGGCAAAAAGAAAGTAGGCATTAGGCAATGTGAAGTCTACGGAGAGAAGTAGGCAGTCCGCAGTGCATTGTATGAACTATGGTCTATCAAACTATGGACTATCGACTTCTCCCCAAACTTCCTTATTTTCGCCCCAATACACTGAATGAGGTAATGATAAATTTTGTTGAAGAAATGCGATGGAGACAGATGCTCCAGGACATTATGCCGGGTACGGAAGAGTTGTTAAACAAAGGTATGTGCAGCGGTTATATCGGGTTTGACCCTACAGCCGACTCGATGCACGTTGGCCATTTGATGCAGGTAATGACGTTGATTCATTTTCAGCGTGCGGGACATAAGCCCTACGCATTGGTGGGTGGAGCTACCGGAATGGTGGGCGATCCCAGCGGGAAAAGTGCCGAGCGCAATTTGCTGGATGAAGAAACGCTGAATAAAAATGTGGCCGGATTGCAGGCTCAGTTAGAGAAATTCCTGGACTTTAGCACCGGAGCCAACAGCGCGGTGATGGTCAATAATTACGATTGGTTCAAAGGATTTTCATTCCTGAATTTTATCCGTGATGTGGGAAAACATATCACGGTAAATTATATGATGGCCAAAGACAGCGTGAAAAAACGCTTAGAAGGCGAAACAGGTATGTCGTTCACCGAGTTTACCTACCAGTTGGTGCAGGGGTATGATTTTTACTATTTATGGAAAACCCATGGCATCAGTATTCAGATGGGTGGAAGTGACCAGTGGGGAAATATTGTTACGGGTACTGAACTCATCCGCAGAAAAGATGGGGGAGAGGCCTTTGCCCTCACTACGCAATTGATTAAAAAGAGTGACGGAACCAAATTCGGTAAAACCGAAAGTGGAGCTATCTGGCTCGATCCGGCTAAAACATCACCGTATAAATTTTACCAATTTTGGCTTAATGCAAGTGATGAAGATGTAAAAAACTGGATTCGAATTTTTACGTTGCTGAGCCAATCCGAAATTGAAACTTTGGAAGTGGAACATGCAGCGGCTCCACATCAACGGGCATTGCAAAAAGCTTTGGCCAATGATATCACTACCCGTGTGCATGGAGCAGAGGCTTTGAACACAGCAGTGATGGCTTCGGGTATTTTGTTTGGAGCAGCCACCACCGAGGCATTGAACAGTTTGGATGAAGAAACCTTCCTCGATGTATTTGATGGGGTTCCGCAAAGCAGGATATCAAAATCAGAGTTGACAGCAGGTATCTATATTGTTGATTTGCTGGCGGATAAAACCAGTATTTTTCCTTCGCGTGGCGAAGCCCGCAAAATGATTGTTGGAGGGGGAACAGCCATCAACAAACAAAAGGTTGACAATCCCGAAAGTGCAGTGGATACTTCTCATCTTATCAACGGAAAATATATTCTTGCTCAAAAGGGTAAGAAAAATTACTACCTTATCATCGCTGAATAAGATGGATATTAATAACCTTAAACTGGAAGAACATTTTGATGCAAACGGGAAAAAGGCCAGTCCGCTATTGCCCGAGCATATCAAAAACTACCTGATTGATATTGACGGTACCATCTGTGAGGATGTGCCCAATGAAGAGCCGGAGCGTATGCTTACCTGTGAGGTTATTATTGGAGCGAAAGACCATGTCAATAAATGGTATGACGAAGGCCATGTCATTACGTTTTTTACTTCACGTTTGGAAGAGCATCGGACATATACCGAAATCTGGCTTAAAAATAATGGTTTCAAATGGCATGGTATCATATTTGGTAAACCCCGTGGAGGCAATTACCATTGGATTGACGACCGCACCGTAAAAGCTACAAAGTTTCTTGGAACATACGGAGAGTTTGTAAAAGAGATGAGGGAGATTGAGGTGTTTCCGAAAGGAATGGAATGATGTGCAGATGAAGAGATGTGAAAATGTGCAGATGAGAAGATTTGCAGATGACTTCAACTCGTAATAAACAACCCGCAATAAATAACTCGTAATAGACAAATGCGCACGATAACACCTAAAGAAAAACCACTGGCCGAGTTTCACAATATGTTGCTCACGGCAATATCGCCCCGGCCTATTTGTTTTGCCAGCACGGTTGATAAAGACGGTAATCCAAATTTGAGTCCGTTTAGTTTTTTCAATGTGTTTGGCAGCAATCCGCCAACGCTTATTTTTTCACCGGCCCGCAGGGTTCGTGATAATACCATCAAACATACACTTGAAAATATTCTCGAAACCAAAGAAGTGGTAATCAATGTGGTGAACTATGATATGGTTCAGCAAATGAGTTTGGCCAGTTGCGAATATCCAAAAGGTGTAAACGAATTTGAGAAGTCGGGTTTTACTCCGATTGCATCTCAAATGGTGAAACCATTCCGGGTAAAAGAATCACCGGTGCAGTTTGAGTGTGTGGTGAAGCAGGTGATTTATACAGGAGAAGAAGGTGGAGCCGGCAATCTGATTATTTGTGAAATGGTATTGATGCATGTGGCTGATGATGTACTGACGGCAACGGGAGGAATTGATCAGCATAAGATTGATTTGGTTGCAAGGGCAGGATACGATTATTATGTACGTTCGAGCAAAGCCTTGTTTGAAGTGCCAAAGCCTAATCGCAATTTAGGGATGGGCGTAGATGCTTTACCTGAATCTATCCGGTTGAGCAAGGTGCTTACCGGGAATGATTTGGGGATGTTGGCCAACGAGCAAACTTTGCCGGATGCAGATAGCATTGAAGTGTTCAAGCGTATGAACAAAGAATTGCAGGATATTCATCAGTTACACGAAAATCATGATGCACTTCGTGAGTTGGAGTTGCATAAAATGGCACACCAATATTTAGAGGCGAACAAACCTGTTGATGCCTGGAAAGTGCTATTGAGTTAATTGTACATCATGCAAACCTCTTCACTTGCCGAACTTAAACGAGAACTGCAAACGTTGGATCATCCGCGTTTGGTTGAATTGCTCGTTCGGTTAGGCAAGTACAAAAAGGAAAACAAAGAGTTACTCCATTATTTATTGTTTGAAGCAGATGATGAAGATGCTTACATCAAACAAGTGAAGTTGGAGATGGACCAACAGTTTTCGGAGATTAACCAGTCGAATGTATACTATGTAAAAAAGAGTGTGCGCAAGATTTTAAGAGGCGTTACCAAACACCTCAAATATTCGGGCAAAGCAGAAACGGCCGTGCAGGTGCTCATCTATTTTCTGCAACAGTTTCGAGAGTTGCCTATTGCTTATGAGAAAAGTCCGCAACTGGTAAACTTGTATATGGCACAGCTCAAAAAGGTGAGAAAAGAACTCGCCACTTTGCATGAAGATTTGCAGTACGATTATCAGAAAGAGATAGAGCGGTTATAGATACAGAGGTTCTGTACACGGAGATTTAAGTGAAGAAAGAGCACGAAGGTCGAGTTGTGGGTATTTCAGGAGTGCACTTAAGAAACGATTCATATTTACTCTGCGTTCATTAGTGTAATCTGCGGGGAATTCTAAATCTTAATTCTTACATCTCAACTCTTCACTCTTTCTTCTTCGCATTCAACATCAACACAAACGCAATGCTACCTGCAACCAATACAGCTATGTATCCGTATTTTTCTTTGAGGTAAAAGTCGTAAGCTAGGTATCCCATCATCACAAAGAAGAGTGCCGCCCGAACAATTTTACCCGATTGCTTGGAAAGGTTAAGTTTAGGAAGAATCACATAATAGAAGATGATGGCAACGAGGATAGCTCCAATCAATATCAATGCTTGTGTGGTACTCATTTGGTTGAGTTTAATAGGTTAACAAGCTTATCAAAGATGGCCGTGTTTTCGTAGATGCCGGCAAACTGTTCGGCTCCGGGACCGTAAGCAAAAACAGGAACCATCACACCTGTATGTTTGTTGTAAGTGTATTTAGGGATGAATTGTTTCCTGTTTTCTTTATTCATCGTAAGTGCCAGTCCTCCTGTTTCGTGGTCGGCAGTAACAATCACCAAAACATCTTTTTCTTTTTGAGCGTAATCCAACACAGCATTGATGGTTTCATTCAAATCGTGTAACTCGGTTTTCATGTAGGGATAGTCCATGGCATGGCTGCCCCAATCCACTTGCGAACCTTCTATCATCAGCATAAAACCATTTTTGTTTTGTCCCAATAGTTCAATGGCATTCAAGGAAGCACGTTTGAGGTAATCACCGCGTCCGTCCAGGATTCGTTTCATTCCATCGGTTGACAATGTGTATACTAATTTGGTTGCAGTTTGCCGTTTAAAAGTGTTGATGGTATCACTTACAGTTACAAATCCTTTTTGCTGCAATTCTTTGTATAAATCGCGACCGTCTCCGCGCATGGCAAAAAACTTATTGCCGCCACCAATAACCACATCGCAGTTGCCGTTGAGCAGGAATGCCGCAATATCATCTTCGCTGTTGCGACTGCCAACATGGGCGTAAAAAGAAGCAGGCGTGGCATGTGTTACCGATGAAGTTACAACAACACCTGTTGCACGTTCTTGTTTTTTGAGTTTCTCAAAAAGGTTTTCGCAGGGCAGCGAATCTGCACCCACACCAATGGCTCCATTGAATGTTTTTTTTCCGATAGAAAATACCGTGGCTCCGGCACCACTGTCGGTTACATAATCATCAGCCGATTGTGTTTTGCTCAAGCCGATTACAGGAAACCGTTCAAATGCATTTTGACCGGTGTATTCACTCATGGCGCCCGAAATCTGGGTTAATCCCATTCCATCGCCAATCAATAAAATTACTTTTTTAGGTTTAACAGGTTTGGCCTGTTGAAAGGCACTCACGCCAATAAGAACTGTTACCAAAACAAGAGCGATGGCTGTGTAGCGAATCCATTTATTCATGTGGCGAATATAGGATTTTTACCGCCACTGATTCTCACAGAGAATGTCAACGAGAAGATTTTTAACTCATTGTTTTACACTTAATCTGTATGAATCTGTGGCTTTTTTAATGAGCGGCTTCATATCGTTTGCCCGGCAAGGTTCGGATCAAGCCTTTGAGTTCCATTTCCAATAATTGCAAAGCCAGTGTTCCACTTTCAATATTCAGAGAAAAGGCCAAATCATCCAAACTGATACGGGGTTGTTGTTGCAGGGTGTTGTACACAATATGTTCTTTATCATCAAGCAAAGGCATGGATTGTTGTTGAGGTTGTTGACGCTTTGTTGGACTCTTATCCCATCCCATCAGGTAGCATAAATCGTGAGCCGAAGTGATGAGTGCAGCTTTGTTGAGACGGATGAGATGATTGCATCCTAAACTGAATTCATCATTGGTACGTCCCGGAAAAGCAACCACATCTTTGTTGTATCCATTGGCTATTTCGGCTGTAATCATAGCGCCACCTTGCAGGGCTGTTTCAACTACAATCAACGCATCACAGAGGCCTGCCACAATGCGGTTGCGCTTGGGGAAATTTTCCCTGTCGGGATTGGTTTCACTCACAAATTCGGTGAGAATACCTCCATGCTCCAACATTTTATGTGCAGTGCTTTTGTGGCTTGCCGGATACAGTCTGTCCAGTCCGTGCGCTACTACTCCAACTGTAGGGAGATTATTGCGCAAGGCCTCACGGTGTGCCATGATATCAATGCCGTATGCAAGTCCACTCACAATCAAACATTGAGAATCCGCTAAATCGGTTAGCAGTTGTTCAACACAGGTACGTCCGTAATCGGTGGCTTTACGCGTACCCACAATACCTACGATGCGCGTGTTTTCTAAAACGTCCGTTCCTTTGTAATACAATAGCACGGGAGAGTCGTCATAAGGTTTTAGCCGCGAAGGGTAATTATCATCTAAATAAAACAGGGGTTGAATTTTATGTTTGTTGATGAATACCAATTCTTGTTCAGCACGTTTAAGCGGATTGCTTTGTTGGATCAAAGCGGCTGTTTTATCACCAATACCCGGAATGCGGGTAAGGTGTGATTTTTTGGAAGCAAACACAGCCTGCGGGCTGCCGCAATAGCTAATCAGGTTTTTGGCAAGTACCGGTCCCACACCCGGTAACAGGGTGATGGCAACTCGGTACAGTATATCGTCCGGTTGATGTTTCATGGCTAAGCGAAAGATACAATATTTCTGAAAACAAAAAATCCCATTCCGCTCTCGTTTCTGAGTCGGCATTTATGTATACGAGTTTTAGGGATTACGCCTTAATTTTTATAGTTTCGGGGATGAGGAAAAGAATAGGCTCTTTTGCCAGCATAATTCCAAATTCACTATGTAAGTTTGATGCCTTCGAAAAGGTAAGTGTTTTCTACCATGCGGTAAACAATCATCCGCAAGATTTCAACAAGGGACTTTACGATACAAAATCCGAAAAAGAGTTTGCTCAGGGTGTAGACTATTTGCTGAATCAGTTTGGCGATAAACTTGAATTAAGTTTTGATGATGGGTTGAGTTGTTGTTACGATATCATTGCACCCATTCTGAAAGAAAAGGGAGTACAAGCAATCTTCTTTTTGAACAATGCTTTTATTGACAATAAAGAATTGTTTTACCGGTACAAAGCTGCGTTGATTGTGAATGCATGCCGGATGGATCCTTCTATTTATAAGCTGCTGAATATTGAATTGGGTTCCGACCCTGTTTCTGTTGTAATGAGAGTGGGATATAAACAGCGAGCTAAGCTTGATGAAATTGCAAACCGGATTGGAATTGATTTTGACGAATACCTGAGAGAGCAGAAGCCTTATATGAATGATGCACAAGTAAGGTCACTGATTAAGGACGGGTTTTTAATAGGTGCTCATAGCGTTGATCACCCTCCATTTTACGAACTCGATTTGAAAGAACAGCTTTGGCAGGTAGAAACCAGCGTAAATACGTTAATCCAGCAGTATCAATTATCTTATCGTTATTTTTCTTTCCCCTTTACAGACTGGAATTGCAGTATGGAATTGTTTAAAATCATCAGTGAACGCAATCTGCTCGACAGGTCGTGGGGGTGTGCGGGAATGAAACTGGAAAATTTTACCTTCCATAAGCAACGGTTGGCATTGGATGTTAACAATCAAACGGCCGAAGAAACAATCAAGTCGGAATGGATTTTATATCAACTAAAACGTATCATTGGCAAACATAAAATCACCAGAAATTGATAGCAATTGAAACATATACTGCTGAAGCTTTGGTGGCATTTACACAAAGTGAAACCTATCAGCAAATGCCCGTTATTCCAATCTCCGCCATCAGGGCATCTTCGCTGTTGAATTCACCCAAAACACTCCCAACGGATATTGTAATGGTATGTGCTTTTCACAATGATACATTGGTAGGCTATTTGGGTTTGTTACCTGATGAGTGTGTGATTCAACATAACCCGATACGATTTGGCTGGCTGTCGGGAATGTGGGTGAGTGAGCATCACCGCGGTAAAGGCATTGCTTCGTCACTTATTAATACAATGCTTACCGTTTGGAACGATAATGTGTTAACCACCAATCAATCTCCTGTTGCAGCTTTGGTTTTTCAGAAACATAAAAAATTTGTGTGCAAGGAAAATACCGGTAAACGGTTCTACTTACGTTCAAGGTTGGCTGGTTTGGTTCCGCAAAAAATTGCATGGACAAAAAGACTGAGCTGGGCATTGCACCCGCTCGATTTTATATTGAATAGTTTCTTTACGGCTTATCGTAGCATAGGTTTTAAAAAGGTTGAAAATTATAAAGTATTCAATACGATTGATGATACACTCGCAGCTTTTCTCAACCAACAACAGCTAAATAATGTTGGAACAAGGCGTGTGGTGGATTTTGAATGGATGATGAATTATCCGTGGGTAAAGCAAAGCGCGGTTCCTGATTCGTTTGCTGATAAGTATGAGTTTACCATTTCAACACCTGATTACCGAAACGAGTTTGTTGTTTGTGTTGATGTGCATGAACGAATTATTGCTGCGGCATTGGTGATGTTAAAAAAAGGGGAGCTTAAAGTTTCCTATATATGGGCAAACAATTCGGCCTTGGATACACTTGGGAAAGCCGTTTTTCAATACGCACTAAACCATTCCGTTTACGAGATAAGTGTTTTTAATCTCCAACACCAAAGTTTGATAGCTCCATTTGCAAAATGGTGTCTCCATCAAAGAAACCTGTCACGGCATTATTATCTTACAGCTCCAATTCAAAAAGTATTTGAACAAAGTACCGCTCAATTTTTTGATGGTGATGGCGATTGTAGTTTTGCATAAAGTCGGGTCATAAAAAATCCCGCTCTCGTTTCCGGGGCGGGATTTAAGAATGTGGTTTAGGGATTACTCCTTAATAAAAGAGTTATGATAAAAAGTGTTTTCATCTCCATTTAACTTCAGATAGTATAAGCCGGAATGGAAGGAAGAAATATCAATTGGTTGGTCGTGAGCTACTGTGGCAGTAAAGACCAATTGTCCAATATGATTGTAGATGCTCACTTCTGCATTTTTTGCAAATGGTTGAGTAATGTAAATAAAACCATGAGCCGGGTTAGGATAGATATTTACGAGTTGATACTTCTGTGTCAGTTCTTTTAGTCCAACAATATTAACAAAATCACAAGGATGCACTGCTCCATTACCACCCTCAGGTCGGAACAGATATTGCGTATCCTGATAACATCTTAAATATGGACTCTCTCCCAGTGTTACCACCCGGTCCAATAAAACAATAAATTCTGGACTGCTGTTTCTTATACTCGTAATAACTTTTTCTGTGTACTTCCCCGTATTTATTGGGGTTTCAATATCATCAATTGCATGGAATTGCCATTGGCAGATACTATCATTTGCAACTATTGAATTTTGTATCCATACGATGCTGTCAATCACAATTCTTGCATTTATAACAGAATCGGCATTATACGGTATAAGTAAATCAATAGCTATGGTATCGTGTACATTCACTCCTGTTTTAAAAAGGAGCAGCTTGCCTTTTGATGGTGATAAATAATAAATACTGTCATTGGATTTAGTTAAGAACACGCTGTTACCATAATCAACATCATTATAGTTTTTGTATGCTATCTGGGAATAAATATCACCGGCAATACTTGTATCTCTTAGCGCTGTGTAGGTATAAAAGGACTCAAGGCCTGTTCCGAGTTGGTCTGGGTTTCCGTAATGCCAGATTGTTCCGGGACGGGTGAAGGATTGTTGGGCATCTGCGCCAAAAGAAATTCCGAGCACAAATACTGAGAGTAATAGTTTTTTCATAACGATTATAATTTGGTTCCGATAAAGATACATACATACATACATACACATGACATAAGTAGTTGGTTTCTAATATAAAAAAATCCCGCTCTCGTTTCCGGGGCGGGATTTTACAGATTATTGGTATCTAACAATAATCCGCAGCTTATGGCTTAGTGTAGTAAAACATATCAATATGGTATACTAAAGCTTGATAGAAAGAAAGGTGTATCTTTATATTTAGCAATTAGATTGAGAAAATATAAAAGAATACGATACTTTTGTTCATGTTTATGCATTGTTCACGTTTCGTGTACTTGTAATATTAATGAACATGAAAGAAATAGAAATAGTAGATATTGCTTTAGAAGCTCTTGAAAAGAATACCGGAATAAGGTGTAAATGGAGGGTTATGGAAAAAAAAAGAGTAGATAAGAAGCTTTGTTTAGAGGTTGATGATCATCAATATGATGTTTATATGGAAGTGGTTAAGGAGCTTAGGAATCATCAAATACCTTTAATGTTAGAAAGAACAATAGAGAACAAACCTCTGATTGTGGTTGCTGCTCACCTGATACCTAAAGTAAAGGAAGAGCTGCGGGCTTTAAACATTGGATATCTGGAAGGTAATGGAAATATTTATTTGAAATTGGATGGACTTGTATTGTGGATTGAAGGGAACAAGCCATATAAACAAGATGGAGTAAAGACTAACAGAGCTTTTACCAAAACAGGGTTAAAAGTCGTGTTTCAGTTTTTACTTGATCAACAGATGGTGAACATGCCATATAGAGAAATTGCTAGTGTGACTGATGTTGGGTTGGGGAATATAAATTATGTTATACATGGTTTGAAAGAAATGGGCTACTTAATTGAAATCAATGCTAGAGAATATCAATTAATAAATAGAAGAGAGCTATTGGACAAATGGATAACAACTTATACTGAAAAGTTAAAACCAACACTATTGCTAGGCAGGTTTCGCTTCTTAAAGGAAGAAGATTTTATGAATTGGAAGGCTATTATGCTTCCCCACAATAAAACATGGTGGGGAGGAGAACCTGCAGGAGATATATTAACCAATTACTTAAAACCAGAAGAGTTAACTTTATACACAGAGCAAACCAGAAGCGATCTTATTAAACAAATGAGATTAATTCCTGATGAGAATGGGACCGTGAAGATTTATAAGAAGTTTTGGAATTATCAGGATGTGTATGATAACATAACTCCACCGTTATTAGTATATGCGGATTTAGTAACAACTAATGATCGCAGATGTTTAGAAACGGCAAAAAGAATTTATGATGAGCTCATACAAAATAAACTACAATAAAATTCGTCAGTTACCGGAGATAAAGGAGATGCTTTCTGCATTAGAAAGAGGGCTAAATCGCTTTAGTATAGACTATTATTTGGTAGGTGCTGTAGCAAGAGACGTTTGGATGACAGGAATTAATGGTATTGCTCCAAGAAGAACAACTGGAGATATTGATTTTGCTGTATTAATAAATGATAAGGGTGTTTATGATGCCCTTAAGAATTATTTAATTGAGGAAGAATGTTTTGCTGCTTATAAAGCGAATCCTTATGTATTGATTTGGGAAGGCCGATATGAAGTAGATTTATTACCATTTGGAGCGATTGAGGATGAAAATGGTTATGTCATTGCAGAAGGAACTGGTTTAACTAATATAAGCCTACAGGGTTTTTATGAAATTTATGAGGAAGGACTTCCGGAGATTGAGTTGGAAGGAAATCACCGGTTCAAGTTTTGTACACTTCCGGGAATTGTGACATTGAAGCTAATTGCTTGGGATGACAGACCAGAGATAAGAAGAGATGATGTGAAAGATATTAGTGACATACTGAATCACTTCTTTGATATGTATGATGAAAAAATATGGGAAGGTCATAACGACTTATTTGAAGGTGATAATGTTGATTTAAAGCATGTGGCAGCTCGTGTAATGGGCAGAGAAATGCGCAAAATTGCAGACCGAAGCAGAAAACTGTTCGACAGGCTAAATGCGATACTGGATGCGAATACTTCAGATATGCGAAATAGTAGAATGGCTAATATAATGGTAGAATATTTTGACAATACCGTTGAGGATAATGTGATACTGTTGAGTCAGGTGAAATTAGGACTAAATGGAAATTAATACTTCTGCAAAGGTTTAATAAAAAAATCCCGCTCTCGTTTCCGGGGCGGGATTTTTCAATCGTACAATCGTGGTGAATAATTTATTAAAGTTCGAACAAACTGAAACAGGTTCAGTTGAACAAACTATTTTACTTTCTCAACTACTGCTTTGAAAGTCTCAGGGTGGTTCATTGCGAGGTCGGCAAGAACTTTACGGTTTAGGCCAAGGCTGGTTGTACCAACTTTACCCATAAACTGTGAGTAGCTCATACCGTGCAAGCGGGCGCCTGCATTGATACGCATGATCCACAATGAGCGGAAGTTACGTTTTTTGGTTTTACGATCGCGGTAAGCATATCCCAGACCTTTGTCTATCGTATGTTTGGCGATGGTTAATACGTTTTTACGTTTTCCCCAGTAACCTTTTGCAAGGCCGAGGAGTTTTTTTCTGCGTCTGCGAGACGCTACTGAATTGACACTACGTGGCATAATTGTTAAGTTTTTTTGGACTGAAGCGTTCCGAGTATTCGGAAACTTTTAATAGGCTCGTGTCCGGGTTTTTTAAATTAAACTTTAAACCTGCTCCAATTGCTTGGGGCAAATTCAACTTGCGATCTTATTTACCGATTGCAAGCAGATTTTTGATCAATCCCATATCAGGATCAGATACTACAACCATCTTAGTCAAACCACGTTTTTGTTTGGTGGTTTTCTTGGTCAGGATGTGATTTTTAAACGCCTGCGCACGTTTGATTTTACCGCTGGGGGTAACTTTAAAACGCTTTTTCGCAGAGCTGTTGGTTTTCATTTTTGGCATAATCTGTCTTCCTTTTTATTATTCGATGTACGATTTTCTTTATTTCTCGGCCGGGGCCGGTGTTGTTGGTGCTGATTTCCCTTTAGGGCTCATCAACAAAAACATTTTTTTACCTTCTAGTCTTGGCAACTGCTCCACTTTACCAAGTTCAGAGAGTTTTTGTGCAAACTGAAGCAACAATACCTCGCCACGTTCTTTGTACACAATTGCTCTGCCTTTAAAGAATACATAAGCACGAACTTTATTACCGTCTTTCAAAAAGTTTTCGGCATGTTTCAGTTTAAAGTCAAAATCATGCTCATCGGTATTCGGTCCGAATCTGATTTCCTTTACCTCTTGTTTTACGGTATTGGCTTTCAGTTCTTTTTTCTTCTTTTTTTGCTCGTACAAAAACTTTTTGTAGTCGACTACCTTACATACCGGTGGGTCTGCGTTAGGTGAGATCTCTACTAAGTCAAGTTCCTGCGTGTCGGCAATGCGAAGGGCTTCCTGAAGAGAATAAACTCCTACTTCAACGTTGTCGCCTACCAATCGAACCTGTGTTGCACGGATCCTTTCATTGATCTTATGCTCAGGCTCTCTTGCTTTGCTCATGCCACGACCGTAGCGGTTAGCACCCGGAACGTATGCCGGTTTGGGTGCAGGTTTGTTCCCTGTGCTAGGGACAAATGGTTTGTTTGGTGCTGCCAAGTATGGTTTTAAATTGGTTTTTTTAATTAATGTTTTTGGCTTGCTGGTCTTTGATAAATATTACAAAGTCTTCCAGTTTAAACTTGCCCACATCTCCTTCTCCGTGTTTGCGAACCGAAACGCTGCCTTCAGCTTCTTCCTGTTCTCCGATGATGAGCATAAAGGGGATTTTTTTCGTTTCGGCATCCCTTATCTTTTTGCCAATCTTCTCGTTCCTGTCGTCAAACGGCCCGCGAATATCTGCTTTATTTAGCACATTCACAACTTTTTGCGCGTAGTCATGATATTTCTCACTGATTGGCAAAATGGCCACCGGCTCGGGGGTTAACCACAGCGGGAAGTTACCTGCACAATGCTCAATCAATACGGCCACAAAACGCTCCAGCGAGCCGAATGGCGCGCGGTGTATCATCACAGGGCGGTGTTTTTGGTTATCACTTCCGGTATACTCCAGCTCAAAACGTTCGGGTAGGTTATAGTCTACCTGAATGGTTCCCAATTGCCATTTACGGCCAATGGCATCTTTTACCATAAAGTCGAGTTTTGGCCCGTAGAAGGCGGCTTCTCCAAGCTCAACTACCGTTGTCAGGCCTTTTTCGGCTGCCGACTCAATGATGGCCTGCTCGGCCAGATTCCAGTTTTCATCGCTTCCGATGTATTTGGTTTTATTCTCCGGGTCGCGCAGGGAAATCTGAGCGGTAAAGTCTTTAAAGTCTAATGCTTTGAATACGTACAGCACCAGATCAATCACCTTGCAAAATTCTTCTTTCACCTGATCGGGGCGACAAAACAAGTGGGCATCATCCTGAGTAAATCCACGAACCCGTGTCAATCCGTGCAATTCGCCTGCTTGTTCGTAGCGGTAAACGGTACCAAACTCGGCATACCGCACGGGCAGGTCTTTGTATGATTTAGGAGAGGCCTTGTAAATTTCACAATGGTGAGGGCAGTTCATCGGTTTCAGGAAAAACTCCTCGCCTTCGCGCGGGGTTGAAATCGGCTGAAACGAATCGGCTCCGTATTTTTCGTAGTGACCCGAAGTGATGTACAAATTTTTGTTACCGATATGAGGTGTTACCACCGGCAAATATCCGGCAGCTACCTGTGCTTTTTGCAAAAACTGAACGAGTTTTTCGCGCAGGGCAGCGCCTTTAGGCAACCACAACGGCAAACCCATTCCTACTTTTTCGGAGAAGGTAAACAGCTCCAGTTCTTTTCCAATCTTGCGGTGATCGCGTTTTTTTGCTTCTTCAAGCAACACCAAATACTCATCCAGTTCCGATTTTTTAGGGAAGGTGATTCCGTAAATACGGGTGAGCATTTTGTTTTTTTCATCCCCTCTCCAGTACGCACCGGCAACGCTCATCAGCTTAATGGCCTTGATGAATCCGGTATTGGGAATATGCGGTCCACGGCACAAATCGGTAAAGTTTCCCTGATTGTAAAACGTGATGCTTCCGTCTTCCAATCCTTCGAGCAGGTCGAGTTTGTACTCATCGCCTTTTTCTTTGAAGTAGGCAATGGCATCAGCTTTCGAAACCTCCGAACGTTTATACGGATTGGCCTGCTTGGCAAGCTCAACCATTTTATCTTCTATCTTTTTAAAGTCATCGCTCGAAAACTCTTTACCGCCAAAATCAACATCGTAATAAAATCCGTTTTCGATGGGAGGTCCGATACCGAACTTGGTTCCGGGGTACAGTGCTTCCAGCGCTTCGGCCATCAGGTGAGCCGATGAGTGCCACATTGTTTGTTTACCATCCGTATCATTCCAGGTGAGCAGTGTAAGCGCAGCGTCTTCGTTGATGGGGCGTGTAGCGTCCCATACTTCCCAATTCGCAGGGTTGAGCGAAGTCGAAATCTTGGCGGCTAATACATTGCGGGCCAATCCTTCACTGATGGATTTGGCTACGTCTAAGGCGGTTGCTCCCCGTTCATACGAGCGAACGGAACCGTCAGGCAGGGTGATATTGATAGTACTCATAAAGGTCTGCAAAATAGTGCAAGCGGTACAATTTGTGAAATCTTTTATTCCGAGAGAGTAGAGAAGTAAGATTTAAGATGAAAGAGAGGATGAAGATATGGGAGGGGGACGCGGTTAGATTGTCGGCAGTCCTCAGTTATGGTTTATCGATTAGCCACAGTGATCTGTCAACTATTCAACTATCTGCTTATCCTGTCCAATCCCTCTTTAGCTGGCGTATATTCAGGGTTAAGTTGCAGGGCATATTCGTAGTTCAGCTTTGCATCTTGCCCGTGTTTGCGCATTTCGTGTATCAAACCCCGCATGTAATAAGCCTCGGTGTAATTGTTGTTCATCTGTACACAGATATTAAAACTTCTGAGGGCTTCATCATATTTCTCAACATCAAAATTAATCATCCCAACATTGTAATAAGACTTGTCATTTGATGGGTCGATATCAATCACTTTGCGGTAATCGAACAATGCTTTTTGGTATTGTTTGGTTTGCTGGTAGTAGTATGCACGACCAAAATATGCTTCGGTACTTTTAGGGTTGATGCGGATGGCAGCGGTGAAATATTCCGGTGCTGATTTGTCTTTACGTGCCGTATTCAACAAGCCCAGTTGCATGGCTGCATCATAATAACTTGGGTCTATTTCCAATGTTTTTTGGTACGAAGCAATGGCTTTTGCGGTGTCCTTTAATTCGCGCTGATTGTCGGCTTTCAGAATCATGGCATCAGCACTGGCAGGGTTGGCCGCCAAAATGGTATTGACGAGGTTAATGGATTTGGTATGTTCTTTCACTACATAATAGAGTTCGGCAAGTTTGAGCTGGGCTTCGGTATAATCGGGCTTCAGTGCCAATGCACTTTCGTATGCTTTTGAGGCATCTTGTGTGCGGTTCATTGCATACAAAATTTTGCCTTTGTAATAGTGGTAAAGCGGGTTTTTTCTATCTTTCGTTGTGGCATCTTCTATATCCACCAATGCTCTATCCATGTATTTTTCGTTGAAATAAATAACGGCACGCTGGTAGTATAGTTCGGCATTATCGGGGTCGGCTTCAATCTGGTTGCTAATGACACGCACAGATTGTAAGGCTGCTGTTGAGTCTTTGCCCCCTGTTTCAGCAGCGGGTTTGTTTTTATTCTGACCGCAAGCCGCTACCAGTAGCACCGTGATGAAAATCAGTTTTTGAAGAGTTGATTTAAAATACATTTGAAAAGCGTAAATAATGTGAACCGGAAACAGGGATTTTGATGATGATGTGTTTTTTACAAGTCACAAAAAAACTAAATTTGGTCGCATTAATGTAATAATATTTGAATAGAGTTATTGGGTTAATGGGTTATTGAGTTATTGGCCAGTGCCTCAAGTCAGAACTTTATAAGCAAAAACCGAATAACTAAATAACAAATAACTAAACTATGCCATACTATCATAAACTTGGGAGCATTCCCGCAAAACGACATACTCAGTTCCGCAAACCTGACGGGACTTTGTATCAGGAAGAACTGGTATCAACCGAAGGGTTCTCCAGTTTGTATTCACTGGTTTACCATACCAATCCGCCTACCATGGTGAAAGAAATCGGGGAGGCGCGGGCTTTTGGTCCGGTTGCAGCCATGGAAAAAAACATGCAAAACCGCAGCTACCTCACGTTTAAAGCCAAACCTGTGGATGACTATTTAGAAAGCCGTGTATACCTGTTGTTCAATAATGATGTATACCTGGCAACAGCTGCTCCTCAAAAAAGTATGACCGATTATTTCTACAAAAACTCGGATGGGGATGAAGTGATTTTTGTGCATGAGGGCAGTGGTGTTTTGAAAACTATTTACGGACAAATTCCGTTTGAGTATGGCGATTATCTGGTGATTCCGAGGGGGACGATTTACCAGTTGCATTTTAACGATGCAAACAACCGTTTGTTTATCACCGAAAGTTTATCACCGATTCGTGCCCCCAAACGTTACCTCAACCAGTTTGGTCAGTTGCTCGAGCATTCACCGTATTGCGAGCGCGATTTAAAAGTTCCGCAAAACCTCGAAACATTTGATGAACTTGGAGAGTTTAAGGTGATGATCAAAAAACAGGATATGCTCTACCCATACACGTATGCAGCGCATCCGTTCAGTGCCATTGGCTGGGATGGGTATCAGTATCCTTATGGATTTTCGATTCATAACTATGAACCAATCACCGGACGTGTACACATGCCACCTCCAATCCACCAAACATTTGAAGGGCATAATTTTGTGATCTGCTCTTTTGTTCCGCGTCTGTATGATTACCACCCACAGGCGATTCCGGCTCCGTATGCGCATAGCAATGTAGACAGCGATGAAGTATTGTATTATGTGGATGGCGATTTTATGAGCCGCAAACATGTGGAGCGCGGAATGATTACGTTGCACCCAAAAGGAATCCCGCACGGGCCGCATCCCGGAACGGTTGAAAAATCAATCGGGCAAAAAGAAACCGGAGAACTGGCTGTGATGATAGATCCGTTTTATCCGTTGAAGATTACCAAAGCCGCAATGGATATGGAAGATCCGGGGTATTATAAAACGTGGGTGGAATAATAGATAGACCATAGTTAATAGTCGATAGACATAGACGCGAGAAAGGAAAAAGCAGCTGATACAATTCGGCTGCTTTTTTTATATTGCAGGCTGATGATATCCGACCCCTACCAGTATTTGGGCATTGAAGCAAATGCTACACTCGATGAAATCAAAAAAGCCTATCGTGCCAAAGCACTGTTGTTGCATCCCGATAAAAATCCCGCCCCCGATGCGCAACAGCAATTTATTGAATTGACCGAAGCGTATGAATATATTTTAGCTGAAAGGAACGGCCGATTCAAACGGTATACTTCACCGTTTGAGCAGGCCGAAAAAGCAAGAGATGCCCGCAGGGAAGAGGCCAAACGCAGGGCTCGCGAGTATGCGCAAATGCGGTATGAAGAGTTTGAAAAAACCGAAGCCGCGCAAACCATCAATGCACTGAATACAATTCTCAACCATTTTCTTTTTTTGATTGCTTGTTGTTTAATCATTGCAGTTCCAATTATACTCTTTTATTATTATGATTTTACTGGAATCATTATTGGTTTGATATTCTTATTGGCAATCGGGCGACCTATCTTTACGTACATCAAACAGTTTTTTGAACCCTCACAATTGTGGTTGGCGCTGATGAGTTTGGTGGAGACTTATTTTTTTCGGGTGGTTATTTTAAGCATAACCAATATTTACCTTTTTTTCAAAGTTGTGATGAATACCCTCATCCCGCTTGAGTATTCATTGACGGGATTTGTGGTGGTAATGTCAGGTTGCTTTCTTTTATTTTTCAGGAAAGAGGCAGCCAAGGTTCGGGTGTTTTATACTTTGGTCATTTTGCCTTTGCTAATCAATATCATGTTCTGTTTAAACTACTATGGGAGTAGCCGACCCAAGGTTGAAGAGTATGAATTTAAGAACGCTCAATATGAATCAAAAAGAGGGCATGAAAAAAGCACGATGATATATCTGGAAGGAGGAAAATATGACGAATATGTGGGGATTAGAGTCTTTAGCTCATTAGATATCATGTGGAACTGCGAGCATATCATCTACCAGTTCGAAGAAGGCTTATTGGGCATACGTGTGATGAAAGAATACCGTTTTATTCCTTAATGACTTTTATCAAAGAGCTTTATTGATTGACAATTGTCATAGTTATAATCTCCTAAAAAATTCGATTTTCGTAGCTTACATAAACGACAGAATCGCGATGCAAACAGAAAATCAAACCAAGGAAGTGATGCCGCAAGCCGCTGATTTCCTTCCTTTGAACGGAACAGATTACATTGAATTGTGGGTGGGTAATGCCAAGCAGGCTGCTCATTATTATAAAACAGCTTTCGGGTTTCAAAGTCTGGCGTATGCCGGTCCCGAAACGGGCTTAAAAGACCGCGCATCTTATGTGCTGGTTCAAAATAAAATGCGTTTGGTGCTGACTTCACCATTACACAGTGACAGTCCGATTGCCGAGCACCACCGCAAACATGGTGATGGTGTAAAGTATATTGCTTTGTGGGTGGATGATGCTTATGATGCGTTTGAGCAAACAACCAAACGTGGAGGAGTTGCTTCTGTTCAGCCTAAAACATTAACCGATGATAAAGGTGAAGTGAGAATGTGCGGCATCAAAACGTATGGTGAAGTAGAACATTTGTTCATCGAGCGTAAAAATTACGAAGGTGTGTTTATGCCTGGTTTTGTGGAGTGGAAAAGCGCATACAATCCTGCTCCGACCGGTTTATTATACGTTGACCATTGCGTGGGAAATGTGAACTGGAACCAAATGAACCCCTGGGTAAAATGGTATGAAGATGTAATGGGTTTTAAAAACATTCTTTCATTTGACGATAACGATATCTCAACCGAATACTCAGCTTTGATGAGTAAGGTAATGAGCAACGGAAACGGATATGTAAAGTTCCCGATCAACGAACCGGCTGAGGGCAAAAAGAAATCGCAGGTAGAAGAATACCTTGATTTTTATGAAGGTGAAGGTGTTCAACATATCGCCATTGCAACCAAAGATATTGTTGCAACAGTACGCGAATTGATGAGCCGTGGGGTTGAATTTTTGAAAGTTCCTTCGAGCTATTACGAAGATTTGTTTGACCGTGTTGGTAAGATTGAAGAAGATATTGAGCCTTTAAAAGAACTGGGTATTTTGGTAGACAGAGACGATGAAGGATACTTGTTGCAGTTGTTCTCGAAGCCGGTAGAAGACCGTCCTACGATGTTTTTCGAAATCATCCAGCGTAAAGGAGCCAAAAGTTTCGGAAAAGGAAACTTCAAAGCCTTGTTTGAAGCATTGGAAAGAGAGCAAGAGATTCGCGGTAATTTGTAATTCAGGAACGAATAATTATAGGAAAGCCCGGCAGAAATGTCGGGCTTTTGTTGTTAATTTGAGGTATGGCAAAAAAGAATATACAGGAGCTAAGGGAAAAAGTTGCCCACTCAGAACAAAGATTTTTGGAAGGCCCCCGCTCACGTACCCGTGAGTTTTTATTTGCGTTTAAAGTCTTATGGGAGTTTATCCACGCGTTTCGGAAATTACATTTTATAGGGCCTTGTGTAACGGTATTTGGGAGTGCCCGTTTTGGGGAGGATCATCCGTATTATATCAAAGCCCGCGAATTAGGGGCTGCCATCAGTAAACTAGGTTTTACGGTGCTTACCGGTGGCGGACCGGGCATCATGGAAGCCGCCAACCGTGGCGCATTTGAAACCGGAGGGCAATCCATAGGCTGCAATATTATTTTGCCGCATGAGCAAAGGGAAAATCCTTATGTGCAAAAATCGGTTGAATTTAAATACTTTTTTGTGCGCAAAACCTTGCTGGTAAAATACTCGTATGCGTTTATAATTATGCCGGGCGGATGGGGCACCATGGACGAAATGTTTGAAGCACTTACACTTATTCAAACTGGAAAGATCAAGGAGTTTCCTGTTATATTAATTGGTCGCGATTATTGGAAAAACCTCATTGAGTTGACCGAAGATATGATAGCCAATAAAACGGTTTCGGCTGCCGAGATTAAAGAATATTTGCTGGTAACCGATTCGGTTGACGAGGCTATTGAGCATTTGAAAAAATATTCCATCAACAGGTTTGGTTTAAAAAAGGCCAGACGCAGTAATGCGAGCAGATGGCTGGGTGAATGGGGCTTTAAACGAAACGCATCATGACCCAACAAAACAATCCTTTACATGGAATCAAACTGGAGCAGATGCTCACCGAGTTGGTGGACACCTACTGCTGGGAGTTTCTGGCTGATGAGGTGAATGTAAACTGTTTTAAGAATGATCCGAGTATTAAGTCGAGCCTGACTTTTTTACGAAAAACACCCTGGGCCCGCACCAAAATTGAAGGGATGTACCTGAAGTTTATTGTGAGAGCGAAGAAGAAGGCGGAAGTTTTGAAAGTAGGCAAGGAAGAGAAAGATGAGTAGGCAAAAAGAAAGTAGGCAGGCGGCAATTGAGCAGTCGCTTCGAGTGAACCTTGGGTGGGTTGTGGGCAAGCGTTTGTATCGAGAAGTGATTTTGGAAGTCGACAGTTAGACGGTCCGCGGTCGGAAGATTGTCTCGCAGAGGCGCAAAGACAGCAGAGGGAGATGTCTAAAGTTCAAGAGTTCGCAGAGGACAGGCTGCGCCTCCCAACTATAGCGCCTTTGCGGCTCTGCGTGAAAAAGTCACGCGACTAGGCGGTCCGCAGGAACCCGCAACCTGCTATCCCGCAACCCTCTATGAACTTTCGATTTTAAAGTCTACATTTGCCGCTCAATTTTTTAACTTAATGATCTCAGTAGGAAATCTTTCGTTGCGCTACGGCAAGCGTGTATTGTTTGAGGATGTGAATGTAAAATTCTCTTCGGGCAATTGTTATGGAGTGATAGGTGCCAATGGTGCAGGAAAATCAACCTTTTTAAAAATCCTTTCGGGCGAAATCGACCCGAGTACGGGTAGTGTTTCCATTACTCCGGGCGAACGGATGAGTGTGCTCAAGCAAAATCACCATGAGTTTGATGCTTTCCCTGTTTTGCAAACCGTAATCATGGGAAACAAAAAACTTTGGAAGATCATGGAAGAGAAGGATGCTATTTATGCAAAGCCTGATTTTAATGATGCTGATGGCGAACGTGTAGGAGAGCTTGAGGGATTGTTTGCCGAAATGGAAGGTTGGAATGCCGAAAGTGACGCTGCAGGATTGTTGAGCGACTTAGGTGTAAAAGAAGAATTACACACTAAACTCATGAGTGAGCTGAGCGGTAAAGAGAAAGTGCGTGTATTGTTGGCGCAGGCCTTATTTGGCAACCCCGATATTTTATTGCTGGATGAGCCTACCAATGACCTGGATGTTGAAACTATCGCTTGGTTGGAAAACTTCTTAGCTGATTTTCAAAATACGGTGATTGTGGTAAGTCACGATCGTCACTTTTTGGATGCTGTATGTACGCATGTGGCCGATATTGATTTCGGAAAAATTCAGTTGTATACGGGTAACTATTCTTTCTGGTACGAATCGAGCCAGTTGGCGTTGCGCCAACGTTCGGATCAAAACAAGAAAGTAGAAGATAAACGCAAGGAGTTGCAGGATTTTGTGGCCCGCTTTAGTGCCAACGCTTCTAAATCGCGTCAGGCAACCAGCCGTAAAAAATTATTGGAAAAACTGGTGGTGGACGAAATTCAACCTTCCACCCGTAAATACCCGGGCATTATTTTTACCCCAAACCGCGATTGCGGAGATCAGGTATTGCGCGTAGAGGAGCTTTCGAAAAAACTGGACGATGGAACGGTATTGTTCAAGGATATTACCTTCACACTGGATAAAGGAGATAAGGTTGCCATTCTGTCAAAAGATCATCTGGCTATTACTTCTTTCTTCCAGATTATAGCCGAAGAAGAAAAAGCAAGTTCAGGCGAATATATATGGGGACAAACCATCACCCGCTCGTATTTGCCCAACGAAAACCATAAGTTTTTTACAGCCGATTATAATCTGGTGGATTGGTTGCGTCAGTTCTCAACCGAAAAAGATGAAACCTATATCCGTGGATTTTTGGGTAAGATGTTGTTTAGCGGGGAAGAAGTGTTTAAAAAATCGAATGTACTGAGTGGAGGCGAAAAGGTACGTTGTATGGTAAGCCGTATGATGCTGACCAATGCCAATTGTTTATTGCTGGATGAACCTACCAATCATCTGGATTTGGAGACCATTGAGGCATTCAACAATGCATTGAAAGATTGGAAACATATAGCAATCTTCTCTTCGCATGACCATACGTTCACACAAAGTATTGCCAACCGTATTATCGAAATTACACCTAATGGAGTAATTGATAAACGGATGACTTATGATGAGTATATTGATGATGAAAGGGTGAAAGAACAACGTGCAGCGTTGTATGGTTCAGTTAGTGCTTAAGTTGGTTAAGTAATTAAGTTGATTTATATCGTATATAAAAAAGACGCTTCTTATGGAGCGTCTTTTTTTGCGTTGTCGGAGTGGCGGGATTCGAACCCACGACCTCCAGCACCCCATGCTGGCGCGATACCAGGCTACGCTACACCCCGAATTGCTGATGCAAATAAAACACCTTGATTGTAAAATGTCAACTCTTCGGGTGTTCTGTTTTCATCCCATCCCCCAATCCCTTATATTTGCCCCGACAATTTTTTGTGTAGTTGAATTTACAGCAGTTATTAGGCATTTACAGCGAAAGTGATCGCTTTAAAACCCTTGCAGGAAAGCTTCGAACACCCTCCCCGGTGCGGCTTCACCTGACGGGATTGGTGGGCTCTGCTGATGCCGTTTTAGCCTCAGCCTTGTACAAAGCACAGCCCAAAACCAACGTATTTGTATTTAATGATACGGACGATGCCCGTTACTTTTTTTCGGATATAGAAAACCTGCTCGAAGGGAAAACGGTTTTGTTTTTGCCTTCATCTTACCGCAGGCCTTTTCAAATCAGTGCGCCTGATAATACTTTCATATTGGAGCGTGCCGAAGTGCTCAACCGGCTCAATCAACATTCGGTAAACGGAGAACTGGTGGTAACTACTGCCGAAGCGTTGGCGGAACTGGTGATCACTGAAAAAGACTTGTCGGCTAATACCTATGAATTAAAAGTAGGACATCCTTTCGCCCTCGAATTTTTCATCGACTTCCTCACCGAGCATCATTTTGAGCGCAGTGATTTTGTATATGAAGCAGGGCAATTCTCTATCCGTGGCGGAATTGTGGATGTATTCTCGTTTAGCAACGATATGCCTTACCGTATTGAGCTCGATGGAGAGATGATTGAAAGCATCCGAACATTTGACCCCAATACACAGCTTTCGGTGAAAAGGGTAGATCGATTTTTTATCATTCCCAATGTTCAAAAGGATATTGACGGAACCTCTCAGCAAAACTTTTTTCAGTACCTGCCGGCCGATACAGTATTATGGGTAAAGGACGTGGAGTTTTGTTTGGAGCAAATAAGCAAAGGCAAAGAAAAGGCAGAAACGATTTATGCCCGATACGAACCTACATCCGAACACGAACCGCTCAAACCTGTGAACCTGATTTATGAACAGGAGTCGGCTATTAAAGAAGCGTTTAAGCGTTACGCAATGGTTGAGTTCGGAACAAGATTTTTTTACAAGGCAGATGAAAAAATTGTTTTTAATCTTTCTCCCCAACCTGTATTTCATAAAAACTTCAAGCTGCTTATTGGCAACCTGCGCGATAACCAACGTGATGAATTAACGAACCTTATTTTTTCGGAAAGCAGCAGGCAGATTGAAAGACTGTATACCATTTTTGAGGATCTGGATAGGGAAGTTACGTTTGACCCGATTTACCACGGTATCTCAAAAGGGTTTATAGATAAGGATTTGAAACTGGCTTGTTATACCGAGCACCAGATCTTTGACCGTTTTTACCGCGGACATGTGCGCAATGCCTACAGTAAAAGCCGTATCATCACCTTAAAAGAACTGCGCGATTTAAAACCCGGGGATTTTGTAACCCATATTGACCATGGGGTTGGAAGGTTTGCCGGACTGGAAAAGATGGAAGTGAACGGGCATATTCAGGAAGCTGTACGTTTGGTGTACCGCGATAATGATTTGTTGTATGTGAGCATTAATTCCCTGCACAAAATTTCCAAATATGTTGGGAAGGATGGAACGGAACCACGGGTGAATAAACTCGGAAGTGATGCATGGGAAAAACTCAAAACCAGCACCAAGAAAAAAGTAAAAGATATTGCCCGCGACCTGATAAAGTTATACGCCAAGCGGAAAGCGCAAAAAGGCTTTCAGTTTGCTCCCGATAACTATATGCAAGTGGAACTCGAGGCTTCTTTTATGTATGAAGATACGCCCGACCAAAGCAAAGCCACTGCTGATCTGAAAAAAGATATGGAGTCGGATAACCCGATGGACAGGCTCGTTTGTGGAGATGTAGGTTTTGGGAAAACAGAGGTTGCTATTCGTGCAGCTTTTAAAGCAGTATGCGATAGCAAGCAGGTTGCCGTATTGGTTCCTACTACTATTTTGGCTAATCAACATTACCGTACCTTTAAAGAACGTTTAAAAGAATTTCCATGCACAGTTGATTATGTCAACCGTTTCCGTTCGGCCTCTGAACAAAAAGAAATTTTGAAACGCCTGGCCGAAGGGAAAATTGATATTTTGATTGGTACTCACAAACTGTTGGGCAAAGACATGAAATACAAAGATCTGGGTTTGCTCATTATTGATGAGGAACAAAAATTCGGGGTTGCTGCCAAAGAAAAACTGAAAGCCATCAAAACCAATGTAGATACGCTGACGTTAACAGCCACACCGATTCCGCGAACCCTGCATTTTTCATTGATGGGTGCGCGCGATTTGTCCATCATCAATACACCACCTGCCAACCGCCAGCCCGTAACCACCGAATTGCATGCGTATAATGATGAGTTGCTGAAGGAGATTGTGATGAACGAAGTAGACAGAGGCGGGCAGGTGTTTATGGTACACCACCGGGTGAAAGATATTTACGAGATAGCCGACCGGATTATGAAACTCTGTCCGGGTGTAAAAGTAGGTGTTGCCCATGGACAACTAGAAGGCGATAAATTGGAAGATGTGATGATTAAATTCATCGAGGGCGATTATGATATGCTGGTAGCTACAACCATTATCGAAAGTGGGTTGGACATCCCGAATGCCAATACCATTATCATCAACAATGCCCACATGTTCGGGTTGAGTGATATGCATCAGATGCGTGGCCGTGTGGGGCGAACCAACCGCAAAGCCTATTGTTACCTGATGGTTCCGAGCATGCAAATGCTCACCAATGAAGCCCGCAGACGTTTACAGGCCATCGAAGAATTCAGCGATTTAGGAAGTGGGTTTAATGTGGCGATGCGCGATTTGGATATCCGCGGTGCGGGAAATTTATTGGGTGGTGAACAAAGTGGTTTCATTTCCGAAATCGGATTTGAGATGTATCATAAGATTCTGGATGAAGCCATTCAGGAACTCAAGGAAGATGAGTTTGCCGAATTGTTCAAAGAGGAGCAGATGCACAAACTCGAATCGAAGGATTGTACCATTGAAACGGATTTTGAAGCGTTGATTCCCGATGAGTATGTTCGCAGCGTGAGCGAACGGGTAAGTTTATACGGTGAACTCTCGCGGCTGGAAACCGATGCACAGATTGATGATTTCGGCACACAGCTGACAGACAGGTTTGGAGCCATGCCTCAGCAGGTGCTCGATTTGTTTGAACTCATTAAGCTGAGAACTGTGGCCAAAAAGATTGGGTTCGAAAAGCTCATTATTAAAAACGCATCCATGGCTGCTTATTTTCCCGATGAGAAAAAACAAGCCTTTTACCAAAGCGGGCAGTTCAGCAAAATTTTATTATTTGTTCAGCACAACTCCCAACGCTGCAAGCTCAAACAAACACCTAAAAGTTTAATTCTCGGTATTCAACATGTTTCCGGCATCGCACATGCAAAAGGGGTGTTGGATGATATGTGGAGGGATGTTGGAGGATAGAAGTTAGAAGATGGATGCAGTCAGTTCGAGTAGCGGGCACTGGTTTTGCTGAGGGCGTATCGAGAACTTTTTAGTAAACAGATACACAACTTCTCGATACAAACGCTCACGCACAATCTACCCAAGGTTTACTCGAAGTGACTACTCCCCAATCAACACTTTCCTCAACATATCCAATGCCTGAATGGAACTTCGCTGGATGGTGCGTTCGCGGTGGTCGCCCATGCTGAATTGTTGAGCGATGGTTCCGTTTGGTCCACTCACTGCAATCCAAACAGTACCCACCGGTTTTTCGGGAGTGCCTCCATCAGGTCCGGCAATTCCACTTGTGGCTATCGAATATGTTGTATTCAGTTTTGCTTTCACCGCTTCGGCCATTTGTATCACACATGCTTCACTTACGGCTCCTGCACTTTTTAAAACATCTTCACTTATGCCCAGTTCTTTTGTTTTTACTTCGTTGGCATAACTGATAATGCTGCCATTATAATAAGCCGAACTTCCGGGAACGGAAGTAATCAAATGCGCAATATACCCTCCGGTGCAACTTTCGGCTGTTGCAAGTGTAGCCCTCTTTGATTTTAATAAATCACCTATCACCTGTTGCAAGGTTTGATCTTCTTCACCATATATATAATCACCAACCAATGCGTATAAGTTGGTGATGATGGTATTCATTTCCTGTTGCAACAATGATGCATCTGTGTGATAACCACTAAAGCGAAGCCTTACCATACCTACAGAAGGCAGGTATGCCAGCTTGATATGTTCAGGTAAGTTGTCTTCGAGTGTTTCGATTTTTTTTGCTAAAAAAGATTCACCAATGGAGCAGGTAAGAATGAGCCGGTGTAAAATGACAGGCAGGTTAAAACGTTGTTTGAGTTTTGGAATAGCAAGTTCCTCAAACATACTTTTCATTTCAAATGGAACTCCCGGCATACTGATATAGACAGTATCATTTTCGTCAAACCACATTCCGGGAGCAGTTCCATTTTTATTAAACAACACTTCGCAATTGGAAGGAACCATTGCCTGTTGTGTATTGCTTTCAATCATGGGTAATTTTCTCGTGCTGAAAATATGCGTTACCCATTTTAACACTTCTTCATTCAGGATGAGTTTGCTTCCGAAAAAATCAGCCAGGGTTTGTTTGGTGATATCATCTTTAGTTGGTCCAAGCCCTCCTGTTATGATTACCACATCAGCCCGCTGCGTGGCATCTGCCAAGGCTTTCAGGATGTCATCACGTTGGTCCGATACAGAAGCACGGTGAATAACACGAATGCCTGCTGCGCTTAATTCTTGTCCAAGCCAAGCCGAATTGGTATCTGTAATTTTTCCAATTAATATTTCATCACCGATGGTTATTATTTCTGCTTTCATGCTACTGATCATTGCAGTTCAATATAAAACAATTGCAATTAAGATGATGCCGATAATTGACGAGGTGAATTTGAACTTGTTTTTTGAACGTGTATAAAAAATTATACTCGTTTGTGTTTCTTTTTTTACGAATAGAGTCTTTTGAAAAATTAATTCAATCAAGGAGGTGTTGCATTCTGATTTAAGGAAAATGAAAATTGTAATGTCTGAAGATATTAGTAAAATCAATACCTGTAAGGTTTTTGAAAATATTATATTACCTATTCCGCAAACTTGATTTGAAAAAGAGAGTTAACTGATTGCAACTCAGTTCAAAGAAAATAATCACATTTTTGTTGATTACTGAAACCTTGAAACTATTAGTAAAATCAATATGTTTCAGTTGTTGGTCACAGTTATCAACAGTCGGATGTTGCAATTATTTTGCCCTGATAATGAACTAGTACTTGAATTTTTTAAACACTCTTTTAACTTTGTTATCGTAATCAATCAAATCTTTAAAAACATGGCAACTAAAAAAACAACAAAAAAAGCAGCTCCGACTAAGTCAGCTGCTCCTAAAAAGGCTGCTGCTAAGAAAGCCGCTCCTAAAAAGGCCGCTGCTAAGAAAGCTGCACCCAAAAAAGCTGCACCCAAAAAAGCTGCTGCTAAGAAAGCCGCTCCTAAAAAAGTTGCTAAGAAAGCTGCTCCTAAAAAGGCCGCTGCTAAGAAAGCTGCTCCTAAAAAGGCTGCTGCTAAGAAAGCCGCTCCTAAAAAAGCTGCTAAGAAAGCTGCTCCTAAAAAGGCCGCTAAGAAAGCCGCTCCCAAAAAGAAGTAATCAGCTTTTAGAAACCTCTTTTAAAAGTCCTGCATTTACTTGTGCAGGACTTTTGTTTTTAAATCAGATTCCATGAAAAAGATTACATCATACATTATCGGAATATTACTCTTGATAGGGTTGGTATCATGCAAGCCTAAAAAGTGTGGCAATTTTGCCGATCCCCGAAACAACTATCATGCTAAATATGATAAAAAGGGACTGGTAAAAAGCAAAAACAAAAGCAGGTCTGCCCGCTCGTCATGGAACAATCGTTATTAACGTGAACTATCTCTCACATTATGTTGTTGATTGCCGTTCCGGCAATCCTTATTACAACACCGGTTTAATTTTACCGGATTTTGCAAAACAATGGATACCTAATTTTCGTACCTCCCCATTAAAACGTCTTTCTGTTGAACAAACACAATTGTTGGAGGGAGCACTTAAGCATTATCAAAGCGATAAAATCTTTCATGCCTCATCTTTCTTTAGCCATTATCAGGAAATTGTAAATGGTAAACTTAAATCATTGCCATTTTCGGAGTTGCTTACGCGGAAGTGGTTTATTGGGCACGTACTCACCGAATTGCTAATTGACAGGTCTATTGTGCAGAATTTTCCGGAATTGACTGACGCTTTTTATGATAATTTGAATAAATCAGACTCGGTTGAGCTGGACGGGTTGTTTTCAGCCTTTGGTGTTCATGATTCAGCCCCGTTTTTGGATATTTTCAATCATTTCAGGCAGGTAAAGTATATTTATTATTACGCAGATAATAACAAGTTCTTATATTCGTTAAGTAGAATCATGATGCGGGTGGGGTTACCTGAAATGACAGAACCTGACCAACGATTGATGTTGAAAGGAATATTGGAAATTGAAGAGCAACTGCTTCCAACAGGAGAGCAGTTACTGGAAGAACTTAAAAATGTTTTTGTGTAATACATGAAGAAGCTGCTTTGTATGGTGTTTGGAGTGTGGTGGTTCTCATCACAGGCTCAGATACTCAAATACAGTAATGAATTTTTATCTATTGGCGTAGGAGCAAGAGCTGCAGCTATGGGAAGTGCTGTTGTGTCAAGCACACAGGATGCAACAGCAGCCTATTGGAATCCGGCAGGTCTTATACATGTTCAGGATAATATTCAGGTTGCACTGATGCACAACGAGCAATTTGCCGGCATCGTAAAACTCGACTACGGGACTGTTGCTTTTAAATACAATGAAAGCAGTGCTTTTGCGATTTCGATGATCCGCGTTGGGGTGGATGATATTCCCAATACATTAAATCTTTTTCAAAACGGACAGTTGGATTACTCCCGCGTTACCAGTTTTTCTTCTGTTGATTATGGTTTTCTCGGGTCGTATGCACGCAAAACCCAAATTGAAGGATTGGCATTGGGTGGCAATGTTAAAATTATTCGCAGGGTGGTGGGCGAGTTTGCCAGTGCCTGGGGATTTGGTTTTGATTTAGGCGCTCAGTATACCTACCGTAAATGGAATGTTGGTGCAAGTTTGCGGGATGTTACCACCACCTTTAATGTTTGGAGATACAGTTTTTCGGAGCAACAAAAGCAGGTGCTCCTGCAAACCGATAATGCATTGCCATCTAATACACTTGAGTTGACGGCTCCTAAAATGATTCTGGGAGTTTCGCGGAAATGGTTGTTTTTTAAAGATCGGTTATCCGTATTGCCAGAGATCAATACCGAGTTGACTTTTGATGGCCGCAAGAACAACTGGATACAAAGTAAATATTTCAATGTGGATCCTCGTATTGGACTTGAATTGGGGTATCGGGATATTGTTTTCTTAAGATCCGGAATTATGAACTTCCAATCGGTTAAGCAATTTGACGGCTCTTATGAACTCTCTTACATGCCATCGGTGGGAGTTGGGCTCCAAATAAACAATCTAAGCATTGATTATGCGTTGTCAAACTTTGGCAGCACAACCGGTTTGCCTTATTCCAATATCATATCGTTGCGTTTAGGTATCAATAAAAAGGGGTAGTTATAAGTTTTTATTCTCGGATAAGGCATGTACTTTTGGGGCATAAAATACCTTCACATGCGCTTACTTTTTTTCGCTCTGCTATTGATGACTTCCACGATTGCACCGGCTCAATCCCGCAATAAGATTTCTTATGGCGTCAGCCTCAATCCGACTATTACATTTCCAATCAATACAACCAGTTCAAATAGTCCATTGCCAACTCAGCCAGGTCTAACTTTTAAGCAATATGCCGATTCGGTGAAGTCGTTTGAAACCTACAAACTTTCAGTTGGTGCAACAGTTTGGGTTAATTATTTATTGAATAAAAAATGGACATTGCAAACCGGTATCGGTTATAGTGAGGTTGGCTTTACACGCGAACAAAAAGACATTCAGCTGGGAGATAAATTATATCCGGGGATTGGAGTTGGCTATGTAACTGATGCTACATCTGCATCAAGAAGTGCTGCGTACAGTTTTAAATATCAATACCTCACGGTTCCGGTTTTGTTTAATTATTATGCCAAGCGCAGTAGCGATTTTAAATGGTTGTATTATTTTACGGGTGGAGCCGGATTTAATGTATTGGTGAAACATCAGATGAAAGCTAAGATGAATGATTTTGTGGTGGATGGAGAAGATGTTTTTCATATAGATTCTACAGGTTATGAAGGCTCTCCTTTTACCGTAAACCTTTTTTTAGGAGGGCGGATTGAACACCGTATCAGCAAAGATTTACAATTGTTTTGTCAGCCGATGCTAACGGCTTTTCCATTGTCGGTATCTAAAACAGAAATGAAATCGTATCCGGTAGGATTGCAGGTCAATATAGGTTTAATCTATTCGTTGGATGCCGGCAAGGAGGAATTCAAAAAGAACAATTCATCAAAGGATGACACTCACAAAGATTGACCGGTTTAATATCCGTGTGTATGGATTGTTGGTGAATGAAGCAGGATCCGTACTGCTTTCAAAGGAGCGTATCGGTGATATTGAGTTCACCAAATTACCGGGAGGAGGTATGGAGTTTGGCGAAGGCGTAAAGGATTGTTTAATCCGGGAGTTTAAAGAGGAGATGGGAATTGATATCGAAGTTGGGGAACATTTTTATACAACCGATTTTTTTCAGCAAAGTGCCTTTCGGTCGACTGACCAGCTGATAAGCATTTATTACAAAGTAAAATCACTCTCACCGTTATCGGTTATTCCGATGGAGGAGTTCACTATTGAAAATGATGGACGGATGGAACAACAACAATTATTTTGGGTTCGTATTGCGGAGCTGAGTCCCGATGTTGTAACCTTTCCGATTGACAAGCTGGTGGTGGCAAAACTTCAGCGCAGCTGACGTTTGTACAACTGTACGGTGTTTTCCATTCCGTAAATTAAGGCATCACATACCAGCGCATGTCCGATGCTCACTTCGAGCAATGCCGGAATATGCTGGGCAAAAAAATGTAAGTTTTCCAAACTAAGGTCGTGACCGGCATTGATGCCCAATCTCAACTCTTGTGCTTTTGTGGCTGCTTTGATAAAGGGAGCGATGGCCACCTGTTTATCTTTTGAATAGTTGTGCGCGTATTGTTCGGTATACAATTCAATACGATTTGTTCCGGTTTCTTTGGCTCCTTCTACCATCCGTTCATCTGCATCCACAAAAATGGAGGTGCGTATTCCATGCGATTGAAACATGGCAATGGTATCAATTAAGTAGGAGCGGTGTTTGATGGTGTCCCATCCATGGTCGGAAGTGAGTTGTCCAAGTGTATCGGGAACCAGTGTAACTTGTGCAGGTACTACTTCGAGAACGAGTTTAACAAAAGATGGTTCGAGTGGATTGCCTTCAATATTAAACTCTGTTGTTAATACATTTTTTAATTCACGCACATCATTGTACCGGATATGTCTTTCATCCGGGCGTGGATGCACCGTGATACCATCTGCTCCCCAGCGTTCAATTTGTGTAGCCATTTGGATTACATCCGGATTGTTGCCACCCCGGGAGTTGCGCAACGTAGCTAATTTATTGATATTGACAGAGAGTTTGGTCATCGGTGAGTGTGATTACAACTGGCGAAATTAGGGAACAATTTTGATATCAGTTTCATCGAGCAGGTTTTCCTTGCGGAAGCGCAGCATCAATTGCGCCACCGTGATGATGTCTTTCTGGCAATATTCTTTGATGCGTTCGAGGTCTTGTTCTTTCCAGTATACGTGACCTACCATGCTTCCGTCAATATCGTCTTTAGGTGTGGGGATATCGAATGCAGCAGCTAATAATTCAAGTGAGGTATAGGCTTTGTAGTCGCCAAACTTCCACAGCTCCATGGTATCAAGCAAGGTTACCTCCCATGGTTTTTTGCCTGCAATATTTAAGATGCGCGGAATATCTACTCCGTTAATCAAACACCTGCGCGAGATATAAGGGTAGTCAAATTCTTTTCCGTTGTGGGCGCAGAGCAAATGGTCGGGTTCGTTGAAATGGCGTTCGAGCATTTGGGTGAATTCCTGTAGCAGCAGTTTTTCATCATCGCCATAAAACGACTTGATGCGAAACTGCCAGCTATTGCCACTGCGTGTAAAATGTCCGGCCGAAATACAAATGACCTTGCCGAACTCGGCATAAATAGCGGCTTTTCCGTAAATCTCTTCGGGCGTGGAGTTTTCTCCTTTGTAATTAAGGACATTGGCTTTTTTGTTCCACAAATGTTGCCAGCGTTCGTCCAGTTCGTTATAGGTTGCGTATTGAGATACGGTTTCAATATCGATAACCAGTACCCGGCTTAAGTCTAATTGTTCTAACATAATGGTGTAAGATTGTTTTACAGGCAACAGCAAATTAAAGACAGGCTATCGCAAAAACAAGGCTTATTCATACATTCGCAAATGTGTTTCCCAAACAACTCATTTCAGTCGTTGCCAATCAGCTTACTTCGCTTTATGATGCGGAAGAAGCCAATGCCATTGCAACGGAGCTGGTGTTGTTTTTCAGTGGATGTTCGAGAGCGGAGTTGTTGTTGAACAAAGAGGAAATGAAATCCGAGGTGTTGGAAAAGGTTCAAGCGGCCATTCCAAGATTGTTGGCACACGAGCCGTTGCAGTATGTAATTGGTGAAGCATGGTTTTACGGATTGCCATTTAAAGTCAATCCACATGTTTTAATTCCACGTCCCGAAACAGAAGAGTTGGTAGAGAAGATTATCAACAAAATCACAAGTCACAAATCACAAATCACAATTCTCGACATTGGAACCGGCTCGGGTTGTATTCCAATCACCCTCAAAAAACATCTTCCACAGGCACAGGTTTATGGATTGGATATATCACAAGAAGCGTTAGAGGTTGCTAATCACAATGCTCTATTAAATAAGGTAGAGGTCAATTTTGTGAAGGGTGACATTCTCAATTCTCAACTCTCACTTCTCACTTCTTCTTCATTCGATATTATTGTCAGCAATCCTCCCTATATAACCGATGCCGAAAAGCCGGAAATGGGAATGCACGTTCTGGACTTTGAACCGCATACAGCATTGTTTGTTACAGATGGCAATCCGCTCCAATTTTATGAAGCCATTGCAGTGTTTGCGAGCAAGCGATTAAAAAAAGAAGGTCTTTTATTTGTGGAAATCAACAAACTCTATGGTCACGAAGTGAAGTATACCTTTGAAGTACACGGTTTTAAGCAGGTTGAGATTCATGCCGATATGCACGGAAACGAGCGAATGGTAACAGGCGTGTTTGCCGGATAAAAGCACTTCAAACCATTTATCCTTAAGTGGTAATTTTTAGCGGCTAATTGCTTTTCTTTGAAGCCAAACTTTTAAACATGAAAAAATACATTTCTTTTATGGTGTTTGTGCTGGGCGCTGTTGTCGCGTTTGCACAGGCCCGCTACGAACAACATACCTCTCCGGATGGTAAGTTTACCTATCAAACCGTTCCTGGTGATCCATTGGGTGTGCGCATTTACAAATTGCCAAATGGACTTACGGTGATGCTTTCGGTGAACAAAAGTGAACCAAGAATTCAAACCCTGATCGCAACCCGCGCGGGAAGCAAAAATGATCCGGCTGATAATACCGGTTTGGCACATTACCTCGAGCACATGCTGTTTAAAGGAACCAATACTTATGGTACTAAAGACTGGGCTAAAGAAAAAGAGCAACTGGATAAAATTGATGCTTTGTATGAGCAATACAACAAAACCAAGGATGAAGCCAAACGTAAACAAATCTACCATCAAATAGACTCTGTTTCAGGTGTGGCTTCCAAATATGCCATTGCCAATGAGTACGATAAAATGTTATCTACGATTGGCGCTACCAGAACCAATGCTTTTACATCTTTAGAGCAAACAGTTTATGTTAATGATATTCCTCAAAATCAGGTTAACAACTGGCTGACCATTGAAGCCGAACGTTTCCGCAATCCGGTATTACGTTTATTCCACACCGAACTGGAGGCTGTTTACGAAGAAAAAAATATTTCACTCGACAATGACCAGCGCAAAGTATTTGAAGCGATGATGACGAATTTGTTTACCAAACATGCTTACGGAACCCAAACAACTATTGGTACGGTTGAGCATTTGAAGAATCCTTCGTTGGTTAAGATCCGCAATTATTTTAATACCTATTATGTTCCGAACAATATGGCCATCATCATGGCCGGTGATCTGGATCCTGATAAAACCATTGCAGCGATTGCTGAGCGTTTTGCCTATATGCAACCGAAGCCTGTTCCTCCTTACAACTTTGCTGCCGAGCCTGTGCGCAAAGCACCTGTTGAAGTGAATGTATATGGTCCGGCTGCCGAAAACCTGATGATGGCTTACCGCCTGCCGGGTGCACTGACCAAAGAAGCCCAATACCTTGTATTGTGTGATTATATGATGGCTAATGCAAAGGCCGGGTTTATTGATTTGAACCTGGTGCAAAAGCAAGCGGTATTGTCGGCCGGGTCTTCAACCTGGATCAACAAGGATTACAGCATCTATTTTATGATGGGTAAACCTAAACAAGGTCAAACCCTTGAAGAGGTAAAAAGTTTATTGCTTTCACAGTTGAACCTGATCAAAACCGGAGCCTTTGATGACGCAACCCTGCAAGCGATTATCAACAATTTTAAGGTAGATCAGATTCGCAACAACGAAAGCAATGCAGGAAGAGCTTATAGTATGCTGGATGTTTTCACGGTGGGCAACGAATGGAAAAATCAGGTTTCATTCCTGGATGATCTGTCGAAAATTACCAAAGAAGAACTGGTGGCTTTTGCCAACAAGTATTTTACCAATGATTATGTTGTGATTTATAAACGTGTGGGTGAAGATAAGAGCGTGGTGAAAGTTCCAAAACCGGAGATCACACCTGTGGATGTAAACCGCGATGATATGAGTCCGTTTGTGCGTGGTATCGTTGATGCGAAAGTAGAAAATATCAAGCCGGTGTTTATTGACTTTAACAAGGATATTCAATACCGTCAGGTAGGAAACGGAAATACTCTTTCGTATGTTCAGAACAGAGACAATGGATTGTTTTCGATGTATTATGTGTTGGATATGGGTAAATTCCATAACCTCAAATTGCCTACGGCTGTTAACCTGTTGCAATACTTAGGTACCGACAAATACACTGCCGAGCAGTTGAGCAAAGAGTTCTTTAAGCTGGCTTGCGACTTTAACGTATACAGCAGCGATGAGCAGGTATATGTTTCATTAACAGGGTTGGATGAAAATTTTGAAGAGGCTACACGTTTATTCGAGCATGTGTTGGCCAATGCCAAACCGGATGATGCCGCTTTGCAATCAATGGTAGAACGTACACTTAAAGGAAGAGCAGATGCTAAGCTGAGTAAACAGGCTGTGTTTGGAGCGTTACGTCAGTATACTATCTACGGAAAAAACAATCCGGGAACCTATATGTTAACTGAGCAGCAATTGAAGTCACTTCAATCAGCCGAGTTGGTTGAGCTTGTAAAATCACTGACATCGTATCGCCATAAAATTTATTATTATGGTCCACGTAGCACCGATAATATTGTTGCTTTCCTAACAGCAAACCACAAGATGGCGGATAAACCATTAGAGTATCCTAAGCCGGTAATCTTTACCCGCAATGAAACCACTTCTAACAAAGTATATTTTACCAACTATAAGATGGTACAAGCCGAGATTATGTGGATCAACCGCCAGTCGATGAAATACGATACAACCATGCATGCCAGTGCATCCATGTTTAATGAGTATTTTGGAGGTGGTATGTCGAGTATTGTTTTCCAAACCATTCGCGAAAGCAAAGCGTTGGCGTATTCAACGTATTCGCGTTATCAGTTGCCGGGTAAAAAAGAAGACCCTATGTATGTTATTGCTTATATCGGAACCCAAGCCGATAAAATTAATGAAGCTGTTCCTGCCATGACAGAGTTGCTTACTCAAATGCCGGTAGCAGAGATGACTTTTAATGCGGCTAAAGAGTCGTTGAAAAGCCAGATTGAAACAGAACGCATCAATAAAGAAGACATCATCTTTAGAGTTGAAAGCACTAAAAAATTAGGTCTGAACCACGATGTTCGCCAGGATGTTTACAATGCATTGGGATCTATGAGCATGGCGGATATTCAGCGTTTTTATGATGAGCATTACAAAGGCAAAACGTATTCGTATGCTATCATCGGATCGAAAGAGAAAGTGAAAACAGATGATTTGAAGAAAATCGGAACGCTTACTGAAGTAAGCTTAGAAGAGATTTTCGGATACTAAGCAAAGTCGCTAACAGTGAACGGCCCGGCACGCATAGCGTGCCGGGCCGTTCACTGTTTTAAATGGTTTATGATATTGTTTCTTTCGCCTTCCCACACCCTTTCTCTAAAGGGTACCATCCACACATCGCCTTGGGGTTTTAGGGATGGAGTAGGTGATATCTTATTTATGATTTAGAATCGTAGTACGCTTCACCAATCGCTTCCAATTCTGCATACCAATCTTCTCCGTATTTGCGAATAAGGGCATCTTTCAAAAACTTAAATACCGGAACCTGATGTTCATCGCCCAAGGCGCAAGCCGGTTTGCAAACGTCCCAGCGATGGTAGTTGAGCGCTTCGTATTCCCCAACCTGTGCAACACGAATAGGATAGAGGTGACAGGAAACAGGTTTTCTAAAATTAGACTTTCCATCTTTCCATGCTTGCTCCATGCCACAACTTAAAATGCCGTTTTCATAACGCGAGAAATTGCATTCCCCACTCGGTAAACAGGTGGTCACCAAATCGCCTTCGGGGTCGGTTTCCCAGCTTCCTTTTTCGTCAATAGCTTTTAAGGAAGCCGGAGTAAGATAAGGTTTGATGGCCTCAAGGTTGCGTTCGATAGCTTCCAACTCGTCTTCATTCAGGGGTGCACCCTGATCGCCTTCCACGCAACAAGCACCTTTGCATTTGCTCAGGTTACAGATAAAGTTTTTGTCGAATAGGTCTTCGGATATAAGTGTGTTTTCGAGGATAATCATGTGTGCAAATGGATGTAGTTAAACTGCGGTAAGAAGGTATTCGGGTTGCGCTAACACCACAGGTTTTTCAGTTCCGCTGTATTGTATAATTAAAGGAGCTTGTTGAGGAACAATATTTCCTGTGTGTTTATATGCATCGAAATTAAAGGTGAGTGGCAATACGATATGCCGGAATTTACGGGTGTTGAAGCCCTGTTGTTCCAGCAACCGTTTTTTGTCTTCAAATGAAATTTCCTGAAGATATTTTTCCTGCGGTTTGATTTTAGCCTGTAAATAATAATCAACAGCAATCAGTTGCCTCAGGATTTCGTCATGAGGATACGTTGTTTGCGCATACTCCACAATCCGGTCATATACATCATTGAGGGTATGTTTATGGAAATCGGTAGTTTGGTGGAAATGAGTTCCAAGTCCCAATAGGAAATCGAAAATGCTATACTTTTCGGTGATGTATTTAAGAGCGTAAACTGTTCGCTTTTTGTTCCAGTAAATTTCCAGCGCTTCTTCCAGCAAGGTGATGCGGTGAAGTTCATCAGCACTCAGGTAATTGCTTTCGATGATTTGGTAGGGAGGAGCAGGATCAAACTTGTATCCGTGCTGTTCATATTTTTGGCGCACAGGAGTGCCTTTCAAAAACTTTAGGAAACCCAGTTGCAATTCGGGCGGGTACAGTTTAAACACTTCTTCAATACTGTATTTGATGTCGTTCCATTCATCCAACGGCAAGCCTACAATTAAGTCGAGGTGCATCTCAATTTTGTTGTCGAGTTGCTTGATAACAGCACTTGTTTTATCAAAGTTCTGTTTGCGGCTAACCTGCAAATTGGCTTTCTGGTTCACGGTTTGAATACCAATCTCAAACCGGAACAATCCTTCTGGAACATGCTCTTGTATAAAAGCAACAATATCGGGATGCACAATATCAGCTGTAATCTCAAACTGAAACACATTGGCTGGATGATGATGTTTGAGTATGAACGTAAACATGTCGATGGTAAAATCCTTCTTCACATTAAACGTGCGGTCGAGGAATTTAATCACCCGTCCGTGTGTCATCAAGTGCAACAAGTTTGATTTGATATCCTCAATTGGGAGGTAACGAACTTTATTATCCAAACTCGCTAAACAGAATTCGCATTTATACGGGCAACCTCTAGATGTTTCGATATAACATACTTTATTGTACAAATCCTCAGGCGAATCATACTGGTAAGGATTGATGCCTTTGTACAGGTTTAAGTCAAACGTTACCTGTTTGGGAAACAGTTGAACCGTATTGTTTTGTTTGTGTACCAGATTGGCCACACCTTCCACATTGGGATAGGCATTCATAAACTCCTCAAACGGAATTTCGCCTTCACCCAAAATAATATAATCCACTTCGGGCAGGTTGATTACGTCATTATAATCATAACTCACCTCGGGGCCACCCAATAAAATTTTGATATGCGGGTTCAGCTTTTTGAGTTCACGCGCTACCGCCAAAGTTTGGGTGATGTTCCAGATATAACAACTGAAAGCCACCACGTCAAAGTCTTTGCAGCGGTTGGCAATATCTTCGGGCTTTTCTTTGATGGTAAACTCTTTCCACTCAATCCCCTCGCGGTGTTTGTTCAGCGAATACAGCAATCGTATTGCCAGATTCAGGTGGATGTACTTGGCGTTTAAGGTGGTAAGTAAGAGTTTCATGAAGCAGCGAAGATAATACTATCTGCTCAGAAACCACGGTTTTAAGCCCAGCGCTTTCTGCTCCAGTCTTTGCGTTGCAGGGGTGTCATAAAAGTCCATACCACAAAACGGCTTATTTTTTGGCCCTGCGCCATTTCAATAATATGGCTTTCAACCACGTTGGCTTCTTTCAGTTTGTTATGTACCGAGGCCAAAGTAGTTTGTTTGGATACCAATGAGGTAAACCATAAACATTGCTGACGGAAGTTTACACTCTCTTCTACCATGCGGTTGATGAATTCTTTTTCGCCACCATCACACCACAACTCATTGCTCGTACCTCCAAAATTAAGCACAGGCTTTTGGCTACGTTTGCCGCTCAGGTTGGTTGTTTTGCGCAGCGATTGTTCGCGTGCCTCAGCCGCACTGCTATGAAAAGGCGGATTGCACAATACCAGATCGAAACGTTCGGAAGGATGGATGATGTTTCGAAGAATGGCATTCTTAGCCGGTTGCAAACGGATAAATACATCATCAGCCATGGGATGGTTTTGGTCGATGATGGATTGTGCATGTTTGGTAGCCACGGGGTCTATATCGCTGCCTACAAATTGCCATCCATATACCTGATGTCCGATGAGGGGATACACACAATTGGCACCTACGCCAATATCCAATACCCGAACCCGTGGTCCTTTGGGAACTACATCTTTGTTTGTTGAGGCCAGTAAATCGGCCAGATAATGGATATAATCGGCACGTCCCGGTATGGGCGGACATAAATAATTGGCCGGCAAATCCCAATGTGCCACTCCATAAACCGATTTGAGCAAGGCTTTGTTAAGCGATAACACCGCTTTGGGATTGGCAAAATTGATAGTGGCATCACCGGCAGGTGCTTGGGTAATGTATTCTTTGAGCTCAGGACAAGCAGCTACCAGCGTTTCAAAATTGTAGCGGTCGCGGTGTGCATTGCGCGGATGAAGTTCGTTTTTTACCATGTATTATCTTCCGCTTCTGCGGCCTCCTGATTTATGATTCGATTTGCCTGCAGGTCGTCTGTTGCGGTTGTCCTGATTATTGCGGCTGGATTTAGGTGCCGAACGGTGAGCGCTTGAAGCCGGTTTAGATGAAGATGTATTTTTTGATTTGGAGCTTCCTGATTTTTTAGGTGCCGGTTTTTTCTTCTCTGCATCCGATGTCGAATCTTTCATCAAACTGTAAAGGATATTCATCTCAGCTTCTGTGAGGTCACGCCAATCGCCAACGGGCAAACCTTTCAATCCAATATTCATAATGCGCACTCGTTCCAGTTTGGTTACTTCGTATCCAAAGTACTCGCACATTCTGCGTATTTGTCTGTTTAAACCTTGTACCAAAATAATGCGGAACACAGCGGGGCCTTCCTGTACCACCTTGCATTTTTTTGTGGTGACCCCCATGATCGGAACGCCATTGGCCATACTTTGGATCACGGTATCTGTCAATGGTTTGTTTACGGTTACCACATATTCTTTTTCGTGGTTGTTACCGGCACGCAATATCTTGTTTACCAAATCTCCGTTATTGGTCAAAAAAATCAATCCTTGAGAGTCTTTATCCAAACGGCCAATCGGGAAAATACGTTTGCTGTGGTTTACAAATTGTACAATATTATCGCGCACACCTTCTTCGGTAGTTGATGTAACACCCACGGGTTTATTGAGTGCAATAAAGATGATGTCTTCGCCTTTGCGTGGTTCCAGTTCATTCCCGTTCACACGTACACGGTCGCCCACTTTTACCTGATCGCCCACATTGGCTTTACGCCCGTTGATAAACACGTTTCCTTGTTCAATATAACGGTCGGCTTCGCGCCTTGAACACAGGCCACTTTCACTGATGAATTTATTGAGGCGAACGGTTGATGGTTGCATGGTGTGCAAGGTAGTAAATTCAGTTGATTAAGTAATTGGGTTGATTAGGTTGGTTGGGAGGAGGGAAGTTGGAGGATGGATGTTAGAAGACGGAAGGTGGCTGCGCGGAGCCGAAGCTACAGTTAGATGTTAGAAATTGGAAGTTTGTGTTTGGGTCATGTCATGTCTAAAGGAGCGGAGTCGAGACATGTGCGTGGGAAACAACTCTGTGCTCCTTTGAATTCTCTCTGTGTGAAATCCTCGCGACTGTTTCACACAGAGCATACGGAGAAGACACAGAGTACCACAGAGGCTATCCCTGCGCCTCTCAACTCTGACTCTGCGGCTTTGCGTGAACCCCAAAGATGCTTCATCACATGCTTCGATGAACTCAGCATGACAAACAAAAAAGCCATACTCGTTTGAATATGGCTTTGCCTGAGGCTTCGGTAAACTCAGCCTGACAATTTTACGCTAAGATGGTTTGTTTACACGTTTCCAAAATAGCTTCTGCTTTTTCTTGAGTAGATGATTCGCTGTACACACGTAATACAGGTTCTGTACCACTGGCACGTATCATCACCCATTCGCCATTACCCAAGTGGAATTTGAATCCATCAATGGTTTCTACTTTTTCAATTTTGTAGTTACCAAAGGTTGTGTATTTACCGGCTTTACAATTGGCTAATACGCTTTGTTTTATTTCTTCGGTGATATGTAAGTCGATACGGCCCATGGCAAAACTGCCCACCACATCATATACTTCCTGAATCAACTCATCGAGGCTTTTGCCTGTTTTGGCCATAAACTCCCAAAGGGTTAGGCCAATCCAAATACCATCGCGCTCAGGAATATATCCTTGGATGGCAATACCTCCGCTTTCTTCTCCACCCACCAATACATTTTCGGTTACCATTTTATCGCAGATGTATTTGAAACCAATCTTGGTGATTTCAATATCCAGCCCATAAGCTTTGGCTAGTTGCGTAATTTTAGATGTAGCACTGAAAGTTGTAATCACTTTACCACTCATGCCTTTGTATTTGTGCAGGTAATGCACCAGCAATAAGATGATATGGTGCGAATCAACGAACTCTCCCTTTTTATTGTATAACCCAATACGGTCGGCATCTCCATCAGTTACCAAACCGCAGTCAATGTCTTCGCTTTCTTTAATGAGCTCACTGAACTCAGCAAGGTTTTTATGAATAGGCTCCGGAGCCTGACCATCAAATCCTGGGTTTTCTTCGCAATGCAAAAAGGTGATATCCGGAAACAACCTGCGCATGGCGTTTTGTCCCGCACCGTACATGGCATCGTAGGCAAACTCCATTCCGCTGTTTTTGATGGCGGCTAAGTCAAATTTGCTTTCTACTTCGTTTACGTAAAGTGTTTCCAAATCCACATATTCAATCATGCCTGCTTGTACTAAAGCAGAGATGGATTGCAAAGATGTGTTAACTGCATCAGGAATGAGTTGTTCTACTTCATCAATTACAGCAGGACTTGATGGTCCGCCATAATGCGCTTTCAGTTTATATCCGCTGTAAGCAGGAGGATTGTGGCTGGCAGTGATAATCACACCTAATGCAGCACCATGTTTTACAGCACCTAAACTGATCATAGGTGTTGAAACAAATCCTTTAGCCAATTTTACCTTGATACCATTGGCACACATGATTTGTGCAACCGTTTCTGCAAACAATTCACCGGCAAAACGGCAATCGTGACCGAGTACAATGTTTAAATTATCGGGGTGATTTTTTTTGATATAATCGGCCGTTCCCTGTGCTACACGTTTTACGTTGTCAACGGTAAATTCGGCAGCAATAATGCCGCGCCATCCGTCTGTTCCAAATTTTATTTGATACATTTTTTTATCTAATAGGTTTATTTAACATACGTAGAGACGCATAACTATGCGTCTCTAGCAGACGCATGTATGCGTCATTACAATTTTATTTATGCGTATCGATAATCAGGAGACGCATAATTATGCGTCTTTACGCAAACGCGTTGATACCGGTAATATCCATACCTGTAATCAACAGGTGGATATCATGTGTTCCTTCGTAGGTTACAACCGATTCCAAGTTCATCATGTGGCGCATAATTGGGTATTCGCCTGTGATGCCCATTCCACCCAGCATCTGGCGGGCATTGCGCGCTACGTTTAATGCAAGATCCACGTTGTTACGTTTAGCCATACTGATCTGTGCTGGTGTTGCACGTCCTTCGTTCATCAATACACCCAATCTCCAGGTTAGCAATTGCGCTTTGGTAATTTCGGTCAGCATCTCGGCTAATTTCTTTTGTTGCAACTGGAATCCACCAATCGGGCGACCAAACTGTTCGCGCTCCATGGAATAACGAACGGCTGTATCGTAACAATCCATAGCTGCTCCCAAAGCTCCCCAGCTAATTCCGTAGCGGGCACTGTTCAAGCAAGTCAATGGACCTTTTAATCCTTCAACACCCGGTAAAATATTTTCTTTGGGAACTTTCACATCATTGAACACCAATTCTCCGGTTGCTGATGCACGTAAGCTCCATTTGTTATGCGTTTCAGGAGTGGAAAATCCTTCCATGCCACGCTCAACGATAATTCCTTTAATTTTCCCTTCTTCGTTTTTAGCCCATACAACAGCTACATCGGCATACGGTGAGTTAGAGATCCACATTTTGGCACCATTCAAAATCACATGTTTACCATCTCCCGCATCGCGAAAATTGGTGGTCATGCCCGCTGGGTTTGAACCGTGGTTTGGTTCAGTCAACCCGAAACAACCCAACCATTCGCCTTTAGCCAGTTTAGGTAGATATTTATGTTTTTGCTCTTCGCTGCCAAATTTATAAATAGGGTACATTACCAGCGAACCTTGTACCGATGCGGTAGAACGAACACCTGAATCGCAGCGCTCCAATTCCTGCATCATGATTCCGTAGGTGATATAATCCATACCTCCGCAGCCGTATTCAACCGGCAATTGCGGACCAAAGCATCCTAAATCACCTAATTGTTTAACCATCTGGTAAGGGAACAATGCTTTTTGAGCAACGTCCTCAATGATTGGAGAAAGTTCTTTCTTCACATAATCGCGCACCATGCTGCGTACCATTTTTTGCTCATCATTGAGCAATTCATCCATCAGGTAATAATCAGGATGATTGTATTGATCCGGTTTATTGGATTTGTGAAACTGTTCGGTTGTTGGAGTGGCCTTTGTGCTGCTCATATCTTTGTATAAATAAGGCTGCGAAAATAGGGTATTTTTTGCGAAAAAGTTGATTGGTTGATTATGTAAATTATGTTGATTAAGTTAGCTGTGTTTTCAGGGGGTAGGAGGATAATGACCTAATTAGCTTAATTGTCATAAAACCATAACCAGAAAGCCATAAAACCACACAATACATGCAATACACAACCTCACTTACCGGACTCGAATTTTACGCATACCACGGTTTATATGTGGAGGAGCGGGTGATAGGCGCTACTTTTAGAGTGGATATCAAGGTAGAACAGGAAATTGATAAACCCATTCAAAAGCTTGACGAAGCGGCTAATTATGAGGTTCTATTTGCGATTGCCAAGGAAGAGATGGCCCACACTCAGGAATTAATCGAAACAGTTGCTCAAAACATGCTGCAACGCATCAAAATACTTTATACCCATGCGCAACGCATTGAGGTAACCGTTCACAAACCCAATCCTGCAGGCTTGTTTAAAAGCGGAGAAGCCAGCGTTACATTTTCCATTTAGGTATAAAACAAAAAAGTCCTGAAACACCGTTGCAGGACTTTTTTAATATGATACGATTCGGATTAAACTCCGGTATCGTGTAATAAACTTTCTTTTAAGAAAGGATGTTTAGTAGGGTAAGTATTACCTTTTGATAAAGCGTTCAATACAATGTACAAGAATAATCCTGCAAATAAGGCCAGGAATCCGATTTCCATCATACCCACACCTTGTGAAGGTACTTCCAAAATTCCGGTTGGGTTATGATCAGTTACATCAGTTGCTAAGTTCATAGCACCCGGCATAATCATCAGATACATATCGTTCCAGTGACCAATTAAGATAACCGCTCCTACAAACGCACCCAATCTTGGATTACGTTTTGCGCTTCTTCTCATAAAGAAGAAGAACGGAACGATAAAGTTACATACCAGATTAAAGTAGAAAGAGAATTGGTACGAACCATACATACGTGGTTGGTAATATGCAACCTCTTCAGGAATATTTGCGTACCAGATCAACAAGAACTGAGCAACCCACATATAGGTCCAGAACATTGAAACGGCAAATACCCATTTACCCAAATCGTGTTGGTGCTCATCGGTAACAATACCATCGAGGTATCCGTTTGCGCGGAGGTACCATGTAAGCAAATAAATGATGGTCATTGCACTGGCCCAAGCCGAAGCAAAGTTGTAAATGGTAAAGATGGTTGAATACCAGTGTGCATCAGTACTCATTGTAATATCCCAAACAAACATCGAGAAGGTAAATCCGAAGATTACCATGAATGCTGCTGATAAGCGGTAGGTTTTATCGAAGTTGGTCAATCCGCCAACAGCATCTTCGTTATGTGAATACTTGCGGAACATAGAAGCTGCCCAAGTCCAGAACCCTGTAAAGATAGCTACGCGTGCCAGGAAAAATCCTTTGTTGAGGTACCAGGTTTTTTTAGCAAGCAATGGATCCATTTCCATCACACCATCGTGTGCCCAGTGGTAAATACCACCGTGGAATACCATTAAGCTTAAGAACACAACTACAAATACTGTAATTGCACCTGCAGGCATAAATGCGATAACGGCTTCTATCACCCTACGTACGGCTACGTACCAGCCTGCATTGGCAAGTTGGTTGATAGCTAAGAAAGCAGTTGCTGTAGCAGCGATAACGAAGAAGAAATATCCGTTGTACAATACACTAGCCAATAAGCGTTTAATTGGTAAGTGGTGATTTTGTTCAGCAGTCAGTCCTTCAATGTTTGGATGGTAGGTAAAGAATCCAATCAGACCCAATACCAACCCTGCACCCATCAATATAAAAGCTAATTTTTTAGCCTTATCTGTGAACGTAAATTTTTCGTCTCTGATTTGAACGGTTGTTGTATGTCCCATTTTCAGTAATGCGTTTTAAATTGTGGTTTTATTTAGTTGCAGCAGTTGTAGCAGTATTTACACCACCCAGCTCATAAATGTAGTGAACAACTTGCCAGCGTTGCATTGGCGTTAATACGCTTCCGTATGAGCCCATCAAGTTTTTACCATGTGTAATGGAGTAAAATGCTTTACCCGGATTGATAGTTGGTAAACGATCTCCATAAGCCGGAGCCTGAGGATATTTACCATCGGCAACGATGGTACCTTTACCCAATCCATCCTCACCATGGCAAGGTGTACAGTTAATATTAAACAAACGTTTTCCTTCAGCAAGGTTATGTGCTGATTTTGGAAGCGGGTTGCTCAATGACGAAGAGGCTTCGTAGGCTTCGTTCGACTTAGGCATATTATAAGTTGCGTAGTCCATCTGCCCACGAGCGATGGTTCCTTTAACAGGCTCACGCATGTTCATTCCATGAGGATTGATGGTATTCGGCTTTTCTTCTAATTGTGTTACCGGCTCGTAAGCAAACGAATTGTACATATTCGGAGCAAACTCAACTCCCGGATTATCGCCACCCGCTGTGCAGGCAGTGAATAAAGCAGCCATACCGGCCAAGGCAAAAAGGGTATATACTGTTTTCTTCATAATTAAATCTCGTTAGACCTTTCTTTTACTTCCAATGCACCACCCGAAACAAAAACTTGTTCCAATGCTTTTACATCAGTTTTGCTGTTAACGTTTACGGCAATTACAAAACGGTCGTCTGTTACACGGATATCCATTACATCCGTATTGCGACCGAAGAACATTCTGCTTACAAAAAAGAAGCATCCCACCATACCAAATGCAGTGAAGAGGATAGACAACTCAAACGTAATTGGAATATATGTAGGAATGTGTAAAGATGGTTTACCTCCGATGTTCATCTGCCAGTCGAAGTAAGAGGCAAAGGTTTGCAAGGTAACAGCCGATATTAAACCGATCATCGCAAACACAAAAGCGGCAGTAGATAAGCGGGTTCTTTTTACACCAATTACTTTATCGAGGTTATGCACAGCAAACGGGGTGTACACATCATGAACATCGTACCCTGATTTTACCAAATGTTCAGTTACTGAGAATACGGTATCGGGGTTATCGTAAACCCCAAGCATCATTTTATTAGCCATGTGCTGCATCTCCTTTCTCTGCGTGAGCAGTATGGGCAGCATCGTGATGATGATCATCATGAGCGTGAGTAGGAATGATTGATTTTACTTCAGCCATATTAATTGTAGGTAAGTATTTTGTGAATAGGAAGTACAGGGTGAAGAACAATCCGAATGAACCGATTAAGATCGCAACCTCAGTAACAGTTGGCGTATACATCGTCCAGCTCGAAGGAAGGAAATCACGGTGCAATGAGGTAACGATAATTACGAAACGCTCGAACCACATACCGATGTTTACGATGATTGACATCAAGAAGATGAACCAAGGTGTAGAACGGGCCCATTTGGTCCAAAACACCTGAGGTGCAATCAGGTTACAGCTCATCATAATCCAGTAGCTCCACCAGTATGGTCCGCTTGCACGGTTGATAAAGGCGTATTGTTCGTATTCAACACCTGAATAGGCAGCTACGAAAAACTCAGTGATATAAGCCAAACCTACCATGGTACCTGTTAACATTACCACACGACACATAGCGTCTAAGTGGCCCATGGTGATATACTCTTCTTGTTTCAACACTACACGTCCAATAACCAGGAGTGTCAATACCATTCCAAATCCGGAGAAAATCGCACCCGCAACAAAGTAAGGAGGGAAGATGGTAGTATGCCATCCCGGAACCAATGATGTTGCAAAGTCCATTGATACGATAGAGTGAACCGAGAATACGAGTGGAGTAGAAATACCAGCAAGGATTAACGATACCATTTCGTAACGGTGCCATGTACGGGTTGAACCGTTCCAGCCCATTGAGAAGAAGTTGTAAATGAATTTACGAATACCGGTTGCTCTGTCACGTACAGTAGCGATATCCGGAATTAAACCGATATACCAGAATACCAACGATACCGAGAAGTATGTAGAGATCGCAAATACGTCCCATACCAACGGAGAGTTAAAGTTTACCCATAATGAACCAAAAGCATTTGGCAATGGAATAGGCCAGTAAGCCACCCATGGGCGACCCATGTGCGAAAGGATAAATGATGCAGCACAAATTACAGCGAAGATGGTCATCGCCTCAGCCGAACGGTTGATGGACATACGCCATTTTTGACGGAACAATAATAGTACTGCCGAGATCAACGTACCAGCGTGACCAATACCTACCCAGAATACGAAGTTGGTAATATCAAATGCCCAACCTACTGTTTTGTTCAAACCCCATGCTCCGATACCTTCGAACATGGTCCAGGTTGTTGCTGCAATCCAGATGGCAAGTACTACAGCAGAAATACTGAAGCCTATCCACCATGATTTGCTCGCGTTGTTTTCCAATGGACGCAAAATGTCACGGGTTACATCTGCGTATGTTTTACCACCGGTTACTAATGGTTCTCTTATTGGAGATTCGTATGACATATAATTTTATTGATTCTTTTAACGGTTAAAAATTATGAATGAGCAGCTTCTTCGTGAGCTTTTTCTTCATGTTTGCTTTCAGGGTGCTTTGCTCCATGTGAGGCGTGGTCACCAGCAATCACTTCATCCACGTTGCGAATTTTAGTCATGTACGATACTGAAGGTTGTACGTTGTACTCTTCCAGCAATACATAACTTCTTTCGTTATTGAACAACTTAGCGATTTCACTGTTTTTGTCGTTCACATCACCAAATACAATTGCATCGGCAGGACATGATTGTTGACAAGCAGTTTTAACATCACCATCTTTCAAGCTGCGACCTTCCATTTTCGAAGTCAATTTACCGGCTTGGATACGTTGGATACAGAAAGAACATTTTTCCATTACCCCACGTGAGCGAACGGTAACATCCGGATTCAACACCATACGACCTAAGTCGTTGTTCATGTAGAAGTCGAACTTATCGTTTTCAGCGTATTTAAACCAGTTGAAACGTCTAACTTTATAAGGACAGTTGTTTGCGCAATAGCGTGTTCCTACACAACGGTTGTAAGCCATGTGGTTCAAACCTTCTGAACTGTGTACAGTAGCGAGTACCGGACAAACAGTTTCGCAAGGAGCGTGACCACAATGCTGGCACATGATGGGTTGGAAAGCAACATTTACGTTTTCGAAGTTTGTTGTATCGTCAATCAAAGTTTCGTCTTTGCCTTTCAGCATGTTTCCGGCTAAACCGGCTTCACGGGTCATTGATTTACCGTTTTTATCTTTAAAGCTGTAGTAGCGGTCGATGCGAATCCAGTGCATTTCGCGGCTGTTCAATACCTCTTTGCGACCTACAACCGGTACGTTGTTCTCTGCAGAGCAACTTACCACGCATGAACCGCAACCGGTACAAGCGTTCATATCAATAGCCATTGCCCAACGGTGACCTTTGCTATCACGCTCATCCCATAATGAAATGATATGTGCGTGTTTGTGGTTACCGGCTTTAGGATCTTTTACAAACTCTTTCAAAGAAGCTTCGCGGATAATATCACGACCTTCAATGGTATGGTGGGTTTGTGTTTGTGGCAATTGGTATTCACCTTCTACTTTCTCAACGGTGATATCAGCACGTTGGTAGAGGTAGTTATCTTGTTCGAACCAAACCAATCCGTAAGCATTTTTACCTACGTTGTTGGCTACTTTACCACCTTTGGTGCGGCCGTATCCAACTGCTACCGAAATGGTATTGTTGGCTTGTCCCGGTTGTACCAAAACCGGAAGACTGTCGATTGTATAGTTTGAAGTTGAAATTTTTACTAAGTCACCATCTTTTACACCCAATTGGTCGGCTGTAACTTTACCGATGGCAGCATAGTTATCCCAGCATACTTTAGAGATTGGATCAGGTAATTCCTGCAACCAAGGGTTGTTTGCTTCAGTACCGTTTCCGATTCCTACTTTGCTGTAGAGTTTAAGTTCGATTTTTGATTTAGCGGCATTGTAGTTTTGGTAAGCCAATGTCACTGCTGCGGTTGGCAAACCTTTAATGCTGTATGCCTGAGCTGTTTTTTCACCGGCATACATGAAACCATTATGCAATGATTTGTTCCAGGTAGCTTCGTTCACACCCATAGCACTCCAGGTAGCTCTTACATACGTGTAGTAGTCGGTTGTATTACCGGCCCAGCGTAATAAGCTTTCTTCAGCCTGACGTGTATTAAATACTGGAGAGATTGTAGGTTGTATCAAACCAAAGTAACCGGCTTTAGGCTCGGTATCACCCCATGATTCGAGGTAGTGGTTGGTTGGTGCAACATGCTTACACAAAGCAGCTGTTTCGTCAACGCTAGATGCGGTTGACAAAGTGAAGGCCACTTTTTTCAATCCGTCTTCAAAACGTTTGGTATTGTAGTAACTGTAAGCGGGGTTGCTGTTCATAAAGATAACGGCATCAACCGAACCTGCATTCATTTCAGCTACAAAAGCTTCGAATGCCGAATCTCTTCCGCCACGTTGGTTTGAGTAGTTATCCAAATCAACAGTGGTTCCGATATTACCCAACAAGTTATTGATGGCAGCTACAAGCAATTGGTTATCGAGGCTGTTTGAACCTGATACAACCAGTGAAGCGCCTTTGGCAGCCCATAATTCTTTAGCGGTGTTTTCAACCATGTTCAGGGCCAGCTCAATATTTTGAGCACCTGATAGCGGAGCAACACCTGCCAAAGCAGCAATTTTATTATACAAGCTCACCAAAATTACGCCTTCGGCAGAAGGTTTAATCGGGAAGCGAACATCTGCGTTAGATCCTGTAAGCGACAAATCAGATTCAAACTGAATATGACGGCTCATTTCTTTTTTGCCGTTACCTGAGGTTCCAACTTTACGGTTGCTTACCCATTGTTTGGTAAACTCAACCGGAGAAATCCAGGTACCCAGAAAATCAGCTCCGAAACTTACAATCACTTTAGCTTTATCAAAACGGTAACCAGGAACAACAGATTTACCAAATAAGGCCATATAACTGTCGATGATGGCTGAGTGCGAAACCGGCTCAAACACCACTTGTTTTGTAGTAGCGTATTTTGCTGTAAATTCAGCAATGGCACGTTTAGCCGATGGGCTGTTTACTGTGTTTGTAACCAAACGAATATTTTTTGAAGCTGCCAAAGCAGCCGAAACAGTCGAATCCAAAGCTGTCCACTCAACATCGGCACCTGCACTTTGCGGGGCTTTTAAACGCTCCACATCGTACAATCCAAGGATTGAAGCGTGTTCAACAGCACTTACACCACCTTTAAATACAGGTGATTCAGGGTTACCTTCAATTTTAATCGGGCGACCTTCGCGGGTTTTAACCAATAAGCTGGTTCCGGTTACCGGATGCGTGGTAGCATACCAGTTTGGAACACCCGGAGTAATTGTTTCCGGTTTAGTGATATAAGGAATAGCTTGTTTAACCGGGGTTTTGTTACAAGCGGCTAGGGCTACTGCCGAAACGCTGAAACCAAAATATTTCAGGAAGTCACGTCTGTTTGACGTTAACTCTCCGTCTTGCTCCGTTAAAACCTCTTCTAATGGAATACCTTCGGCAAATTCATTGCGTTTGTTTGCCGCGAACTTAGGGTCGTTGTTTAACTCCTCTAAACCTTTCCAGTATGTATTTTTATTTTCCATGGATACTATTTTCTGCTTTTAAATAAATCTCAATTTTTAAATCTCAAATCGTAATTCTCAATTCTCAAATTAATAATGGCATTTTCCGCACTCCAAACCACCTACGTTGGCAACGGTTGCGTATGACTTGCCTTGTGCTTTTAAATCAGCATGTAACTTTTGGTAGTAGTCGTTATTGGCAACATCCACTTTAGCTTCGCGGTGACAGTTGATACACCAGCCCATTTGCAGGCTCGATTGCTGAGCAACAACTTTCATGGTTTCAACAGGTCCGTGACAAGCCTGGCACTCTACTTTACCGGCTTTAACGTGTTGAGCGTGGTTGAAGTAAGCCAAATCAGGAAGGTTGTGGATACGAACCCATTTGATAGGTGTTTTAGTTGCAGCAGGGTCGTATGCTTTTTTCTCAGCATCCCATCCAACTGCATTGTATATTTTTTGAATTTCAGGCGAAACATTTCCATCGTAGTTTTTGCTTGCTGTAACATGCATGTGGCAGTTCATACAAGTGCTTGGCGAAGGAATGGTTGCTTGTTTACTTTTATCAGCACCACTGTGGCAATACAAACAGTTGATTTTGTATTTACCTGCATGCAACTCGTGCGAGTAATTAATAGGTTGAGTAGGAGCGTAACCTTGTTGTACACCCACTTCTTTGTTTCCGTAATCAAAACCGATCAATCCGCCTACCAGCATAAAGGCAATCAATACCACCAATGTTCCAACAACAGGATGCTTTTTGAATAATTTATAGCGGATCGAATCCGGTCTTTCTTTCCATGAGATGGTTTGAATCGCTTCTTCGGCAGCGGCTTCCGGGAATTTATCAGCATGCAACTGATTTACCACTTTGCGGATGCTCATCAAAATAAATACGATGATGAACAATACCAGCGCTACTGCTGACAGAATCCAGAATGTGGTTGAGTTGTAGAAGCTGTGTCCGGCACCGGCTACACTGCTTGCTCCACCATCTGTTGATGCTACGGCAGCTGCCGCAGGCTTTTCACTTTCCGCTTTAATGTATTCAACAATGGAGCCAATTTGTGCGTTACTCAGGTTCTCAAATGAAGTCATAAGGGCCTCATTGTTTTCTTTGTAAACAGCTACCGCGGTAGCATCACCTGATTTTACAAGTGCTTGAGAATTTTTGATCCACTTGGTCAACCAAGCTGATTCTCTGCGTTTGTGTACATCCTTTAATGCAGGTCCAACCACCTTTTCATCGATGGCGTGGCAGGAGCTACAATTGGCCGTGAATAATTTTTCACCTTCGGCAACATCGGCAAATGCCAGACGCGAGGTGATGGAAAGGAGAAGAAACAGTGAGGTAAGTTTTAGTAATCTCATCTTAAAATGCTGATTTCTTTAAGTTTAATTCAATCGTGTATAAGCCCGTTACAATGCACACTAAGCCCACGTTGAGCGCGCAAATATATCTACAAAATATGAATTAGGTAATGGCTGTGTAAAAAAATGTTATTTAGAGTGTGTCTAAATACAGAAGTTGAGTGATGGGATCAAAAGATAAGAGTTCTTATTTGATTTTTGAATGTTGGGTAACGGTGTCAATATTGGATTTTTGTTTGTAATCCAGCTCCTCATACACCGAATTTTGGCTCACAAATTCAGGTACAATCTCTTTCATTTTGAGTACGATATATTCGTTGTTTTGAGTGCTGTATAAATTAATCAAATGAGTGATCTGTTTTTTACTCCATTCAAAATCATAAACCCGCACTTTGGCAATCATAATTTTAGGGTGATAGGTTGGCAGGGTGCTTTCCTGATCAGCCAATAATTCTTCTTTTAATTTTTCACCCGGGCGAAGCCCCGTGAAGACAATTTGAATATCATCACCGATTTTGAGGCCCGATAGTTTTATCATTTTGCGGGCAAGGTCAATAATCTTAATAGATTGCCCCATGTCGAAAATGTAAATTTCACCGCCCTTTCCCATATTTCCGGCTTCCAGCACCAACTGACAAGCTTCAGGTATCGTCATAAAATACCGGGTAATATCAGGATGGGTAACGGTGATGGGGCCACCTTCTTCAATTTGTTTACGGAATTTAGGAATAACAGAACCACTTGATCCCAATACATTGCCAAACCGTGTGGTGATAAAGCGGGTATGCTTTGATGTGCCGGAGGATGTGCTATTTAAGTACGTATCAAGCGACTGAACATAGATTTCTGCAACCCGTTTGGAGGCCCCCATTACATTGGTAGGATTAACAGCCTTGTCGGTTGAAACCATTACAAACTTCTCAACCCCGAATTCAACAGCCAGGTCGGCCATTAAACGTGTACCTCCAACATTTACTTTAATGGCTTCACTGGGATTATCTTCCATCAGAGGCACGTGTTTATAGGCAGCGGCATGGTAAACCATACTGGGTTTATAGGTGTTGAAGATGTTACGCATACGGGCTTCATCCGTAATATCACCAATAACAATTTCTATTTTATTGTGATAGCCGGGCTTTAAGGCATGAGCGAGCAAATCATCCAGTGAATACAATTGAGCCTCTGATTTGTCAACTAATATCAATTTCTGAGGATTAAACTGCTTGAGAATTTGAACACAAATCTCGCTTCCAATTGAACCGGCAGCTCCGCTAACTAAAATTGTTTTTTGAAAAAGCTGGTGGGCAATCGCACCTTTGTCCAATACAATTGGTTCGCGTTCAATCAAATCATCAATACGAACCTGTTTGAGCTGATTAAAGCTCAGCTCACCATTGATCCACCGGTCGGCAGGCGGAACATTCCGTACATTAATATCATACTCTAAACATTTTTCTATAACCTCTTGTTTGCGGGAGGTTGATAGCTCTTGAGAAGAGATGATTAATTCGGTGATATTGAATTTTTTGATTGTTTGTTCAAAATCCCTTTCAAAATTATAAATAGTAATACCATCTACATAATTATACTCTTTCCGTTTATCATCATCAAAAAAGGCAGCTACCTTTTTTGTACTGTTAACCTTACCGGCTTGTTCCAGCTTTTTCTTGGCAATCATGCCGGCTTCTCCGGCTCCAAAAATGGCATACTGGGTAACGGTGCTTTCGTGCGGACGGTTGATGCGGATATATAAAACTTTAGTAGTAAGGCGGAAGGCACTCATCAATACCAATGATAAAAAGGCATCAATGATGATGATGGAGACAGGAATCAAGGAGGTGGTTTCCTGATTAAAATGGGAGAGTACAGGGTTGAGAATAACAATCAGAGCGGTACTAAAGAATACCGTATAAAAGATACGTATGGCATCTTCCAGTGTTGTATGCCGGATAATGCCCGCATAAATGCGAAACTGAATCATAAACACAATACGAGATATCAAGACAACCGGTAATGCTACAATAAGGTTGTAAGAGAAGGATTCGTTTATTAAAAAGTTGAACCTAAGGAGTGACGCCAAGATAAAGGACCCTGTACAAATGGCTACATCAATAAGGAAAATAACCCAGCGGGGCATGGTACTGGAGTGAGGAAAAAGTGTTTTGAGCAGACTGGCCATAGAAAACGAAGCTAGTAATTTAATTTGAATTAAATATACCTTTTATACCAACGATGCGGAGCACTGTATAGAACAGTATTTTGATGTCTATCCATAGGGTACGGGTATAAATATAGGTAAGGTTGATTGATAGTTTTTCGGGCATGATCACATCAATATAAGTTTGCTCTGGATTGGTAGCCTGTCCGAGTAAAACATTTTCATCAAAATACTTAATCGAAGCGTAATCAGTTATGCCTGGACGAACGCTCAATATTTTTTTCTGTTCGGGTGTGTATAACGCTACATATTTTGGAACCTCAGGGCGGGGGCCGACTAAGCTCATATCACCTTTCAATACATTGAGAAGCTGAGGTAGTTCGTCCAGTTTATACTTGCGCAGCAATTTTCCCATGCGGGTAATGCGGTTGTCATTAGCCCCAACAGTGAGTTGGCCTTTGTGTTCCGACATTGGTTTCATCGACCTGAATTTATACAACTGAAAAGTATGTTGGTTTAAGCCAACGCGGGTTTGTGTGAAAAAAATTCCGCCTTTTGATTCAACAATGATGAGTAGTGCAATCATGAATCCTACGGGGAACGCCAATAATAATAAGAGAGTGCTTAACAATACATCCAGCAAACGTTTCAAAGCGGCATCAATCATAGTTGCAACATATATAGCCTTATCGACTTAGGCAATTTGGCTTTTCAACACTTCGTCAACCGACACACAAACAGCTTGAATAACGGTGTTCACATCATCAATGCTTAAGTTGAGGTGAACGGGTAAGGAAATTTCGTTTGCATACTGAGCAAACGTAACAGGATAGTCTGCGATGTCGTATCCCATTTTTTTGTAAAAGCTCATCATCGGTACGGGAATGAAATGCACATTCACCGAAACTTGGCGTGCGAAAATTTTGGCTATAATCTCATCACGTTGTACTTCGCTTATACCTTTGATGCGTAAAGCGTAAACATGGTAAGATGATGTTTGGTGTTCGGTTGTATATGTTGGTGTGATTGCCCAATCGTATTGAGAGAAGGCTGTTGTGTAGTGGTCAAATATTTTTTTACGTTCGGGTAAAATCAAGGAATCATAACGTGCCAATTCAACCCGCCCCATCGAAGCTAAAATATCGGTCATGTTCATTTTATAACCGGGCTCTACAATATCGTAACGCCAGCTTCCGGGTTTGGTTTTGGCCAATGCATCTTTGTTTTGTCCGTGCAATGTTTTTACACAAAGAGCAGCGTACAGCGCCTCATTGTCAAATGGAGCAGGAAGGTTAAGGGCAATGGCTCCACCTTCGGCTGTGGTAAGGTTTTTTACCGCATGGAATGAGAATACCGAAACATCCGTTAATGCTCCTGCTTTTTTACCATCATACCATGCTCCCAATGAATGAGCCGAATCGCTCAATATTAGTATTCGTCCCAGTTGTTGTTGCTCGGGAGTTTGTGGGATGAATAGTGATTGAATCTCTACCTGATTCACCAGAGCATTGAGCGCATTGTAATCGCAGGTAAAGCCGCCAAAGTCTACGGGCATAATAACTTTGGTGCGGGGTGTGATAGCTCTTATTACAGCTTCAGGGTCAATATTAAAATCCGGTTGCACATCTACAAAAACAGGAGTAGCTCCGCAATGCATCACAACGTTAGCTGTTGCGCTATAGGTGTAAGCCGGCAATATTACTTCATCGCCTTCCTTCACTCCAAACCAGCGAAGCATGATTTCAAGTCCGGCCGTGGCGGAGTTTAAACACAATGTTGCTTTGTTGCCACAATATGCGGTCAGTTCTTTTTCAAAGAGCTTGGTTTTAGGTCCGGTTGTAATCCATCCTGATTTAAGTGTGTCAACAACTTCGTTGATGATTTCCTGATCGATATGTGGCGGTGAAAATGGAATCATGATAAAGGGGTAGGGTAAGTAAGGATAGCTTTTTCTTGCTTACAAATATGGATGATTTCGTGAAAGGTTTCCCATAGTTGTGGTTTGAGCAGAAAATTTTCAGGATGAAACAATAAGCATGCTGGACCCTGATAATCGCGAATAACCTTGAGTATATTCGTTAGTTCATGTAATACCTCATGTTGGGGTTTGATAAAAAATATATTGTCCATCAGCACAAGAGGGACAACCGAAACAGCATGAAGGTTTTGTGTTTTGGAGTTAAGAGGATGGAGTTTTCCGGGTATTCCGCCACGCAAAGCAACTTTACGTGCATAACCGGAACCAAGTTCGTATTGAATACCAGATTGATCCAATTGCATGTAGCGTGATTCTGTATCTCCGTTCAGATAATGACTTCGGTGATAGTGTATGGGTTCTCCGGTGAGTTCACTCAATTGATTGGCTTCGGCTTGAAGTGTTGCGTGGGTAACTGCGTGATAAGAACTGTGCAGTCCAATGGTTTGATGATAGCTTTTGACGAGTGCAATCAATTCCTTTAACAATGGATTGTTCGCACTGTACCGGATATCGTATCGCCCTAAGCCTTCTGTTGGCTGTGCGCCCAAGCACCAAACACTTTGAATATTGAGTTGTTGTTCGGTTTGCAACAAACGTTCGCAGTTGCGTAAAAACAAATCACGTTGCCACAGTTGTTTAAAAGAGATTCGAGGTTTTTGCAGCAAACCATTTCGGGTTGATTGTATCCACGCAAAAGGATGGTATGGATTAAGCCAATCTACATCATGTGTAATGGTGATTGAGAATTGTCCGTGGTGAGAATCAGCCAAACAATTGCTTACGACTGTATGGTTATCAGTTGCCGCAGCCATACTCAACTGTTGCTGCTGATCAATTGAAAGAGCCGGTTCGTGGGTTAGCCCGAGTTGATTTTTTAAGTTGCCGAATGCAAATGCTATGTCATCCGAATGTTTCAACCTTTTACTGTCTTTTTCAAAGCGTAAATACGCTCAATGATATCAGCCACTTTAAGTCCTTCCAATGCATTGGTGGTAATGGTTGAACGTCCTTTTAGTACGTCAACCACGTTTTCAATAACATAGTGGTGGTTGGCGGCACTGCCCTTGTAAGGCCCGTAATCATTAGGCGGATTGGTGGCTTTGAGTTCGGGCATCACATAGTCTTTGATATGACAATACTCTACCTTATCCATATACTGACCGCCTACTTTAATACTGCCATTGGCGCCAATGATGGTCATGCTGCTTTCCAGATTTTTATCCCAGCATGAAGTTGAATAATTGATGCTGCCCAATCCACCTTTTGAAAATGAGAAGTTCACAAACCCCGAATCTTCAAAGTCGGTTAGTATATCGTGGTTATGATCGGCAAAGCGGGCTTGAATATTTTCGATATCGCCAAATACCCAATACATCAAATCAATAAAGTGGCTGAATTGTGTAAACAACGTTCCTCCATCTAACTGTTTCGTTCCATGCCAGGTATCGGCTTTATAATAACGGTTGTCGCGGTTCCAGTAACAATTTACCTGCACCATATAAATCTCGCCAAGCAGGTTTTGATCAACTACTTGTTTGAGCCATTCACTCGGAGGAGAGTAACGGTTTTGCATTACACAAAAAACATGTTTGCTATGGTGCAATGCTTTATAGATTACATCTTCACATTCTTTCTTATTCAATCCCATTGGCTTTTCGATTACCACATGGTGATTGTGTTGAAGTGCTTTCAATGCCTGCGAAGCATGAAGTCCATTGGGTGTTGCGATGCATATAACATCCGCTTTTATGCCTGAAGCTAAGTATGTTTCAAGCGAATTGAAACCTTGACTCGGATACAATTCGGTAGCGTGTTGTAGGTTTTTGCTGTTGGTGTCAATAAGGGCAACCAGTTCACATTCAGGATTGCGTACAATCATTTCTGCATGTCGCTTTCCGATATGTCCGGTTCCGATAACAGCAAATTTTATAGTAGAGGTCATGGTTTAGAATTAGTGCAGCGCAAAATACGGTTTTTGTAGGGGATGTTGATGTGTGGGGGATGTTAATTATGTTGAAATGTTAATTGATGAGGGAAGATGGAGGTTGGAAGATGGAGGTTGGAAGATGGAGGTTGGAAGATGGAGGTTGGAAGATGGAGGT
>CAYMRD010000006.1:144107-146682 GCA_964392775.1 uncultured Bifidobacteriaceae bacterium
TAGACGAGATACTTCGATTTACGACCCCGAAAGCTTGAAAAGTTTCGGTGGATGAAAGAAATTTCGTAAAGAATGCTAGATGAAGCAGTATGTCAGGTGGCTGAGCGGAGCCGAAGCCATCGGTAAAGAAATTCGAATCATGAAATTTTAAAAGGAAACTTTAGGAGTAGGATTCGGAAGGATTTTCACGCAGAGCAGGCACTAAGATTACAGAGAGTGTTTTACCACAGAGAATCAGAGGCACAGAGTGCTGCTCGCTAAAGCTCGCAGTGTGAGGAAAGCCCGCGACATGGCACTGTTATCAGTGAAGAGTATAAGTCATTTCGAGTGGCGGGTTTGTGGCGCAAGCATTTTGCCTCTATAAGCGTTTAGCTAACCGTAAACAAGTTCTCGATATGCCCCAAGCTAAGACAGCGCAGGTTACTGACGATTGACCATAAACTATCATCTGTTCACATCTTTTGTCATCAAATACGAAATGCGTTGGTCTTCTGTAATGCTCCAGCCGTTGCGCTGGTAAGAGGAAATAGCTTGGGAATTTTCTTTGCGAACAGAAAGTTGCATGAGGGTTGCTCCTTTAGAGCGGGCAATACGTTCAAACTCTTGTTGAAGGATAGAGCCGATGCCTTTTTTATGGTGACTGGGCTGTACACCAATTACAACAAGTCCGGCAGGTATGGTATGGCTGTTTGAATTTTGGTTGGATGGGGGAGTTGTGGGGATTGGTTTTTCGTGTATGCCAATTATTTTTTTTAGCCTGCGTTTGACGTTGGTGAAAATAAACGGATAGCGCGCTCTGATTTCAGGATGGAAAAACAACCATGGTTTGCGCAACATGATTTTTACAGCAGCACTGAATCCGAATTGTGTCATGCCGCTGGCCGATCCGTAGGCATCGCTTCCATCCATTACAAAGCCACCACAGTAGCCAATGCAATTACCGTCTTCTTCTTCTATCCAAAATAAAAATTTATTGGGTGCGCTCAAATACCATTCGAGCATGTGTGCCACAAATGGAACTCCGAACAGGGACGTAATAGAATTAGGAAATGCTGCAATATGGCAACGTGCAATTAAAGGGAGATCTTGATGAGTAGCTGTTTTAGGTATCATAAGGTTTGTATGCGATTCCAAAATTGAAGTGCTAGTTGTTTACGGTTAAAGTTTTCAGAAACAAATTGTTTTCCGTTGGCTCCTAATTGTTGGTACAGTTGTTTATCATTTGATAACTTAAGAATGGCTTGAACAAGTTGTTCAGTGTTCTCCGGTTCAAAATGCAGGGCACATTTTCCCTGTTCTACAAATAAGGTTTTGGCTTCGCCATCTACTCCCATAATAACGGGCTTTCCATAAAACAACGGTTCAAAAATTTTAGAAGGAATCGCTCCCAAAAACAAATCGTTTTTACGCAAGGGTGTCACATAACAATCACAGGCCGCAATTACATCCGGCATTTGAGAGCGGGGAACCGAATCCATAAAATGAATATTGCTTAGGTTCATTTCCTGTGCGCGTTTTACCAGTCGTTGTTTCTCAGGGCCATCGCCCACCATTGCAAATTGTATCTGAGGTTGTTGTTGCAATAATAAAGCGGCATCCAGTAAAATATCCAGTCCTTGTGCATGTCCGATGATACCCGCATAGGTAATCACAAAATCATCAGCTTTAAACTGGTGCTGACGTCTAAAAACCTCACGGTTTCCGGTTGCACTAAACTGATGAATGTCGATTCCATTGCGCAATAAGTGTAAAGGTGTATTGGGATAACGGTGGTTGATATTATCAATAATGCCCTGTGTTTGTCCGCTTACGAGGTTTGCATTTTTGTAAAGCACACGTTCCAAAGCATACGAAGTATTCAGCAACAAACGGTTGTTTATGATATTGAGTTTCTCGGCACTTTCGGGCCATAAATCACTCACATTAAATACCAGTTTACTGCTTTTGATCCACTTGAGTAAAAGAGCCGTAATACCTAAAAACAAAGGAGGTGATTCACAGATAATGATGTCGTGACGCGAGATGCGGAACAATCCAACAAACAAGGCAGTGCATACAAACGAAAAATAATTGAGCAGCCGGGCAACTACACTTTTGCTTTTACTCACGTAAATCCAACTGCGGTAAACTATAGTTGCGCCATCTTTCTCTTTGCAAAACCATTTGCCTTTGTAGGCTGTTTGAATTGCACCCTGAGGATAGTTTGGCATAGCTGTTAAAATGGTCACCTCGGCACCAAAATCAGACAAGTAGGAAGCTAGTGAATGCAATCTGTTTTGCGGAGCACCGGTTTCGGGGGGGTAGTATTGGGTTAGGATGAGGATGTTCATTTGTTCAAGGTTTGAGGTTCGGGGTTTGAGGTTCGAAGTTAAGTTCTAAGCAGAGTATTCTGAATTTAGTATCTGATTTTCGTAATTTATTTTTGAAGTTATAGGTTAGAGGTTTGAAGTTAGAGTTTGAGCTCTAAAGTTTATTATTCGAAATTCAATATTCGAAATTTATTCAAATGCGCGCGTGGGTGTCATGTCGATTTCTATGACAAATCCAAATGAGCTTGATATATCTTTCTATTATT